>NZ_JAVRCA010000009.1:0-208806 GCF_034530995.1 Nostoc sp. DedQUE04 | reverse complement strand
AACTCATCCGTATTATCTCGTAATCTTTTTCAAAAATCAAATAGGATTCCTATATGTTGTAGCGTCCTGTTAAGACAGCAATGAACCACAGTTCATCAAAAGTCAGGATAATTACTTATGCTTCACATCTTGTCTAATCTGTCAATGCATAAGTTCTAATTTGGATTTTTTATAAAGATTGCGTGAAATTACTAGTTATCGTGATAAAGCATTACAAGAATTGCTTTATAAATCAACCTATGAGTAAATATCAACTCAGGAAGCAAGCATACATTAACCACTATTTATCTAGCTGATAAGTAGCGGTTGAAAAATGAGTTTTTGCTGTTTGATTTAAACCATGCCGTGTAGCATTCTGCGAATCAATATCAAAAGGACACAAATATGACTAGAATTGCCACAAAAATAGCCTTGTCTGTTCTAGGAACAGCAGGAATTAGTTTTTTGTCTTCGACACCAGCAAGAGCCGTCATTTTTGTAGAACCCATTGTGACGACTAAAAATCAAGAGGTACTCGATATCAAAAAACCAAGAACCCTTACAGGGTTTCTACCAGGGGAAGTAATAGAATATGGTGTTCCAGATGTAGCTAATAACTTTGTAAATGCTACCGGATACGATATAAATAGCTTGGTCTTTGATTTAAAAACGCTGTCCTATACTAATCCGAATTCTACTCCACCATTTGATAATGAACCAGTCGAGTGGGGAGATGTTAATGGAGATGGGAAGATTGGTTCCTCTGTTAACTCCGATCTTAAGGATGTTTTTAAAGACATTACTATCAAGGGTAGTACTATCACTTTTAGTGGTGGCGTAATCCCTAATGGAAGCCTATTTTACAATCCATTCGCTAGCCTACCTAATCTAGCGCCAGGTGCTGGAATCATTCCACCAATTCCAGCAGATCAAGAAGATAAAGACGGGCCCATCAGAGTGGCTTCTTATTACACCGCTGTTCCTGAATCAACTAACGTTTTGGGCGTACTAGTTTTTGGCGCTTTAGGTGTAGCTTTAAGATTAAAGCGATCGCTCTGTTAAGAGGACTGGGGGGGCAGGGAGCAGGGGAGCAGGGGAAGCAGGGGAGCAGGGGAAGCAGAGGGGCAGGGGAGCAGAGGGGCAGGGGAAGCAGGGGCAGAAGAACTATTGATTGTTGCCCAATGCCCAATGCCCAATGCCCAATGCCCAATGCCCCTGCCCTCATTCTGTAATTAACTCACGATACACTGTCATAGTTTCCTGATGGACGCGGGCAACACTCAGCCTGTCTAAGTTTTTCTTTGCCCGCTGTTTCCACTCTTGCAGCATCTCGGCATTACTCAGTAATTGCACTAAAACCCCAGCTAAAGCATGACTATCTTTTGCTGGCACTAAAAGACCTGCTCGCCCGTTGTCTAAAGCTTCAGGAATCCCGTCTACCTGAGTGCCGACGATCGCAGTTCCAGTTTCTCTAGCTTCCGAAAGCACCAAAGGGCACGGGTCACGGTGAGAAGCCAGCACAAATATATCACAAGATATTAGATAGCGTTGAGGTTCTGGTTGGAAGCCTTCAAAATGAATGCGTTCTTTTACAGAAGTTGCTTGTGCCTGTGCCTCAAATAGCTGTTTATCAGGGCCATTTCCTACCAAATAAAGATGGGCTTGGGGAAAATCTGAGGCAATTTGTTCAAAGGCAGCAATTAACTCAGCAATTCCCTTGCGTTGATACATCCCAGCGACAGTGGCGATCGCTGGATGCTGTAATGGTAAAGGTTGATAATCTTGTATTTGTCTAGTGCGAGGACTGCCTAAAGTGCCATTACATACCACTCGCAACTTATGTTCTGGAATACCACGCCTAATCATAGAATCACATACAGCCTGACTGACAGCAATTACTCTGTCAGCTAAACCCATCAGCAAGCTAGCACGCTGAAATTCATTGTGGACTGTAGAAACTAAAGCATATTTGCGTCCCTTAAAAATGCGTGCTAATATTACCCCCGTCATCATGTGAGCATGAACAATATCCGGCTGAAATTCAGCTGCGATCGCTCGGTAACGTATAGCTGCTTTAATCGTATTTAGCGGTTTCCTGTTTTGGTCTAAGTGGTAATGTTTGACACCACAAATATCTAGTAAAGCCTCGTATTCTCCACCAGCAGAAACAACCGCGACTTCATAACCAGATTTTGCCTGTAGACAAGCCAGATCCACAGCCACATTCACAATACCGTTACCTATTTCTTGAATGTGGTTCAAAATATGTATGATTCGCATAATCTTTGAGACGTGTATAAAAAATAAAGATAAGTAACTGAATAGAAATCAACATAATTATTGAGGTCTTCAGCGACAACTAAAAAGTAGTCAGTAGTGCGTAAAATTGACCACTTTCTACTGATTAAGAGCGCTTCTAACCAGTTACTTAGCTTAAAGACTTATTCAGTAACGGCTCAATAAATCGGGGTAAAACTCCAAAATTCTGAAGGCTGAATCTGCTATTTAAAGTTGCTATAACCTTATTTTCTATTTCTTAATACTCTGGTATCGAACTCTAGTACACCACAGCAGATTATATAAATTCCATTTCACACAGCAGTCAAAACAGAGAATAAAAAACTGGCAGCAATCCCGTAAGTGATGGCTACCTACTATTTGCCCAATCGGGTATTTCTACACAAGTTAATTATAATTACGGTAAGAGTGATTACACTACCACATTGGCAACTTTGAAGAATTTCACAGCTACCGATCTGGTAATTGGTAGTAACGTCCTCATCTAGTACTGAGAGTTCGACTGGGCGCTCATGGGCAAGTCCACCAGTGGCACAGAATCTAATTCTAAATTTTGAAGACTGGCGCTTTTATTCTGGGCATTTTGCCAAACATCATAGTACAACTCAATCAATACAAGTTTACGAACCTGAGAATTGTTTCCCTGAGAGCGGCGTGATAAAATAGCAGTTAGCAAAAACTTCCAAGACCGAGGAGAAAGTATAGATGGATCTATCATGGAAAGAAAACTCTTGAGATTTTTTTGTTTCAGTGCAACTAAAATCCAATGGAGTCTTAGGTAATTTTTTATATCCTGAAAGACAGGAATCTTTGAGCGATGTTGCTCATTTACCAAAGCGTAAATTTTTTCCTTCATTAAAATATTTGTCGCCAACCGCCGAGACAAAGAAAACTTCTGATTATACGCACCCGGCCAAATAGTGCGGTAAGCAAGACACTGATTGAAGAAAATAGCATCGCCAAACCGAGCAATCCGAATCCAGGAATCGATGTCATCACAGTTAGCATCGAGTGTGGAGTCCCAACCACCACTTTGTAGAAAAGCATCACGTCGACAAGCTACTTGTACAGGTGTGCCAAAGGGTACAAGCTCTAAAAGCATCCCATAGTGAATATCGGCTTGGGGGATATAAAAAGCTAAACCGGGGCCAACTTGGGGGGTGCGAGAGAGTTCAACTTGATTGCCATCCACCTGAGCCGCCACACAAGAGCAGATTACAGCATCGGGACGAAGTGCGATCGCCTTTGCCATCTCTTCTATGCAGTTGGGCGCTAAATAGTCATCATCATCTAAAAACTTAATCCAGTCGCCGCTAGCTTTGGCAACTCCAGCATTTACCGTTGCTGCATGACCAAGGTTTACTTCGTTACGATGGTAAACAACCTTATCCCCTAAGCTTTTGAGATAGGTTTGGGTGTCATCATCAGAACAATCGTCAGCAACAACTACCTCGCACTCGATTGTTTGGTTACGAGCCGAATCAATTGCTCTTTTCAGCAAATTCAAGCGATTATAGGTACTGATGACGATGCTAAATTTCATAAATTTTTCCTTTGTAGTACGGCATTCTGCAATATAGCTTCGATCTTTAAGCTGTTGTATCAGTACAATTATCAATCCTAACAAGTAGACTGAAATAGGATTATCGATTTATCATTGATGATCGTGAGTTTTTTTAAGCAGACAGAAAGACTATGAACGCTCAAGAGATTATCCGCTCCATTGAAGCGGAACAGATAAAATCGAATGTGCCCGACATTTATGTGGGCGACACTGTAAAAGTGGGAGTAAAAATCAAGGAAGGCGAAAAATACCGCGTGCAACCCTATGAGGGAGTTGTGATTGCCAAGCGCAACGGCGGCATCAACGAAACTATTACAGTTCGTAAGGTTTTTCAAGGCGTGGGCGTTGAGCGGGTATTTCTGTTGCATTCTCCCCGGATTGACAGCATTAAGGTGTTACGTCGCGGTAAAGTCCGCCGTGCTAAACTGTATTATCTCCGCGATCGCGTAGGTAAAGCAACCCGAATCAAGCAACGGTTTGACCGCCCTTTGTGATTCGGACTGCAAAAGAAAAGGAATGGGAGAAATCTCAAGCTGCAAGCGGCATCTGCCGCTGACTTGTTTTAAGGGCAAAATTAAGGTATGATATAAATCGCATATTGCGTTAAACTGAAATTTAGTTCAGCGCAATCACTGAATAAAAAACAGCTTGTGCGCTCTTAGTTCAGTTGGTAGAACGCAGGTCTCCAAAACCTGATGTCGGGGGTTCAAGTCCTCCAGGGCGCGCTCAAGAGCAAAAAAACAAAGCCCGAAATAATTACGCAACTGCTAATATAGCAGTTAGCGCTAATAATTTCGGGTAAACTTATTGTAATTGCAGTTGTTTTACTGACAGTAAGTGAAATAGAGTCGAAACTGCAAAACCTAGATGACAATTAAACAGGATCTAGTATAAGAAACGGGAGATAAACGGTCGTGGCCAAAAAAAGTGAAGCAGAATTGCCAGAAACAGCAAATGGGTTTAGCTTTGGCAACTTCATACAGGGAACCAAAGAAGAGCTTGAAAAAGTAGTTTGGCCCAGTCGGAAACAGATAGTGAGCGAATCCGCCGCTGTGTTGTTAATGGTGGCACTTTCCGCATCTTTGATATACTTGGTCGATGGATTGTTTGCTTGGGCAGCAAAACAGGTGTTCTAATGAGTTTTGCAACAGATGAACCACGCAACTCAATGTTGCAGTCAGAAGAAACAGCAGAAGCAGAAGCAGCAGAAGCAGCGTCAAAAGAAGCACGCTGGTATGCAGTACAAGTAGCTTCAGGCTGTGAAAAGCGTGTAAAGACTAACTTAGAGCAACGCATTCAAACTTTTGATGTCGCTGACAAAATTATCCAGGTAGAAATTCCGCAGACGCCAGCGGTGAAAATCCGCAAAGATGGGAGTCGCCAGCATACAGAAGAAAAAGTTTTTCCTGGTTATGTGCTGGTACGAATGATGATGGATGATGATACTTGGCAGGTGGTACGCAACACCTCTCACGTAATTAACTTTGTCGGTTCAGAACAAAAACGTGGTAGCAGCAAGGGTCGCGGTCATGTCAACCCCATACCACTGAGTTCTTCAGAAGTTGAACGTATATTCAAACAAACCAGCGAACAAGAAGCTGTTGTCAAAATTGACATGGCTACTGGTGATAAGATAATGGTGCTTTCTGGTCCATTTAAAGACTTTGAAGGCGAGGTAATTGAAGTCTCTCCAGAACGGAGTAAACTTAAAGCCTTGCTCTCAATTTTCGGCAGGGATACACCAGTAGAATTGGAATTTAATCAGGTAGAGAAACAGAGTTAAATACAAATGGCGAAGAAAGTAGTGGCGGTCATTAAACTGGCCCTGAATGCTGGAAAAGCCAACCCAGCACCGCCAGTTGGTCCCGCCTTGGGTCAACATGGTGTCAACATCATGATGTTTTGTAAAGAGTACAACGCCAAAACAGCAGACCAAGCTGGAATGGTGATACCTGTAGAAATTTCGGTTTTTGAAGACCGGAGTTTTACATTCGTACTCAAAACGCCACCCGCATCAGTACTGATTCGGAAGGCGGCGAAAGTTGAAAAAGGCTCAAATGAACCCAACAAAAAGAAAGTTGGGTCAATAACCAAAGCACAATTGCAAGAAATAGCCCAAACCAAACTCCCCGACCTCAATGCCAACGATATCGACGCGGCAATGAAGATTGTGGCAGGAACGGCTAAAAATATGGGTGTAACAGTTACGGATTAGTCATTGGTCATTGGTCATTAGTCATTAGAAAAAATCAACAAATCACAAATGACAAAGGACAAATGACAAAAGACAAATAACTAAAAATTATCGGGGGAGAGGCGAGGCTTCGGAATTACCCCAGGAGAACAAATGCCAAAAATATCGCGTCGTTTGCAGGGTCTGCAAGCAAAAGTAGAAGAAAAAGATTATCAACCCCTAGAGGCTTTAGCCCTTCTTAAAGACACAGCAACAGCTAAATTTACCGAAGCTGCTGAAGCGCATATCCGGTTGGGAATTGACCCCAAGTATACAGACCAACAGTTGCGGACAACGGTAGCACTGCCTAAAGGTACAGGACAAATCGTCCGCGTGGCGGTGATAGCCAGAGGAGAAAAGGTCAACGAAGCAAGCAACGCTGGTGCTGATATAGTTGGATCGGAAGAACTGATTGACGAAATCCAGAAAGGTAGAATGGATTTTGACAAGCTGATTGCCACGCCCGATGTGATGCCACAGGTGGCAAAGCTGGGTAAGTTGCTTGGGCCGCGTGGTTTGATGCCATCGCCCAAGGGTGGAACCGTAACATTTGATATCGGAAGTGCGATCGCAGAATTCAAAGCAGGTAAATTAGAATTCCGGGCCGATCGAACTGGTATTGTCCATGTTATGTTTGGTAAGACAACCTTCTCGCCTGAAGATTTGTTAGTCAACCTGAAGGCATTGCAGGAGACAATTGACCGTAACCGTCCTTCAGGAGCTAAAGGCCGTTATTGGCGCACATTTTATGTGTCAGCCACAATGGGGCCATCAATTAAAGTTGATATCAGTGCCCTAAGAGATTTGAAACTGAGCCAAGCAAGTTAATTTTTAGTCATTAGTCATTTGTAAAGGCAAAGGACAAATGACAAAGGACAAATGACAAAATTAAATAAGCAAAGCCGGAGACAGCAGGTGCTAACAGCTTAAATATCCTGCCGAGGTTAAAACTCTAATTGTCAGAATTACCACCCATAAAGGTGTGATAACTATGGCATCACGAGTCTTACTACTCAACCCCGGCTAAGTTAGCCGGGGTTTGTTGTTTGGATTCAGGTTGAGAAAAAACACACAACTAGGGCACTTCCCCGATTGTTTTAAGGAGGTGAGATTGGAATGGGTAGAACAGTAGAAGATAAAAAAGAAATAGTTGCTGACCTCAAAGAAACTTTGAGTGAGTCAACTCTGGCACTGGTAATTGACTATCAGGGGCTAACAGTTTCGGAAATCACAGACTTACGGCGGCGGTTACGTCCCAGTGGCACTGTTTGTAAGGTGACGAAAAACACTTTAATGGGCATTGCTATCAAAGACGATGAAAAATGGCAGCCTTTATCGGAATTGCTCAATGGTTCTTCTGCCTTTTTGCTGGTAAAAGATGATTTTTCATCGGCAATTAAGGCATACCAAGAATTCCAAAAAGTCACCAAGAAGACAGAACTTCGCGGTGGTGTACTGGAAGGTCGCCTACTCAAAGAACCTGATGTCAAGGTACTAGGAGACTTGCCATCTAAGGAACAACTCATCGCCCAAATTGCTGGGGCTATCAATTCCTTGGCTACCAAGATTGCTGTGGGTATCAACGAAGTTCCTGGTTCCCTGGCTCGTGCTTTACAGGCTGTGGCCGACCAAGAACAAAGTGGTGGTAGTACTGAAACTGCTGCTGTACAAGATAGCGGCACCGAAAGCACTGCTGAAGGTGATAGTAGCACTGAAACTGCTGCTGAATAGACTTCGTGGTTCATCAGTCAAAAGTCAAAAGTCTATAGTTAAAGACTAATGACCCATGACAAATAAATAATCAAAATTACAGGAGTTATATCAATGTCTGCTACAACCGATAACATTTTAGAACAACTAAAAACCCTTTCTTTGCTGGAAGCTTCTGAATTAGTCAAGCAAATTGAAGAAGCTTTTGGTGTAAGTGCTGCTGCACCTGTTGGCGTAGCGTTTGCAGGCCCTGGTGCTGCTGCTGCTCCTGCTGAAGAAGCTGTTGAGCAAACTGAGTTTGAAGTCATTCTCGAATCAGTCCCAGCTGATAAGAAGATTGCCGTACTGAAGATTGTCCGCGAATTGACCGGTTTGGGTCTGAAAGAAGCTAAAGATTTGGTGGAAGCTGCGCCTAAGGCAGTTAAAGAAGGTATTGCTAAGGATGCTGCCGAAGATGCTAAGAAGCGCATCGAAGAAGCTGGCGGTAAGGTGACTGTTAAGTAGTCACAATTCTATTACCAGTTTTTTAATTAAGGAGCCTAACTTAGGCTCCTTTTTTTATCGTAGAATCTTATGTTGCAGATAAAATAGTATTAAGTATTATAGCGCTAATTTGTTGTTAAAAAAGCAAGGGTTAGATTAAGTTGGGTTGATTTGCTTTCTTACCCATTGACGAAATGCCCTAAGCGTTGGGCTTCTACCTAAAGTTCGGCTTTGTTCGACAAACCGGGGAATTTCTTCAACAGTGGGCAAGTTGGGAAAAATAGAACTAATTTCAGACTCAATGTATTTGCCATCCTGAAGAATATTAATTTGTAGCTTGCCATTTTCATATCGCCACAGTTCAGGAACTCCTAATGCTTCGTAAGCATCCAGTTGAGTTTTGGAAGTAACATCAACTTCAATTGCAAGGTCAGGTGGCGGGTCAACCCTCAAGTCTATTCGCTCTTTACCAATCATTTGAGCATGATTTTGAATGTAGAAAGAGTCATCAGGCTCTACACCAAAAGCCATATCTTCACGTTTGAAAGTGGTTGAGCCAAATGTTTCACAGTCAATTTCTAACTCTTCCAAAAGAATTTTTACCAAATCTCCAATGATGATTTTGGCTTTCTCATGCTTTGGTAATGGCATTCTCATCTCCAGAGTTCCCTGGCTGTAAGCCAATCGAGTGGTTCGATGGTCGCCAAGTTCTTCTAAAATCGCCTCAAATTCTTGCCAGCTAATATCGTGGAGTATTACTCTATGTCCCGGCGGAACACTTAATTGTCGTAATTGAAGTGTTACCATTATTTATCATTACCTGATTTATCTTGAAGAAAAGTTTTAATACAATCAGCTAATTGTTGCTTCTCTTGATAAACAGAACTATAAACCTGAGTTAGAGGTATTATTTCATCTGAGTTTAATACAAAAATAACTCGATAAAGCCAGCCACTTTCTTCTCCTTCTATGCGTTCTAGTTTTACATCTTTAATCTCATTTAATGAATGCTGAATAACTTCCTTTCCTAATTTACCGAACCATTGATATCGGTTTATCGTCATAGTATTAGTTTCTTTATCAAATTTACAATTTGTAACTTTTCCCAATGTTATGATTAATAACGCTAATAAACCGAAGAATATTGTAATTTTAAAACCTGCATAGACTCCATCACTGTCATTCTGTAAAACTGATAAAGTCTTTTCTGAAGGATTTTCTATAAAATATTTTATAGACTCAGCTATTGAGTACAATTTGTCAAGTTTATGGTTTTTTGTATAAGAGCTTAAATTTTTAAAAGGAATATTGCCTAAATCAGTAGATAGGAATAATTGATAAGTTTTAGTGATTTCTCGATGGCTATTTTCATTATCAATAGCTTCAATTTTAACTGAGTTAAGTTCCGAAAAGACTTCTGTTCTCACTTGATTATCGAACAAGCCAATTTCCAGTAATTCGCATTGGAATGTATATTTTTCTTGATTGAAAAACGATGCGTTTTGGAATAAACGGCTACAGTTTAGTTTAGTAATGGGTGCAAGCATCAAAGTAGCTAATAAGAAAAGTAATGTAATTCCAACCATAATTATTCCTATGCTCTGCGATAACTTAGGTTGAATTTTAAATACTAATTTAGATGAAGTATGTTCTGAAAACATAATGGATTTCCGAATAATAAAAGACAAAAAAAATCCACCGTTAAAATAATCAAGAGAAATAACTCATAGCCTAGTTCTTGATAAAAGTTGCTATTTTGCATGACTAACGTTGTAAAAAAGGGGAATGCTTCCCAGTGGATGTAAGTTAAGCAAAAATTATTTACCAAACCATTGACACGATAAGAAAATTTTAGGGCTTTGAGATTCCTGTTTATGGCTGGATCATAATAGGTACTGCGCCTTTTTCAGAACCAATAATTACCAGCTTAGAATTATTAGATTGAGCTAGCTTTTCTGTGGCTTCAATCGCTCGTAATTGCAGCACTTGGTTGCTAAGTCCATTTGAGAGAATTTTTTGGGAATCAGCTATACCTCGCGCTTCAATCAGCTTTCGTTCTGCCTCTTGACGCTCTTTCTCTAAAACAAATTTCATCTGCTGATTTTCTTGCTCTGTCTTCAGTTTATTTTGAATTGCAGCTTGTAGAGAATCAGGCATTTTGATGTTTCGTAAAAGAGCTTCCTCAACGATGAAACCCAAAGCTGGTATCTCTTGGGTGAGTTGCTGGTCAATTTTTTGGGCGATTTCTTGGCGTTTGGTAGAGTAAATAGCATTGGCTGGGTAGTTTGCCGTGATGGCGCGGACAGTAGAGCGGAATCTGGAAATCACCAGTTGTGTTTCATCAGTTCCAATTGTTTTATATACTGTAGCTGCCTTTTGTGGATCGAGCTTGTACTGAAGACTGACATCAAGATTTAGGCTCAAACCTTCTTGGGATGTTGCATCTACATTTTCCTTTATATCCTTAAGGCGAGTAGAAAAATTCAGCACCTTGCTAAAGGGGTTAAGCAAGTGGACACCAGGATTAAGAGTAGTTTCGGAAACCTCACCAAAGAAATTGACGACACCGACATTACCAGGTGGGACAATCACCAAAAGCCTAGAAAAAGAATTTAGTACTGCAATGCTGCCAATCAATATCATAATTGTGCGTATTACTAAACGCGACCTTTCATCAGATATCCTATCTGTATTGAGATAGACGAGAATTGCAATTAGGCTAGTTACAAGAGATACTATAAAGCCCATGAGTTTTTTCTGTGTAGTTAAGACGAATATGCTTAATCACATAATTCCCAAATGCTTTTATGAAATTCATATCATTTCACACAAGTTAGAGGTTTATGAATTCTTTTATAGATTGAAAAAGATTCCCGACTTTTCTCAGAAGTCAGGAATCTTAGCTTTGAAGCGATGCCTATGGCGGGCATACGCTACTTTACAATTAATTCAAAATCAAAAATTATACCAATTCAATTAATGATTGCAACACATCTTTGGGTAAAGACGCGACGCCAGTCGCTACAACGGGGGGAACCCCCGCAACGCGCTGGCTCATGAATCGCGTCTCTACAAATGGTCTATTTATCGCATTCTTTTTTCAAATTGGTATTACTTGCCGTTGCCGTTACTACCATTGCCATTGCTATGAATGACGCGTTCGGCAAGCTTTTCGGGTACTTCTTGGAGATGGTCATATTCCCAGTGGAAGGAACCAACGCCAAGAGTGAGCGATCGCAGCTCTACAATAAAGTTTTGCATCTCTGCTTGTGGCAAGTATGCAGAGACATTATCCCAGCCTTGCCAATCGTTTTTACCCTCATAGCCTAAAATTTGCCCCCGTCTGCCACTCAATAGTTGCAACACTTTGGAAGTAAATTCGCTCGGTGTAGTCACTTCCACCCGCAAAATCGGTTCCAACAGGGTAGGTTCGGCTTGGGGTATCCCCGTTTGCATTGCCAATCGCGCAGCTTGCTTAAAGGCTTGTTCGGAACTATCAACGTTGTGGTATGAACCATTAGTCAAAGTTACCGCCAAATCTACTAGCGGGAAGCCCAAAGGCCCGTGTGTCAAAAATTCTCGCACGCCCATTTCTACGCCGGGGATGTACTGTTTAGGAACTACGCCACCGACAATAGTTTCATTAAAGTTAAAACCTGTACCGCGTGGTAAGGGCTTGATTTCGAGAAAAACATCACCAAACTGTCCGTGACCACCGCTTTGGTGTTTGTAGCGCCCATGAACTGAAGCCACTGTTTTGCGGATGGTTTCCTTGTAAGGCACTTGCGGCAAGTGGGTTGTCATTGGCAAGTTATATTTGCGGCGCAGTCTATCTAGGGCGACTTGTAAATGAATCTCGCCTTGACCCCAAAGAATAACTTCGTGGGTATCGCCGTGTTGTTCCCAAGCAAGTGAGCAGTCTTCTTCTAATAACTTGGTAATAGCACTGCTGAGTTTAACTTCATCGTTGCGCTTTTCTGGTGTAATGGCGAGGGCATACACTGGTTCCAACTCTACAGCTTTGGGTAATTTTATTGCCGACTGCTGTTCTGTGGAGATTGTATCGCCTGTCTTGATTCCTTCTAAACGGCTCAATGCAACAATTTCACCAGCACTAACTTGGTTAACTGACTGCTGTTGTTGTCCCATGAGGCGGTAAATTCCACCAGTGCGAATGCCATTGAGGACGATACCATCAGTTAATTTGCCCCGCCAAACACGCACTAGAGAGAGTTTGCCACCTTGGGGAGTGTAGTAAGTTTTTAATACCTGCGCTAAAGCTGTATCACCTTTTATGTTTTTTAAACGACGTTCTGCTGTGGTTTCTGGTTCGGGGGCTTCCCGTAACAAGGCTTCTAATAGAGGTCTAACACCATAATCTTGTTCTGCTACACCAAAGAAAACGGGCACTACTAAATCTGCCCCTAATTCCATTTTTAAATCTTTGAGGATTTCCTCTTGAGGAGGTTCGATATCTTCTAAAAGTTCTTCGAGTAAATGGTCGTCAAAATTTGCTAAGGCTTCGAGCATTTCTGCCCGTGCTGTATGTTCTTCTTCTTTTAAACTTTCGGGGAAGGGAATGGGATCGGCAGGTGCGCCGGGATGATATTGATATGCCTGTTCGCTCACCATATCAATAAAGCCGGTGAGTTCTTCCCCATTCATGATCGGAAATTGATGTGCTACCAGGGGACGGCTAGATACTGCTTTTAGGGCGTGCAACGTTTCTAGGACATGAATATTTGCCCGATCCATTTTGTTGACGAAGACGAGGTGGGGAATTTCCCAATCGTCCAGGAATTTAAATAAAGGGGCGAGGGTAAGGACTCGTTCGCGGATGGGTTCGCAAACTACAATTGCTGCATCGACTCCGATTAAAGCATTGTACGTTTCTTGGGCAAATTCTATACTTCCCGGACAGTCAAGAAAAGTGAAGCGAATGCCGTTATACTCAGTGCTAGCGGCGCTGACTTCTACACTCATGTGGCGATCGCGCGACTCGGCTGCACTATCTCCTACTGTATTGCTGTCCTTAACACTGCCTTTGCGGGAAATTGCCCCTGTGACAAATAACAAGCTTTCTAGTAAAGTGGTTTTTCCACTTAAATAAGGCCCAACAATTGCAACGTTCCGCGAACCCGATTTTACTTTTTCGTTCATAAAACCCCCCTTGCGGTAAGTTTTTTATAACCGCATGATTCTGTATATATCAAGGGTTAAAGAAGAATCCAGCTATTCTGAATTCAGGATTCATAAATCTTGACAGTAGCAAGTCCGCGAGGGTCTTAAACCGATTTATTTCTTTGCCAGTCGTACAGAATTCCCAGCTGAATTCTGGCTCCTGACTCCTGAATTCTATTTGAACAAAATGGTTCTCTGGAGTCAAAATTTCCCCTTCTTTAATTCGTTATTATCCTCCCTTTAATCGAAAGTTAAAAAAATTGTAGCCTGTCGTAAGATTTAGCTTAAGAAAAGTTAAATATCACAAATTTTTATCCCAAATCAAAAACTTTTGTAAAAAACTTTTTATGAAGTAAATTTAACTGAAAGTGTTGTGAGTCAGAAAATCAATGAGATTATCATTCTTTAAATATCGCATAGCAGGGTTGGTAAGTTTGACTTTGCTGGTTATGAGTATTTCCTTGCCCTCTCTTGCTCTATCTCCTCCTGTCGCCTTCAAGTTGGCACAATCTAATCCTAAAACTGCCGTAGACTGGTTAAACCAAGGCTTACAAGCAATTCAGGCGGGAAAGGTACAAGATGCGATCGCCGCCTTTAAACAAGCAGCTAAATTAGATCCGAAATTAGCACCAGCGCACTATAATTTAGGGTTAGCATTCCGACAAACGGGACAATTACAACCCTCTGCGGATGCATTTTATCGAGCGACGCAAGCCGATCCGAAATTTGCTCCAGCTTTTGCTAATTTAGGCGGAGCGTTGTTAGAAGGGAATAATTTCAAGTTAGCTAACGATTACTTGCAACACGCCTTAAAACTCGATCCCAAACTCGGATTTGCCCACTATAACTTGGGGTTAGTACGAGAACAGCAACGAGATTGTGAGAAAGCGATCGCATCTTTTAAAAAAGCCGTAGAATATAGCAAAAATGCACCAGAACCTCCTTACCATATAGGGATGTGTTATCTCCAACAAGGTAAACTCGACCAAGCTAGAAGTGCATTTTATCAAGCATTAAAAATTAATCCCAAGTATCCAGAAGCTTACTACAATCTCGGCTCGATTTTTTTTCAACAAAGTAAATTACAAGAGGCATTAGAGGCTTTTAGAAAATCAGCTGAAGCTAACTCTAACTATCCCAACGCTTATTATGGTGCTGGGTTAGTTTTTATCCAGTTACAGCAATATGGCGATGCAGTACAAGTATTACAATTTGCTAGAGATTTATACAATGCTCAAAAAAATCCCCAGTGGGCGAAAAATGCCGAGCAATTGTTACAACAAGCACAAAATTTCAATTACCAACCTCGCTGAGGCAGAAAAACTTAATATTGCATAAGATAAAACTATTGGGTTGACTCGCTGGTGTTGTCTGAACTAGTCCCGATTGGAAAAATGTACATGCAAAAGCGCCAGAAAAGCCGATTTTTATTTAGCGATCGCTGGCTCGATCGGCAATCAATTGTTCGCAACATGGAAGCCTTTCAAGACTTAATTGTGATTGTTTTGTGTTTGGGTTTGTTCGCCGTCATGCTAATCCAATTGTGGGGGATAGCAATCGCCCTCATGCAGCCACTAGACTATAAACATGTGACCGCAAAAATACTATTTGTGTTGATTTTAGTCGAGTTATTTCGACTATTAATGGTCTATTTGCAAGAACATAGTATCTCTGTAGGAGTAGCAGTTGAGGTAACAATAGTATCTTTGCTACGAGAGGTAGTCGTTCACGGAGCGCTGGAAATTTCTTGGGTTAATACGCTTGCAATTTGTGGTTTGTTATTTGTTTTGGGTGGACTACTCGTGGTGTGCGCTAAGACACCACACATGGATTGTATGAGCGCTAACACTAAGTTTTGTCCGGTTGTGTATAGGGGAGGTAGAGAACGACAAAACGAGTTGGAATTACAGTATTCACGTCAATGTGATGAGAATCAACCCCTTGGATAAATTGTTATGAAAATGGGGAGTGGGAGAGATGCGATTAATCACGTCTGTACCGGGGAGTGGGTAAAAGTATTTTCCCACTCCCCACTCCTTTGTATGAGGCTGTATCAGGAAATTATTTTTGCAAGTTACTTCCGACGTATTGAAATATACTCTTTTTGGAAGATGAATCGCTCTTTAAGGGTGAATATAACGTTAATTAGAAATTCTAAAAGAGGTTCAAGCAATGGCTACAAATACAGGTAACGGACAATCTCAAACAGCGATTAGCGACTTGGAGTATGATTTTATCACCGTTTTGCACAATAAGGCTGAAGCTGTTAAAGCTTACGATACCTACATCAAAGATGCAGAACAAGTAGGTTCTCAACCTTGTGTAGAGTTGTTCCAAAAATTGCGGCAATCTGATATTGAACACGCACAAGAGATTCGCCAACATCTACAACAAGTGCTGCAACACGGTAAGATGTAACCCAGGTTTTGAGTTCGTAGGCGTAAGCCCGTCGTAGACATCGCTTCTGGTTTAGCTAAAACAAAAAGAGGCGATGTTTAAAACAGGCTATTGAGCGTTACACTTGCTGATTAAATTAGAGGCAAGCACTGCCCAGTATAAGATAAACTAATTCTGGGCTGCTTGCTCTACTTGCGCCACCGTTAAATCGAGAGCCACCGCTACTTGTTCTACACTCAATCCCAATGCCAACAATCGGGGAATAGCTTCTAACTTAGCTTCCTGGCGACCTTCCTGGCGACCTTCTTCTAAGCCGTCTTCCTTGATTGATTGATACATCCGTGTTTTTTTGAATTCGTCGTCTATACCCAACATTTCTGCTAACTCCTCTCGGCTTAACCGGGTAAATTTGTACAACAGAATAGTCTCTATCAATTCTACAATTTGCTTGCTGGTAGATTCATCTGTCAGTTGTTGCCTTGCTTGTAAAATCAATTCTCTACCTTTGTCAAGGGCTGTCTCTTCTCTTTCGATAATTAATTTAACGATCGCAACTTGAAGTGAGTTCTCCCTCGTATCTAATTCATCTAGATAAATGCGTTGCACTTGTGAACTGTCTAGCAGCAGCTGATACGGTAGCCGATCGTTTGGATCTAAACTTCGTTGCGGATAGATAACAACTGCACGCCAAAAATTGACTGATTCGTTTTGACGTAAGTAAAGGAAGATTTCGGCAAAGAAGCGTCTATAAAAATTTGCGTCTAATTGAAACTGAACTTCAACAAAGTAAAGTGGTTGGTTTGTGGTTTCACTTGTGGGGATGAATACCCCATCAATCCTGAAAGCAGTTTCTTTTAGCTCGACTGAAACAAATTGATATGCGTTGATATTGGCAGTCGTGTCGCCAATTATGGCAAAAAATATGCTAGGAAAAGCTTGAAATAAGCTATAAAATATTTTGTCAGTTTGCACCTAAATTTAGTCAAGGGAACATTGAATATTAAAAGTCTACCAAAAATAGTGTAACTGCGTCTGTTTCAACACAAAAAAAGCAGATAGAAATAACCATCTGCTTTAATAAAAGATTCATTGTCTAATTTACATAGATACCAATTGATTCACTGGAGCAATCCCAGCCAAATCTAAAATTGGCGCGATCGCATCTTCACGCTTCACCGCCATCATGTGAACTCCTTGACATAATTGCCGCGCTATCTGCACTTGCTCGGCGGCAATTTTAATCCCTTCCTCAAAAGGGTCTTTGGCTTTTGCCAATCTATCAATAATATGTTGGGGAATATTTACACCCGGAACACATCTATTAATAAACTGGGCATTTTTTGCTGATTTCAACAGAAATATTCCTGCCAAAATTGGTTTTTTATAACCAGCAGCAATGGTATCCATAAACTTTTCTAGCAGATCAAAATCGGTAATCAATTGACTTTGAAAAAACTGCGCTCCGGCTTCGATTTTGCGTTCAAATCGACTTTGTAAACCCGACCAACTTTTACATTGCGGATCTACTGCTGCACCAACAAATAAATCTAAGGCTCCATCAGTCAAGGGTTTTTCATTGCAATCAACGCCTTGATTCATCTTCCGAATCAGTTGCAGCAATCGCACCGCTTCTAAGTCAAACACTGCTTTGGCATCTGGATGATCGCCTGATTTTACTGGATCGCCAGTCAAAGCTAAAATGTTATTTATGCCTAAAGCATGAGCGCCCATCAAATCAGCTTGTAAACCGATACGATTGCGATCGCGGCAAGCAATTTGACAGATCGGCTCTATGCCATTCTGTGATAAAATCACCGATGCCATTAACGAAGACATCCTTAACACGGCGCGGCTACCATCAGTAACATTGACGGCATGAACTCTCCCCTTAAGAGTCGCCGCCATTTGAATCATGTGCGCTGGATCTCCCCCCTTCGGCGGTGCTACCTCGGCAGTAACTAGAAATTTACCTGCTTGTACAGCTCTGCGAAAGTCATTTAAACCTGTGGGGCTGTGGGTGTGATGCATAACATTAAGCTTTTCAATTTCTTAAATGGTATAACAAATCACACCTAAAGGTGAAAACTTATAGAGGAAGAGAATAGCCTAAAGCCGTTTTGACTTGTGATAAAGTTTGATTGGCGATCGCTCTAGCTTTTTCCCCTCCATCCCGCAACACAGATTCCAAATAGCTTTTGTCCGCCGTTATCGAGTGATATTTTTCTTGAATTGGTTTCAGAGACTCAATAATTGTGTCTGTCAACAATGGCTTGAATTGTCCCCAGCCCATATCTTGACACTCAACTGCCACATCTTCCTTTTTCTTTCCTGAAAGCAATGTATAGAGCGTTAACAAATTATTACACTCTGGACGCGCTGGATCGTCAAAAGTCAGCCCCCGAATCGGATCGGTTTTACAACGCTTAATTTTGTATTGAATCTGCTCTGGTGAATCTAGCAAACTGATTCGGCTTAACTCTGAAGGATCGGACTTCGACATTTTGCGTGTACCGTCCGCTAAACTCATCACCCTTGCCCCTTCTTTGCGAATCAAAGGGTCTGGTAACTTCAAAACTGGTTGTTCTGGTTTACCAAATTGGTGATTTAACCGAGCTGCAATATCCCGTGTCAATTCCAAGTGTTGCTTTTGGTCTTCACCCACTGGCACTTTATCGGCTTGGTAAAGCAAAATATCAGATGCCATCAGCACAGGGTAATCCAATAAGCCTGCACTCACATTTTCTCCTTGTTTAACAGCCTTTTCCTTAAACTGGATCATATCTTGCAGCCAGTTTAGAGGCGTAATGCAGTTGAGCAACCAAGTGAGTTCACTGTGGGCCGAAACGTGGGATTGAACAAAAATGGTGGAGTGATTTAAATCAAGACCACAAGCTAGATAAAGAGCAGCAAGAGTGTAGGTATCAGCTGCCAACTGTTTTGGGTCGTGTGGCACTGTAATCGCGTGTAAATCAGCCACAAAAAGGTAATTTTCGTATTCGCTCTGACCTTCTACCCAGTTGCGAATGGCTCCCAAATAGTTACCTAGATGGTAATTGCCGGTTGGTTGAACTCCAGAAAGAACACGTTGCTTGCCCATAAATTTCAACTTAGTTATCTCAAATCCACGCTAGTAAAGTGGCGGTGTGGTGACAATTTGCTTTTCTTCATCTACAAGAGGCTGCATCAACCCAAACTCGCCTACGCAAAACTCATTTAATTTTGACATTTTCCAGGTCAACTGGCCGTTGCAGAATTATAGATTTAGTAATGACAGCAGATTTGATCTGAATTTCAGTAGGACTAATGACAAAGAACAGCCGAACAGCCCTAGCCAATTAGCTTTAATTGTGCTGACCTACTTATACTCTTTTTAGATAATATTTTCAGTTGCTATCGCTTTGCCTCTTAATAGATACTATTCTCAATTGCTTGTTGAGAGTATTATCATGACTATTCGTTTAACCGAGACAGACTTTAATCAATTATGTGACGATGTACAGCTTAATCACTATCAGGGAAAAGTAAAATTTTCTACCTGGTTTGGTCAAGTGAGTAGTCACTGGACTATGCTGCGCGATCGCCTTGAGCTAGTAATTCAAGAAAGCGATTATTCGGAAGCAGTAGTTCTTGAGGGCGAACACGATGATTCGTCTTTTTTGACATCTAAATTTTTTCTGTCTGGTGGAATGAGAACCACTACGCCAAATGTGCCTGGAGTTAGGGACGATTATGAAGAAGTTGCAGGTTATAACTACTTATTTTATTTGCCTGAGATTCGGGAGTTTGAGCATTTTACGGCGAACCAACGCAAGCAGTGTATCAGTATTTATTGGTATCCTGATTTACTTTTTAGTTTTGAGGGTAGCTTCAAGGAATTACCAACTCTGCTCCAGCAGTTGCTCGAAAATCCGACAAAAGAGCGTTTTCATCAGCCATTAGGAGCCATCACGCCGGCGATGCGATTGGTGCTGAAGCAAATATTGCAGTGTCCGTTCCGAGAAACACTTAGACAAATGTATTTAGAAGCAAAAGTTTTGGAACTACTGACGCTTCAAATTGCTCAGTGGAGAGAAAATAATCTTTTATTGGAGCGATCGCTATATTTTCGTCCCGATGAAATTGAACGTTTACATCATGCTAAAGCGATTCTCAATCAAAAGCTCCAGCATCCACCTTCTCTACTAAATCTAGCCAGACAAATCGGACTCAATGACTTTAAGCTGAAACGGGGATTTCGAGAAATTTTTGGCACTACGGTGTGTGGGTATGTGCAATCCTTACGGCTAGAGCAAGCACAACAGTTACTACTCGGCACTAATTTAACGATTGCAGAAATTGCTTCTCAAGTGGGATATGAAAGCATAAGTCATTTTGGCTACCTGTTTAAGCGACAATTTGGCGTAACCCCTAGAGATTATCGTCGCTGCAAAGGCTGATAGCAAAAGGTGAATCCCGATTGCGAGAAAAAAAATCCAGTTTCAGATATATGCGAACGCCTAAATTTCCGTATTCTCCTAAATAGAGTTAGATAATAATAATTCTCAAATAATCGGCTCTGTTTTTAGAAATACGGTTGAGTGTGTGGAGTTATGAAGCTGTCGCAATCTTGGTTCATTTGCTGTTTGATTATTGCTGTCGTTATACAACCAACTCAGGCAAAGGAAGTAACTCAAATTCATGGTGGACAAGAGCTAGACGGCTCTGCAAGAACAGTGAAAGAATGGCTGGCTCAGATAGAACAACAAAACCACGTCACTGTAATAATTGGAGGCTCCTTTCCGTCCTGTTTTCTTTTCGTTGCGCCATTGTTCGATTACTTCTTCACTCACCCAGAAAGCCAGACTCCCTCGCTGCTTGAGCGCCGCATCATATTCCTGCCAGTTACGGACTCTGTAGTTAGTTTTGGCTTTCGTCTTCATAGTCCAACTAAGAAACTAGGAGGGGATTAGTAGAGGTAGGAAGGAATAAGTAAAATTTACCATTTTTCCCTATTCATGCAACAACGCCCCAGGATTAACCTACAAAATTGGTGATGCGACAACATTGACACTGGAGTATGAATACCTCAAAGTCGATCGCACCTTTTATCGTGGTCTTACCCCCGATCCAATCGTTTTCCAAGCTCCGCGCAATCCTTTCTTAGGAGAGCCAGACGATTATTTCTCCAAAGAGACAAACTCTGTATTTCTTAACGTCAATCATCGCTTCAGTAAAAACATCCAGTTCCGCAGTGGCTTTTCCGTTACGGTTAATGATTCTGAAGAATCAGCGTTTCAACCGAGTAACATAGTAGATGGTGGTACCGTATTGCGAAGATTTGGTGCCGGTTCAGCTTATTACCAAAACTACTCTCTACAAAACGATTTAATTAGTAATTTCAAAACTGGTTCCATCCAACATCAAGTTCTTGTGGGGTTGGAGTGGAATAAATATATCCGTGGCTACGATTATTTGCGAAGTTCTGTTTCACTGACTCCCAGTATTGATTTATTTAATCCTGTGTATGGCGCTTCCCAGCCACCAGAGTTTGATGAAGCAGCAGAACGCGATCGTTTCGATCGCAATACCATCGCCGTTTATCTGCAAGATCAAGTAACATTGCTGCCAAATTTGAAGCTATTAGTAGGCGGCAGGTATGACTTTATTCACCGCAAAAATCGCGCGCAACTGCTGGATTCTTTGGGTAGAGATCCAATTGATGATGCCACTGTCGATCGGTTGTATAATGAAGCCTTTTCACCTCGCGTTGGCATTGTTTATCAGCCGATTAAACCGATTTCAATTTACGCCAGCTACAGCCGCTCGTTTAATCCCAGCGACTCGCGGACAGTAGATGGAACTCAACTACCACCGGAGCGCGGCACTCAATATGAAGTAGGAGTCAAAGCCGAACTGATTAAAGATAGGCTATCTGCGACCTTTGCCGCCTATGATATCACCAAAGAAAATGTTGCTACAACCGATCCCACTCCAGGTAACTCTGACTATTACATCCCTATAGGAGAGGTGAAAAGTCGCGGTTTAGAATTTGACCTTTCTGGACAGATTCTACCAGGCTGGAATCTGATTGCATCCTACTTTGTCAACGACGCATTTGTAAGTGTAGGTGACCAATATAATCCTGTAGGTGACACACTTGTAAATGCTCCCGGTGCTGGAGGTAGTCTCTGGACGACTTATGAAATTCAAGACGGTGGTATGAGAGGATTAGGATTTGGTGGAGGATTATTTTATACTGGCGATCGCGAAGCCACACTCCCCAACACGTTCAAAATACCTTCCTATGTACGTGCAGATGCCACGATTTTCTACAAACGCGATAACTGGAGGGTTGGGCTGAACTTTAAGAATCTTTTTGATACTCGCTATTACGATTCTCAAGGCTATTATCTGCTTCCTGGTGCGCCTTTAACAGTCCTGGGAACGTTTTCTGTACAGTTTTGATTCCTGCAATTTTTGAACTGATTAAGTCCTGTTTACTATCACACAGCTTCTACCATGAACTCTAAAAAAATACGCGATTTAGCATTTACTTTGCACCGCTATCTTGGTTTAACAGTAGGACTGGTACTAGTTATCGTTGGCTTGACAGGTAGCTTGTTGGTGTTCGAGCAAGATTTTGACCATTTTGCCATCGCTCAACAATATGGACACATTACGCCCCAAAAAGAGCAGTTATCCGCAGAGTCCGCGATCGATACAATTCAGGCTAGGTATGCTGCACGAACTGACTTGAAGCTTTTTCGGATTTATTTGCCAGATACCTCAGATACTCCCTATATAGGACAATTGGCATCAACTGATGGTCAAAGAACAGAGGTTTTTGTCAACCCTTATACAGGGAAAATTATGGGTCAACGTCTATGGGATCAAACCCTGATTGGGATAATGCTTAATTTGCACTATACCTTGATGGCAGGTCAAACCGGAATTATTATCGTTGGCATTACTGCCTTGCTAATGTGTATTCTTAGTATCACAGGTTTGGTTCTTTGGCCTGGTTGGCGCAGATTGATTGCAGGCTTCAAAATCAAGTTTGATGCTCATCCTAAACGTGCGAACTTTGACATTCACAAAGTGGCTGGCATTATCACTGTGGTTTTTCTATTGTTTACTGGCTTTACTGGCTTTTGCTGGAACTTCTACGATTTGACTGAGCCGATTATTTACGCTGTTACATTCACCTCGAAACTATCCGAACCAGTATCCAAACCAATTCCTGGTCAATCGACTTTAAAACTAACGCAACAACTCAAAATTGCTAATGCTGCTTTGCCAAATGCTGTTATCAAAAGCATTTACTTCCCCGAACGACCAGAAAATGCTTTACAAATTCGTATGAAACTACCCCAGGAAAATATAGAGTATGGGAATAGTAATGTTTATCTCGATCAATACAGTGGTAAGGTTTTGCGTGTTGATAATGGTTTGAAGTTATCATTGGGCGATCGCGTCCTCAACTCCTTCGTTCCTCTCCACTATGGTACCTTTTGGGGGCTTCCATCCCGTATCCTTTATGTATTTGTCGGGGTTGCACCTTTAATTTTATTTATCACTAGCTTTGTGATGTGGCGGTATCGTTATCAAGCTAAAACTAAAAAACGCGATCGCTCAATAGAACTGTCAAATTTACGTCGCAATTAGGGATTTCCTTCCGTTGCTCTGAACCCTAAAGTTCCAGCCTAAAAAATCAAAGCCGTCTGTTGTGGCTGTATTTTCCACCTGGCAAAGGACTGCGGCTACTTGCACAGTTACTCTGGCGACAAGGTTGGCAACGCCAGGAAATTCGGGGTCAATTTTGGCAACAGCTTTGGGCTATCATTCGCACCAAGCCCCAATTCGTAAATATGTATTTGGGTTTATGTGCTGCTGGCGAGCATTTTTGGGAATACCACCTTTTAGCTAGAGAGCGCATTACTGAGCAATTAGGATTTGATCCGTTAGTTACGCCTACCCCTGTTGAAAAACCATTAGTCACAATTTAAGATCGCTAAACAATCAACCGATCGCTAATGTGTTTTTATTGTGTTTTGATCGATAGCGATCGCATTAATTTTGCTCACAAAAACCAAGCTTTGAAATTTGATTTACTTCTGTGCTAAACTCACCTGTCCTCCAATTAACCCTAGAAATCCAGTTCCAAAGTGTTGAATATCCAAAAAGCTTGCTTGCTCCGGTGAGGTTTTGTAAATCCGAAATGTCTTCATAATTCCCAAGGTGGCAGCACTTTCTAGAGGCCCAACAAAACTAATATCCCGGTCAAGGAAATAAGTTTGATTAGCCCAGTGAGCCATCTGATTTGCATTCAAAAAATAGCAGCCTGCATGAGGATTGAGGGCACGACAAAAGGTAATTGGTGCATTCATAATTGTACCCTTGAGTTCTGGTTGCTCCTGCACATTTTGAAAAGGAGCAGTTACTCGCAAAGCCAAATCCCCATCAATGTAAGCTTTATGAACCAAACCGTAAGGGGAGATTTCATAACGATTTGGCTGGAGCAAATTTAAATCACCTGCTTGTTGAGTAAACCAATTTAATTTTATAAAAAACCAGGGATCGTGGATAATTAAGTCATCTTCTAAGAAGCAGTAATAATCATATTGACCGAGACAACTTTGCAGAACAGCTTGGCACTCAAAACCCAAAAATAGAGGTTCTATATTAGTAGAATGATGCTTATATAAATGGGATGGTAAGGGAAGCTGGTTTAAAATATGATTATCTTGGGTTGTACAAATAACAATATCTAGTTCATGCGATTGCGGCTGGTTAGCAGGAAAAGCTATTCGTTGAGCAATGTTAATAATACTTTGAGATTTACCAAATAATTGGTGTAAGGCGGTAAGGCTATTAGTTAACGCCTGCAAGCGGGGTTGCGGGTCTTTGCGTTGGGAAGCATGACGACCCTCACCGCTAGGTTTGAAAAAATGGGCAATGGTAAAAATAATTCGCATTTTACATATCGCTTTTATATTTCTTTGTCATTTGTCATTTGTCATTTGTCATTAACCAATAAATAATAATTAATATAATTCTTACAAAATTAGTTATTTTAACACTTTTATTTGCACCTTTGCTTGAGGCAAAAATATTTATGCAAGAGGCTAATGACCAATGACCAATGACCAATGATTAACGATCAATGACTAATTTTTGCCAAATCCTTTAGAAACTGGGCGCTTTTTTAAACTATCAGAACTTTTACCAGCGAACATCCATTGCAAATGCTGTGGTAACAGTTTTGCCAAATCATAACGCTTGATGATTGTCTCTCGCGCCTTCGCACGAATTGCTTGCATCTCTTGGGGATTATTCAGCGCCTCTTCAACCCTATTAGCAATATTCTGAGGAGAAAAGAAATCTACCAACAGTCCATTCATCCCATCTTGTACGACTTCCAAAACTGGCGCAGTCTTAGACGCTACTAGTAAACATCCTGCTGCCATTACTTCTAACATTGACCAGGATAATACAAAAGGACGGGTTAAATAAACATGAGCAGAAGAAGCTTGCAAAACCTGAAGGTACTCATTGTAAGGTAGCCTATCTGTAAAGTGCAGCCTCGATAAATCCAAAGATGATTTTAATTTTTCTAGCATTAATTGTTTATAAGTCTGACCATCAGGGAGATTTTTACCATAAGCAACTCGATTTTCTCCGACAACTACCACGTGGCATTTAGGTCGTCGCTGCTGAAGTAGCGCTACCGTTTCCATAAACTGTGGAAAACCTCTATAAGGTTCCATTCCTCGTCCTACATAAGTTACCAACTCTTCGACATGAGAAAGATCCAGATTTATTCTTGGTAAAACTAACTTTGCACCTGGTTTGGGAACAAAATAATTGGTATCGACACCATCATGAATTACAGTGAGTTTGCTATGATATTCTTTGGGAAACTGCTGACGCTGCCAATTAGTTGGAGAAAGACCGCGATCGCAGCTATATAAATCCGTTAAAATCGGCGCATTTTTGACCCTGATGCGGCATTCATCATCAACATTCACCGGATCGTTGGGATCGAAATCTGCATCGGAACCGTGAGCGTGATAAAACCACTCGAAATAACACAATAATTCGGCTTTGGGGAAAACATCTTTCATAAATAAAGTTGGCCCCCAACCAGAATGACCATAAACTATATCTGGAAAGAAACCCTCGGATTTTAATTTTTCTGCTACGCGATAGACAGCTTGAGCGGTGAGAACAGCATTTTCCAGGTTGCGAACGTAGTGGTGAGTTTGAGGTGCAGCTTCACGAGAAGGAGTATAAATAGCTTTAAAAACGCCGGGTATTTCCCCTTCCCGACGATTTGTCCCAAAGACAACTTGGCAATTAGGATCTTTACCCAAAACCATCGCTAGGTTGCGAAATTGTGAGGGAAAATTGGGATGTAAAAATAAAACTTTCATTGGAATAATCTTGATTAAATTATTACCAGATAAAATAAATTAAGACAAGCTGCTTAAGATTATAAGATTATTTATCACAACTTTTAGCAAGTAAACTTAGATAAATGCTTCCCCAAAAATGCGAAAATAATCGCAAATTCGTGTTATAATCATGAAATTTATTGGCATTGATTTGGGCTGGAAATCTCAACCAAGTGGATTGTGCTGTTTAGAATGGATAGATGGACAACTGCAACTACTCGATCTAGACCGCAAAGATGCCATTGCAGACATCCTCACCTGGATCGATCGCAGCGTCCAACCAGATGAGCCAGCCATTATTGCCGTAGATGCACCTACCCTTATACCCAACGCTACCGGGAGTCGTCTCCCCGATAAACTCAGCCACAAATACTTTGGCAAATATCATGCGGGATGCTATCCAGCTAATCAAAACTTACCCTTCGCCGATCGCACCATCAACTTTGGCTTAGAATTAGAATCACGCGGCTTTGCCCACGCCCCCACGATAGAACCGCAAAAACTCAGCAGATATCAAATAGAAGTCTTCCCCCACCCAGCAATCGTTAACCTATTCAACTTAGAACGCATCCTCAAATACAAAAAAGGACGACTCAATGAGCGCCGTCTAGAACTAATTAAACTCCAAAATTATCTTCTTGATATTCTCCCCTCCTTCTCTCCTCCTCTGCGCCTGTGCGGTTTGTTTCTTCTTGAAATCCCCACCACAGGTGCAGCTCTCAAAGCAACCGAAGATAAACTAGATAGCTTAATTTGCGCCTATGTTGCTGCATACTGGTGGTATTGGGGAGAAAAACGTAATTTGGTATTAGGCGATCGCACTACTGGATACATTATCATCCCTCAAAGAATTTGAGCAAAGGCTTCGCGTATGCTGCTTTAAAGTCCTTGCTTCTGATTTAGATATTGCGATCGCGTCGCAATATCTTATCCCTAGTAAACTAGACTAATCAACCGGGGTATTGTAGATTTATAGTTAATTGTGTTTGGGAAAAAACGTTCCCTTAATTGCCTGGGTGATTTGCTCTAGGTCATTTTCATCCATCGGCAGTGGCGTCACTCCTTCCTCAGGTTCAAAAGAAATTTCTTGCCATTCACTGACGGGAATCTTTTGTTTCTCCAAGCTCTGTAGCTCATCTAGCGTAGCGAAGACCATCCAAACCGAAAAGTCTTCGATCCGCAGTAACACCTCAGTGTCATTGATTAACTCATAGCTCCATAGTTGCAAAGGATGATAGCAGCCATCTTTCTCAAATTTTCCGCGTTCTCGGATGAGCGCTCTTGCTGCTGACGTTAAAGTGCCTTCAACAACTATACAGCCCACCATTCCTGACCAAGGTTGTACAGACACTTCCTCAAGCGCTAAAAAATCTGGTCTGCTGCCACTTAACTCCTCTCCTCCTGGAAAGTACGTCCGAAACCTGTCAGCCTTTTTCAGGTAGAAGTCGAGGATGCCTTGCTGAATCTGTGGTGTGTTTTGGGTAACTAGAAAACTTGAGCGAGACATAAAAATAGCCTTTGAAACCCCTAAGATGACGTGAGTTCGACGGGTTGAAAAAAAAGCTGAGACTGGAATAATTCTAGCAGTAGTTATTTTTTGGGCGTGACTGCGTAGCATAATAAAAGGCGTTGCTAAACTTGAATCAGCAACGCCTAATCTTGAGTATTTAAGAACTACTCAGCACTCTTACTCTGCCCAAGCAATCAACCTTGGCTCATAAGGATTAGCCAGATTTTTATTTTTGGGCAATACACGCAAAGACAAACCTTGTAAACCAGAAGCGGTATAGATGATGTTACCAGTGTAAATACTCAATTGCTGTCCATCTTCGCCTTGGTAATCCATCACCACTGGCACAGCGTTGACAATCTCACCATTGGCATCGATCGCACCTTGATATAACTCCACCTGCACATCATTATTCGTCAAAGTTGCCAAGTCAACCTTGGCTTTGACAGCAACGGTTTGGTTAACTTCAATGTCTGAAGCTGCCGATACGTCAACATCTTTGATTCTGATGTTGAACCAGTGTTCGCTGAGTTTTTCTTTCCAAGCGGCTAGTTCTTTCGCTGGAGCATAGTTATCAACAGTCAGGGTATGATAGCGATCGCTAGCTGGGAAATAAGCCCTCCCAGCATATTCTCCGACCATCCGCGCTGTATTAAAGAAGGGACAATTCAACCGAATTGCATCTTTCATTTTGGCAACCCACGGACGGGGCAAACCATCAGTATCCCGATGTTCATAAAATAACGGTACAACTTCCTTCTCTAACAATTCGTAGAGAGCATTTGCTTCTACTTCATCTTGGTAGTTAGGATCGTCATAATTTTCTCCATGTCCAATCGCCCAGCCTGTGCGGACGTAATCAGCTTCATCCCACCAGCCATCTAGCACACTTAAATTTGGCAAGCCATTCATTGCCGCTTTCATGCCACTAGTACCAGAGGCTTCCCGTGGACGACGCGGTGTGTTCAACCAAATATCGCAACCCGCAACCATCAACCGGGAGATGTGAATGTCGTAATTCGGAACAAACACTACCTGTTTTTCTAAGTGCTGTTCGCGGATAAAGTGATTGATCTCGCGGATCAGTTCTTTACCGGGGATATCTTTAGGATGTGCCTTCCCAGCAATCACGAATTGCACTTTCCGGTCTTTATTAGCCAGCAGAAGCCGCTTAATCCGATCCAGATCGCGCATCCAGAGGGTGGCGCGTTTGTAGGTGGCAAAGCGACGAGCAAAACCAATGGTGAAAGCGTAAGGATCTAAAACTTCTTGTGCCTGGGAAATTTCAGAGGCAGAAGCGCCGCGATCGGTCAAATGTTTAACCAAATGATCCCGCACATACAAAATCATATCTAAACGGCAGCGTTCGTGATTGCGCCACAATTCCTCATCGGGTATGGCGTCCATCCGATCCCACAATGGGCTATCTGGTGGTGCTGATGACCAATTTGGGCCGAGGTAGCGATCGTACAATTCTTGAGTCGATTTCGCCACACAACTCCGAGCATGGACACCGTTGGTAATTGCAGCGATCGGCACTTCCTCCACTGGCACTTTCTGCCACAAGCCCTGGAACATTTGCCGCGACACCACACCGTGGAGTTGGGCGACACCGTTAGAAAATGTTGCCATTTTCAGCGCCAGCACCGCCATACTGAAAGGCCCGGATAAATCGCCTGTATTCTCGCGCCCCAGTCCTAAAAATTGCTCTTTGGGCAACCCAAATATCTCTGCATAATACCCCAGGTAGTACAACATTTTTTCGGGAGCAAACAAGTCAATCCCTGCTGGTACTGGCGTGTGGGTAGTAAAGATATTACTGGAAGCCACCACCTGTCTAGCTTGGGGATAATTCAGTCCCTCTTCCTGAATCAGCAAGCGGATGCGTTCTAGGGCAGAGAAGGCGGCGTGGCCTTCATTCATGTGGTAAGCGGTGACTTTCAGCCCTAAAGCTTTGAGCATTTGCACACCACCGATCCCCAGCATAATTTCCTGGTGGATACGCATATCGATGTCGCCACCGTATAGCTGATCTGTGATGTCGTGGTCGTAAGTGTTGTTCGGTTCAATGTTGGTGTCCATCAAATACAAGGGAACCGTTCCCACCTGTACGCGCCAAACTCTGGCATACACCTTGCGTCCTGGATAATCTACCGCAATCCGCAGTTCAGAACCATCGGCATTGCGCTCTAGATGCAAGGGCATATTATAGAAATCGTTGAGCAGATAGCGTTCTTGCTGCCAGCCATCAGCATTGAGATATTGGGCAAAGTAGCCTTGCTGATACAGCAAACCTACACCTACAAGCGGTAGCCCCAAGTCACTGGCAGATTTGAGGTGATCCCCTGCCAGAACGCCCAAGCCTCCAGAATAGACGGGCAAACAATCTACAAGTCCAAATTCCGCCGAAAAATAGGCATAGCATTCTTTCGGTTTCTGTTCGCGTTGTTTCTGATACCAAGTGCGCTCTTGCAAATAATCGTCTAACTGACGGTCAGCTCGATCCATTTGCGCTAAAAAGCCTTCATCTTCGACAACTTCCAGAAGCCGCGATTGAGAGATAGTACCTAACATTAACACTGGGTTGTGATGGCTAGACTCCCACAGGTCGGAGTCTAAGCGACGAAATAAATCTTTAGTATCAACGTTCCAATCCCAGTGCAAGTTATATGCCAGCCGCCGTAATGGTTCGAGTCGCGGCGGTAGTGAAGGGGATACGTTAAATGTGCGAATTGGCTGCATAGGTTGGCAAAACTCCAAGTTTAGCTATGGTTATTGTTTACTCTCTTTACCAATGTTGCCAATTCTTTATACTGTAGTTTGTGAAAAAGCGATGACTTTGTTAAGCATTGAGAATTATTTTTAACCTCGTTGCTAAAGTTTACACCAAGGTGTTTCTAATTCTATGCCTTACTCTGAGCCATGTACTTGGTATATTAAAATTTAATCATTGCCTGGTATGTATGACTGAAAAAAATTTAGTTTTGAATAAATAATTTATATTTATTTTAGTATTGCTTCCGGGGATCAATTCGAGAGTCTTGGCTGAGGGTAAAAATTCCCTATAGCTGTGTCCGGTAAGGTGAAATTTTTTAATTATTTTTTAATAAAATTGCGCTCTCAATGAAGGGAGTCCCGATGAAAGGAGTTTCAAAAGCCTTGCATGAAAATCTTCTAAAGACTGGGATTTTTACTCAGCACGGGCTAAATGCCCCGCTGACGCTAACAGCACTCAGCACTCTCAAGCCAGGAAGCAGAAGGGAAACCCCATAAATAATCGGATGAAAGCCCTACCAAGCAGTTAATCAAGAAAAGCGATGCCTAGGGCGGGCTACACCTATGCTAACTACTTGGTATTAAATATTTTACTAAATCAGGAAGATAACTTATAAAGGTGTTATTTTATGCACCTAGTGAAGGCTGATCTTTAGTATTTTTTGTCATTGTCAGAGCTACAGCTGCTGCATAAGCGAGTTCTGCTGCCATTTGATAAGCAAGTTTGATACTTGATGAAGTGTCCTTGGCTTTAGGAGATGGGGAAGCTTTTTTTCGGCGCGACTCAAGTTTTACATCACCTGCTGCAATAGCTCGCTGTAAAATGATCCAGGCATCTAGGTCTTCTGAGTCATAATTACCTTGAAGCTGCGATCGCAGTTGATCTTCGGCTACAACACTCAAAGAGCCGATAGTTAGAGCTTCTTGTACAATTTCTTTAATTAAAGCCATAATTTGAACCAAGTGTGTGAGTTAAAATCGATACCTCAATTTGGGAAGTTAGATGTTTTTTTGCAGATTTATCCTCGAAAATAAGCTACTTTTAGCTTTCTTCTAATAAAATTTATAATGAGTAGTACCAAGCACGCATCACCCGCTTGGCTCACCCGAATGGGTGATTTATAAATTTTTAGATACAAGTAATAGCGAAGAGAAAAATTTTCAGCTACTTTGGCTTTTTAACGAAGAGGGTGTCACAAGTATAGTAAATGTCATTCTGAGTTTAACGCCCAATTATAAAATAGTAACGATAACAATATAGACCAAAATGCCAATAACTACTTACAGCATTTTTAAATCTCCCTCCTTAATGGATGCTATCTAAGTGTATAAAAATATTTTAGAGTAGCATAGGCTTTGCCTGCCGGATAAATCGCCCTAGTAAAAAAGTTAACTTATTTCCAGTATTATCATCAACAATAAATCTGGAAATCAACTTATTTAATAAGAGTGTTCCACTAAAAATAAAATGTGCTATTGTTAAAAACAATTGTTCTTAAAAACCATTCATGTCATTACAAACGTGAATTGGCTAGTCTGTAAATCATCCGTGTGCAACATGATTGGAGCAGCATACTCTAGAAATTCGTTGCAAGAAAGCCGTCATAGCAGTCGGGGAAGCGCTTACTTGTTTGCACCGATGGTTAACTTCAATGTGATGGCTGATGTGGGAGATAATCCACCCTAATTGGATTTTATTTGGGCATCAATACCCAGATAAATCCAACAATAATTACATTGTCATGCTAGGCAGAAATTTTATTTAAACTTTGAATATAGTCTAGTTAAATGTATTTTTTGTTGCAAAATAGTTTGTGAAACTGAATTGTTTCAAAAAACTAAAACCGCTTGAGAGTAAATAGCCTCAAGACAAACAACACTATCCCTATTTGCTTTAGGAGTGCTGTTAGCGGTAGCAAGCTTTTCAAATTTGCCAGAGAACCAAAACAGTAGTCTATCTAAACCAGCAAATTTTCCATCAGACAATTTAGAGTCTAAGTTTTGACACAGCAATGCACTGAAATTGTTTTGTTAATTGATTTTGTGAAACATAAGCCAAAATTTTACGTGCATATAGTACAAAATCTGCTAGCGACTTAATGCAATTGTGCATATTACTTGAGTAATTTTACATATCTAACCTCAAGAATTGCTCGCATAGTCAAAGCCAAACTTTGGTTTTTCAATGTAAAACCATCTAAAAATCTTGGTAAATTTTGGTGATATTGCTACCTTAGCTCATGTATTAATACACATATAGTCTATTGGTATTGGTAGAAGATTAGAATACAGTCAAAACAACTTTAAACACTGTCAACAACAATTGATTAACGAGATATGTAGCCATGCAGAACGAGCAATATTTTTCTAAATTGCAGCGCGTGCAAGAACTTTTAGTAACTACAGTGTTAGGAGATATTCCAACACTTCTTCTCGGGCCAAAGTTGCGTAATTTAGGATATCGTAGTATTTTTGCCCAGATAGACAGCCCAGTATATATTCAAAATGGTGTTGAATTTAACGGTACTTCTTGTATTGAGATCGGCACAGGAGTCTATATTTTCAAGGGTGTGCGGATGGATGCGAGAGGACATAAAAATAATAGAATTCATCTAGGAAATAGAGTCGCGATTGAACGTAACGTTGATATCGGGTCTTTAGAAGATACGTATATACATATTGATGAAGACACCTTCATTGCTCCTAATGTGTGTATTGAGGGGCCAGGAGACATTAAAATTGGTAAACACTGCATGATTGCTGCCCATTCAGGGATATATGCCAATAATCATAATTTTGCCGATCCGATGGAGCTGATTAAATACCAAGGTGTTACTCGCAAGGGAATTGTGATTGAGGATGATTGTTGGCTAGGACATGGAGTAACAGTATTAGATGGCGTTACTATCGGCAAAGGCAGTGTTATTGGTGCAGGAGCAGTTGTTAATAAAGATATTCCTGCTTTTTCCGTTGCTGTCGGCACACCTGCACGAGTAATCAAAAACCGAATTGGCAAAGATATAGCAAAGCTTCAAGTTGAGAAATAGGGCATGGGGTATAAGAGGCAGAGGGGCAGGGGGGCAGGGGAGAAATAATAACTCCTAACTCAGCACTCCTAACTCAGCACTGCTGAAAGGCATGGGGAATAGTAACTATCCCCTGTAAGCTGTTGCCTTTTTTGGGAAACCTTTGCCATCAGTCAACGTCACAAGGGTAAACGCCTCTGAGTTATCTTTCTTAAGGGCATCTACAAGTCAGACAACTGACATCTTGTACATTATCAATAACCGTAGGGTAGACATTCCTAGTCTTGAGTCCCCAGAGTCCTCTAAAAAAGGGACGAGATTTGGGTAATATAAAGTAGCTATCTTTTCTGCATTGCAGATACTGAAAGAAAAGCTTTCTTTGTTTTACCCGTTGGAGATATTTCTATGCTGACTTTAAAAATCGCTGTTTATATTGTTGTTGCCTTCTTCGTAACTATCTTCATCTTTGGATTTTTGTCGAACGATCCAGCTCGTAACCCCGGCCGTCGGGACTTAGAGTAAAAGGGCGATAAATTATCCGCGACTTTGGAAGGCGGAAAATACTAAACGCCACGGAAACTTACTAAGCGAAAATTTAGTAAGTTTCTTTCTCCAAGTAGCTTGCTGTAGGTAGCAGAAGGCGACAGTCGGAAGGCAAAATGTATGTTTATCCTTCCCTTTGTCATTTGGCTGTTTGTTAGCCCGATTTTGCTCACTTATGCTTCATCCAGTTCTGCCACCTAATCCGCCTCCTATCGTTGAATCTTTACAACCTGTAAATCCCGCCTCGTCTGCTAGTCATACAAAGTTTCTTTCAGGTGTAGATACTGGAACACACGAAAAGACAGACAAATCCAAGCAGCCCAAGAATTTGGCTCAGTTGGCAATTTCGGGTAACACTAAGAGCGATCTTTTATTGTCAACTCCGATAAACTCAACTCAAGATCGCTTGGTAGTTGCTGAAACTTATTCTGCACCTCATTCACCAGAAACCTTTCCACCAGAAAGTTCCCCACTCCCCGGTTCTGCAACTAGTGGGCTTTTGGGGCAGCCGCTGGTTGTTGGTTATCCCACGCAAGAGGTTACAACCTCTAATCGCCAAGTTAAAAAAGACACAAAGACAAGCCCGAGCGTCGAACCCCGCCACTCGGAACTTCTGATGTCGGCACTGCGCAAACGGGAGATGCAAAGAGAAGCCGTTGCCTTGCAAAGAAAAGTTGGAGCAAAGGCTTTAGACGAAGACGCAAAGGGTGAAGCTTCTCAAAAACTCGGTCAGCGATGTCTGACGACAAGCTGCTTTGCGTCTACGCTACCTCCAAACTCTAGTGGTGGAGCAAAATCAACCTTTTTGGACTCTTCTAGCTTTAGCTATAAAGTTTCTCCAAGCCCACTTGTCGCCCAATCTCCACGCCCTCTTCAAATCGCCCCAACTGTTACAAACAGCAATAAATTAGTTAAATCCAAGGCGGAAATTTTAGCTGAGAAGTTAACTCAACAAAAACAGCAACGCGATATTACTGCACAACAGTCTCTAAAAAAAGACAATATCTCTGTATCTGCTGCCGATCTTGCACCGAGTTCTCAATCAGTACAAAATCTTATAACATTTAAGTCTCGTAACCCGACAAACAAACTCTCAGCGCCGATCGCTGTAGAATTTAAGTCTCAAGTCCAGCAACAAAGCCAAGTACCAACGCCTACACCACAAGTAAATACCACTCAGCTACAAGCTCAACCATCTGGTACAACTGCGCCAGCTACCACACCGCCAGCCGGGCCAAGAACTGTAGAAGTAACTTCAGATCGGCAAGAGTATGACGAGAAACAGCGAATTATTACAGCTGTAGGTAATGTAGTTGTGCGATTTGATGGGGCAGTGGTGGATGCCGATCGCTTGCAAGTTAATTTGGACAACTTGATCGCTGCGGGTGAAGGCAACGTCACCTTAACCCGGGGCGATCAAATACTGCGCGGACAACGCTTCACCTATAACTTCGTTCAAGATCGTGGGGAACTGGAAAATGGTAGAGGAGAAATTTACGTACCCTCAGCCCAAACAGATTTTGCTTTTTCACCCACAGCTATAAGTGCTGGTGGAGTTTCAAGACTTCCGCCTAGCGATCGCATTCGAGCCAATCAGCCCCTTTCCGGTGTGAGTAGCCCTGGAGGAATTAATGTGACATTTGGTGGTCAGTCAGATGCTAGCAACATCCCGCGATCGAAAACAGGGGGTGTAGTCAATCGGCTCAGGTTTGAAGCTGAACAAATTGATTTTTATCCGCAAGGCTGGCAAGCAAGCAATGTCCGCATCACCAACGATCCTTTTTCACCCCCAGAATTAGAATTACGCGCAGATAAAGTAACTTTGACGCGAGAATCACCTTTGGTAGACCGCATCAGAACGCAGAAACAGCGTTTGGTATTGGATCAAAAAGTCTCCTTACCAATTCCGTTGAATGAGCGTACTATTGACCGCCGAGAGCGGGACGCTTCACCTGCAATAGTCTCCCCCGGCTATGATGGAGAAGATCGGGGTGGTTTGTATATTGAGCGTGGCTTTCCACTAATCGATACAGAGCAAACACGCTGGACGATCACGCCCCAGTTATTATTACAGAGAGGTGTGCAAGAAGGCGTGGGTGACTTAGGCTCACTGTTTGCTGTGAAGACCAAGATAAATTCTGTTTTGAGTCCACGGACGATAATTCAGGGAAATGGGGAATTAACTAGTTTTAACTTGAATGACGTGGAAGATAATTTGCGGGTGAATTTAGGATTGCGCCAGATATTAGGCACTTCTCTTCCCCACACATTGAATGTGCAATATAACTACCGCAATCGTCTCTACAACGGTACTCTGGGTTTTCAAACTGTCCAGAGCAGTTTTGGCGGCATTATTACCTCTCCGGTGATTCCTTTAGGAAAAAGTGGTATCAACCTCAACTACCAGGCAAGTGCCCAGTATATCGATGCCAACACCGATCGCCCAGACTTGCTAGAACCAGTACGGGAAAACAATCGTATTTCGCTTGGTCGTTTACAAGGCAGTGCAACTCTCAGTAGAGGGCTGTTGCTGTGGCAGGGAAAACCATTACCACCCACTGCCAGTGAGGGGTTACGATACACCGCTACTCCTGTAGTTCCTTACTTGCTAGCGATCGCTAGCCTCACAGGCACTACCAGCTATTACACCAATGGTGATAACCAAAGTACTCTAACTAGTACAATTGGCTTACAAGGGCAAATTGGCCATTTTTCCCGACCTTTTTTCGACTATACCGCCTTTAATATCAGTTACTCTCAAGGCTTAAATAGTGGATTATCACCCTTTTTGTTTGACCGCTCCGTTGATAACAAAGTATTGACCGCTGGAATATCACAGCAAATCTACGGCCCTTTTCGCTTAGGCTTTCAAACATCTGTTAACTTGGATACTGGTAAGGAAACTAGCACCGACTACATTTTGGAATATAGCCGTCGCACCTATGGCATCACCTTACGTTACAATCCGGTGTTGGAGTTAGGCGGCATCAGCTTCCGAATTAGTGACTTTAACTGGGGTGGCGGCACCGATCCATTTTCGCAAGTTAAGCCAGTAGTGAACGGCGTACAACAGGATTATTAGTCTAAGGACTAGGGACGACTCGACAGGCGATCGATCTCACAATTAGTTAATGCCGAGCCAGGTATTCTCAAGCTGGCATAGTCGCCGCTTAGTTGAACGCGTGATGGTGGTTGATGTAGGGTTACACAACATCTGTGAACTGCGGCTTGGTATTCTCGCCATTGTCTACGGATTGCAATACTTGCAGCATCGTTACCTAAGTCGGAAAATCTTAGCCCCGCTCGCATCAGCCAAGATTCTACGTCAGTTGTTTCACCAACTATTTCTGGAGTGGGATTAATCTTTTTCATGAGTAATATCTTATACGTGTATTCTCAATTACTCATTTCACTTTAAAAGAAAGTATCAATACTAGCCAATATCATTTTTTATCAAAATCATCAATAAAAATTATTCATACCTGAATAGAATACTCAGGTATGAAAGAATGAATTACGATTACGGCTGGTAAACAGCATTGCTTTAGCTTGTGAATAGGCCGTTTTCTAGCTCGTAATTACTAGAAGCGATAGCCTAATCCGGCTTGGAAGCTGACAGCATCAGCATCACTATTTCTGTAAGCGTCAATACCCCATTTAGTATCGCCGTAGGCAATGACATTTTTGCTAACTTCTGATTCAATCCCAAGGGTGACTACAGGTGAATTCCGATTGCCCAATGGAGTTTTTTGACCTTCGTCAGTTACAAAGGAATAACCACCACCGAAGTAAACGTTAGTATTTTTGGCGATGGGCGCATCATAAGTCACTATGGGCATAATTGCAGCAGCATCACCACCATACAACACAGAACCCCGCAGTGAAACAGGTGCATTCGGTACGGCGTATCGTCCTTGAATATTACCACCAATTTGTGCTTCATCGTTTCCTTGTCCGCCACTGGTTGCACCAACAGCAACACCAGCACCGATGTAATTACCGTTAGTACCGTTAGTAGCTGCTGTTTGAGCAGATGCAATCCCGGCTGAGAGGACAATGGAAGCAACAGCAAAGAAAGAGGCAGCTAATTTTGTCAGTTTCATAAAGTTATTCTCACTAGAGTTAGGTAAAATCAATGTTCTCTAGTACTAGAATCTCTTTTTTTACAAAATGTAACCTCACGCACCTGGTTCACCCAACTGGCTGAATTATTTCTCACCCACCTGGGTGTAACAACTGAAATATTTAGATAACAGTTATTTCTTCAAAAAGCGCTGACGTAGACGAGAGATAAAAATATTTACTTCTGGTATTTTCAGCCAGGAAGCGATCGCCGCAAACACTGCAATCCCCACGAAGCCAGATATACACAATTGCAACACCAGAATCAGTAAACCCGTTTTACCTAACAACTGCTGAGAACCAACCAAAGTCCCATAGCTTGCGACCCCAGCAACTACGCTACCACCAGCCAAACCCAGAATCGGCAAACTCCACTCGCGCCAAGGTAAACCATCGAGTTTGCGATCGAGTAACCATAACAGCATTAACATTGAGCTACAATTTACACCCACTGTTGCTAATACCAAACCGGGAGCGCCAAAAGGTTTAACAAAAAACCAATCTAATAAAATATTAAGCAAGATGTTAAAAATACTGATGCGAAAAGGTGTCTGTCCATCGCCTAAAGCATAGAATACCCGCACCAAAACATCACGCCCCAAATAGACAAACATCCCAATTCCATAAGCTACTAGTAAGGATGAAACTAGCTGTGTGGCTTCTGGCTTGAAAGCACCGCGCTCATATACCACCTGTACAATGGGTACTGATAGCGCCACCATCAGCGCCCCTAGCGGTAACATGGTAAAAGCAGTGAGTAGAAGTCCTTGGCGAATCCGTAATTTTAAATCCTGCCAATTTTCGGGGCCAGATAGTCTGGCAAATATCGGTAATAGAGGCAGTAAAATGATATTAGAAATAATCCCCAAGGGAGTTTGGACTAATAGATTGGCATAGTTAAATCCTGCCGCCGCACCAGGGATAGGACTAGCAAAATAAAGGTCAGTGGCAACATTAATTGGCATCATTCCAGAGGAAACTGTTGCCGGAGTCATGATTTTGATAACTTCTTGAACGCCTGGGGATTTAAAATCAAACCGCAGGCGTAATGTGCCTAATCCTAACCGCCACTGGACAATTAGCTGCACTACCCACTGGAGAATTGCTCCTGCCAAGGTTCCCCAAGCTAAGACCATTCCCCCGATTAAAGCGTACTCCGGTTTAATAATATTCTTGCCCAGTTGCATCGCTAAGATAGCAAGACCGCCAACAACGGTAATACTAGATAATAGGGGACTAATGGAGAGTAACCAATATTGATTGGCTGTATTGAGAGTACCAAAGCCAATGCCAATTAAACCGGCAAATAAAGCCATCGGGGCCATAATGCGGAGTTGTTGAATAGCGATCGCTCTGGTTGTTTCCTCCAAACCATGACCGACTAAATCAACGATCGCATCCGCAAATAGAACTTGAGCCACTGTCACCAGCAACAGCACTCCACCTACCAGCGTTGTCACGGTTTCCACTAAAGGAGCCGCTTCTTCTCGCCGCCGCTTGGCTAAAACGCTGACGAGCGCACTGTGTAATGGCCCATTGACGCCACCGAGTAAGATCAATAGAAAGCCAGGGATAATATAGGCATAACTATAAGCCGTAGCAGCAGCACCAACACCAAATGCGGCAGCGATCGCTTGCTGCCGCACTAAACCGAAGACTTTACTAATTAATGTGGCTGCGGCAACAATGCCAGCAATTCCAGCGAAGGAACGAGAGGGTTTTTGATCTTGTTGTGTCACGAATAATACCCGACAACTCTAGCAGAGTGCATACTTTAAAACATTTAACCTGAAATTCCGCAGTCTGTCAGGTAAATTTTGACAAATTAGTAATTTTAAATGCCTACACCAACGGCAAAGGCAAAGCGATGTCTACGGTAAATGCTCGCCTACGCTCAAAATTAAATTCCTGAATTGCGATAATACAGCGAATTACAAGTTAGTTAGATCGCGATTCCAAAGGGGTCAGACGGATTTTCTGATTTGCCTTGACAACACTAACTTAGTGACAGCCAAGCTTTAAGTTTGTAGTGAATATACTCAAATAAACTTTGCGCTCCTGTGTGTTTCAAATTAAACCCTCAATTGACGACGAATTTCCCAAATTGTGTAGTTAGTCATTTCCTCTGTTGTGTACAAGCCAAAATTATTTTTTAGCCAATTACAAGGATAGATCGAGAAAGGGGAACTATAACAATAACCATCTTCTGGGAAATAGTTGAACTAGTGACTGGGGGTTGGAGACTAGGACTGGATATCGGGCGAGATGTGAATGGGGATTGGAATCCAAACAAATCTTACTCATATTTTATTCCCTAGTACCCAGTACTCAGTCCCAAAGCGCCCATTCGTCCCTACCCCAACAAGTTGCTATCCATCTGAAATTGGTGAATCCTGGACGCGGCCAGTTGAAGACTGTAAAACTTTGCAGTTTGTCATATTTTTGACACTTGTTAACCCCATGAAGTTTGGTGTGAGGAACCCTTGTATAAAAAACAAAATAATCCAGAGCAATGGAACCCAATTCAAATTTCACAGAAAATCAACTTCTTTTATCAAGCGCTCAACTTCAAGAGCAACTAGAGCAACAAAAAGCTCTGGCGAGTGTCATTGTCCGAATTCGGGAATCTCTTGACTTAGAAACAATTTTTCAAACGACTGTTAAACAAGTGCGTCAGTTACTAAATGCCGACCGAGTAGCAGTCTTCCAGTTCGACCGCGAACAAAACTGGCAGGGAGAATTTGTTTCTGAAGATGTTGCAACTGGCTGGAACTCAGCAATGGCAATAAAAGTTTATGACCACTGCTTTGGAGAACAATTTGCTTCTAGTTATCAACAAGGTAGAGTGCAAGCAGTAGCAGATATTTACAATGCGGGACTGAGTGATTGTCATCTGGAAATTTTGAGCAAATTTCAGGTGCAGGCCAACCTCGTTGTCCCTCTATCGCGGAAGCAGGAACTGTGGGGATTGCTTTGCATTCATCAGTGCAGTGAGACTCGTGAATGGAAAGAATCGGAAATTGAGTTTATTCGTCAAATTGCTGACCATCTTATTGTTGCGATTCAACAAGCAAAGCATCTTCATGAAGTCAAATTGCAAGCTGCAAAATTGGCTCAAGCAGTTCAGCGCGACCAAGTAATAGCTAAAATTGTCGATGAAATTCGCTCACCCCTTGATATTGAAATTATCTTTAAAACCACAACTCAAGAAATACGCAAGCTGTTGCAAGCTGACCGAGTTGCCATCTTTAGCTTCAATCCCGATTGGAGTGGTAACTTTGTTGCTGAATCATTTGCTGAAGGTTGGACTCCTTTAGTTGGTCTTCTGCCTGCGATCGCTGATAGTTATTTACAACAGACGCAAGGTGGGCGTTACGTTCACAACCAGACATTTATAGTTAATGATATTTACCAAGCTGGCTTAACAAACTGCCATGTAACTCTCTTGGAACAATTCCAGGCAAAAGCCTTTGCTACTGCCCCAATTCTCCAAGGAGATCAACTTTGGGGAATCATCGCTGCCTATCAAAATGCCTCACCCAGAGAGTGGCAATCTTATGAAGTCGAATCACTGACCAAAATCAGCACACAAATTGGTGTTGCAGTGCGACACCATAAGTTGCTGGCATACGCTCAGTACCAAGCAGAGCAACAAAAAACATTAACTAGCGTGATTACTCGAATTCGAGAGTCTCTAGATTTAAATACAATTTTCCAAACTACTGTCACCGAGGCCCGGCAAATGCTGCAAGCAGACAGAGTGGCAGTTTTTCGTTTTGACCCGCAAAAAGATTGGGAAGGAGAATTTATTTCTGAAGATTTTGTGCCTGAGTGTAACTCGGTAATGGCAGAAAAAGTTTATGACTATTGTTTCGGAGAAAACTTTGCACCTCTTTACGCCCAAGGTCGAGTAAATGCGATCGCTGATATTTATCAAGGAAAGTTCCCCGGTTGCTACGTCCAAATCCTAGAAAAATTTCAAGTACGGGCAAATATGGTCGCACCTCTATTGAAAAAAGGTGAACTTTGGGGATTGCTGTGTATTCACCAATGCACTGCTCCTCGCTACTGGCAACCTTCTGAGATTGAATTTGCTAGTCAAATCGCCGAGCAATTAGGAGTTGCATTAAAACAGGATTCTTATTTAAAGCAAGTTCAAATGCAGGTTGTCCAGTTAGCAGAAGCCACTGAACGCGAAAAAGCAATGGAACGTCAAGAACTACTGGCTGCAACTATTGATAAAATCCGCCAGTCACTCGATATTAAAACTATTTTTAGAACTACTACTCACGCTGTGCGAGAGTTACTCGAAGTTGAGCGAATTGCAATCTACCGTTTCAACCCGGATTGGAGCGGTAAATTTGTCGCAGATTCTTTTAAAGATGGTTGGAAACCAGTTGCACAAACCCAACCAACGATTATAGAAACTTTTGAGGATACAGACGACGATAACGAACTTCCGCGTAACGAAACCTTTGTGCCGATTCGCGAAGGTGAAAAATTATGGGGATTATTAGTTGCTTATCAAAATTCGCAACCACGTTATTGGAAAGAAGAGGAAATTAATTTACTGGCTCAAGTTGGAGTGCAATTAGGAATTGCGATTCAGCAAGCAGAATTACTCGAACAAACTAAACGTCAAACCTTAGAACTTACTCAGACTCTGCAAGAATTAAAACAAACTCAGACCAGGTTAATTCAGGGTGAAAAAATGGCAGGATTAGGACAACTACTTGCTGGAGTTGCCCATGAAATCAACAATCCTATCAGTTTTATTTTTGGCAATCTTATTCATTTAAATGAATATACTCAAGAACTGCTCAAGGTAGTGAATCTTTACCGTCAACACTCTTCAATATTGCCAACTATCCAAGAGCAAATCAACAAGAGTGATTTGGACTTTATCATCGAAGATTTACCGAAAACCCTTGAGTCTATGAAAGTAGGAACAGAGCGGATTTGTGATATTGTGCTATCACTGCGAAACTTCTCTCGTACAGATGAGGCTGAATTAAAGCCAGTAGATATTCATGAAGGGTTGGATAGTACTTTGTTAATTTTAGGGCATCGCCTCAAAAATAATAACGATCGCCCAGCAATTGAGATTGTTAAACAATATGATAGTTTACCTTTGCTCGAATGCTATCCCGCGCAATTAAATCAAGTGTTTATGAATCTTTTGAGTAACAGTGTTGATGCATTAGAGGAAAAATTTAACACTATACAGCAAAGGTATTTGAAATTATTACAGACGTGTCCGAGAATACCCTTGACTATCTGGATTAATACGCAAGTCATTAATAACCAGGTTGTAATCAGAATAGCTGATAATGGTTTGGGGATTCCAGAAGAGGTGCGATCGCATATATTCGATCCCTTTTTTACTACCAAAGCACCAGGTAAAGGTACGGGGTTAGGATTGTCTATTAGCCATCAAATAGTAGCTGAGAAACATCATGGTCAGATGAAATGTTCCTCTAAACCAGGAGAAGGAACAGAGTTTTTAATTGAAATTCCCATTGATAATTAGAAGCTGCTGATTTTTGACAAATTCAGTCAATTTTAAATAGGGGAACCAGGATAAGTAGAGGTTTCCTCCGTTCCCCGAAGGCATCATAACAGACTAATGCAGCACCACCTGAATCAATATAATAATTTATTTTCTTTAGAGTTTAGGATCATTTTTTGGGATGCGATCGCAGAGTTGATGTTGAGAAAGCGGCAGAATTGGTATAAATAGGTACTAATTTGCAGTGAGAAAACTTTTGATTGTCTTAACTATTTCTTGTTGCTCTTGAAACCCAGAATTAAAGAACCCAGAATTATAGGAACCAATCAAAGATACCCTTTCACCAGATTTTAAGATTAAGATAACTCGAGTATCTGTGCTATCTTCACCATAATTAAAACTTTTAACTTTAATATCAACAACTTCATTTAAGGAATACACCAAAATTACTTTTCCCAATATCCCAAACCATTTATAGCGGCTGATACCTAAACTATTTGACTCTTTATCAAAATTAAAGTCTATAAATGAACCTGACGCTATAATTAATAAACCTAATAATAGGCAAAATATGGTTATCCCAATTGCAGCGTAGCCGACTAAAGTATCATCTTGCTTAACTACTAAAGTTTTTTCTAACGGTTGTGCTAAGAAATTTTTAACTTTTAATACTATCAACTCTGCTTCTTCGGAAAAATAATCACTGTAAGTAGTTCGTCTAAACGGAAGGCTTTCTGTTTTAGTTAATAACTGAACTTGATATTGATATATTATTTTTCCATCTCGATCAGTTTTAGTTTGTTTTTCTAAACGACTTCCAATTAATCCAGAAATTTGTTTTTGGCTTTTTTGATGACCAAAAAAATCAAATTCTATCAGTTGACATATAATTTTTGATGATTTTTGCTCAATATTTGAAGTATCTATATTTTGTAAAACATGGTTACAATCAAGTTGTGTAACAGGTATAAACATAAAAATAGCATATAAATAAATTATACCTATTTGTCCAATAAAGAACCCAATAAATCTAAGTAACTTCGGCTGAACAATAAACCTAAGCTTATTTTGTGTTTGCTCATAAATTTGTATATTTTTATCTCTGACCAAATCGCAAATTAAAATCAAATCGATAGCGAATAATACATAGTTTAATAAAGAATTTGTATTTTCCATTTTTTCGCAAAAATGTCTCTATTTTATGCTCAACGTCGGGATTCTTCACTTACAACCCAAACTATCTCGCGTTGACATACCCGTAACCGGATTTACCCCATCGGCTCTTTCACACAGCAGCGACACTTGATAACGGTCAATTAAAGCATCGGTAAAATCAGCACCAGTCACATCAGCATCATAAAAGCGGCTACGGGTCAAAGTGGCTTCAGTAAAGATGGCATTTTTCAGGTTAGCACCATCCATAGTGGCGCGATCGACTAAAGCGCCGCTCAAGTTCGCATCTTCCAAATTTGCCTTTAATAAAACTCCTTTGGTCAGAATTGCGTTGGTTAAATTCGCTCCTTGAAAATTTGTCCCCCGCATTTCTGCTGCGACAAAAGTTACACCTGCCAAATCAGCATGAGAAAAGTCACGATTTTCTAAATTTATGTTGTTGTAATTGATTGTGTTTATCTGAGCAAAAGCTGGTTTGGGATTAAGTATTATCCACCCAAATGCTAGTAGCAAAATTACAATCAAACCCAAAAAGCGCAGTAAAATCTTTTTCATAACTTTATTATTTATCAGTAGTCCGTTGTCATTAGTCCTATCTTACAAAATCTGAGCGAAGGTTTCCTCCGCTCAGATTTTACGCTTTGTGATTTAACCAATGACTAATGATTAATGACTCTTGCCTATTTCCAATCTTTCCCAATGCGGATTGTCAGGTCGGATTCTAAATCACCAATAGCAGACACCTCGATTTGACCCAAGCCTAAGACTTTTTGCAAATCAGCCCCAACTCGTCGGTTGCCTTTTTGGACAATAATCTGAGTTTGACGTTGGGTATCTGGCCAATCAGGCACTTTGTAAATATTATTAAAGCCTTTCTGTTTAAGATAAGCAATAACTTTTTCAGTTAGCTGAGGTTGATTAGAAGCATTTTGAATAGCAATTTTGAGGTTAGGAACCTGACGCATATCTGGCTTTAGACCAGGTACATTTACCCCAACATAATCATTCAACAGGCTCTGTTGTCCAGTCATATTCAGCCAATAGCTATCGGGGTCTTTGCTAAAACGGCTAAAGGTACCAGGCAACACAGTCATTTGGAAATTATCCCGATCTAGGTTAAGTCCGAAATTGACCAACGCCATCATTTCTTCCATCTTCAGGTTGGTATCAAAATATTTTCGCATTAAGCGAGTTAATTGAGGCAACCTGGGTAAGATGGTGGGACTATTTAAGCGTTGCAGCAGGGCAGCTGTTAGTGCTTGCTGACGCTGCACTCTCGGTAAATCTCCCAAACCTGGTTCGCGGAATCGGGCAAACTGTTCTGCTTGTTCGCCATTAAGGGTTTGCCAACCACTGACTAAATTAATCGATAGCCGACTGCTGGAGTCTTTATATTCCATTGATTGGGGAACAAAGACTTCTACTCCGCCTAACTGATCGACTAACTGCCGTAAGCCACTGGTAGAAATACGGATGTAACGATCGATTGGGGCATTATTTAAGGTACGGCTAACTACCCGTGCTGCTAAGACTGGGCCGCCTTTGGCATTGGCATCAGATACCTTAGTTAATCCCTTTTCTCCCTTTTCGGGGATGGCGATCATTGTATCTCTGGGAATGGAAAGCACTCTTACAGATTTTTCACTAGGATTAAGTCGTACCAGCAGCATGGAGTCGCTTTTCCCGGCAAAGCTTTCTGGTGAGCCATCAACGGTACCGCTGACTGGTTCAATCCCCATGATTAAAATATTCATCGGACGTGAAAGCTTGTACTGGGAGAGTTTACCCCATAACTCCCCTGGTAATGGGATTTTTACTTCGTCTTTAGCAGCAGTTCCTAAATCGTCATCTGTTCGATCTAGATTGCTCCATAAAGGAGTCCACAGCGCTAACGTTGACACCAGCAGCCCAGATAAGATGATGCCAATGACAACCGTCATAAACCATAACAGCCATCGAGGCATGGTTAAGCCCAGTCTCTCAGAAAGCTGATTCGGAAACGCGCCCACAGATTCGATGACGCTACGGTTCGGATTCGCTGGCTGCTTTAGTTCGACCTCCTCCTCTGAGTCGGCTACTGGTGCTGGTGTTACTTGATTTTCTGTCCGTTGAATTTGCGACGATCGCACGTCACTTTCAAACTCTACTACTTGCTCAGACGTAACCGGATTTTCCGACCATTCGACTTGTTTTATCACAATTATCTCCCCACTCAACCACTCCCTAAAAGTATGTTAATCCAAGCTACAAATATTGCCAGTGGAAAAGCTCACTGTAAACTTGTAATGTTCTTCGGTAGGCGTGTATGACAACATGAATACTTTATTGTTCCCCGTAATCCTAGCTGGTGGTAAAGGTGAACGTTTTTGGCCCCTAAGCCGTAAAGACCGACCCAAGCAATTTTTAAGTCTTGATGGTAGCTCTAGAAGTCTATTACAAGCAACCGCCGATCGATTGATTGAACTCGGTGGCGGGTGGGATTTCTTGTGGGTGATCACTTCTAGTCAGATAGCTGAAGGCGTAAGACAACAACTACCCGATCTACCAGTTGAAAACTTACTGATTGAGTCGGAAGGCAGAGACACAGCCGCCGCCGTTGCTTGGACAAGTTTAGAAATCAAACAGCGCTATGGTGAAGACGCTGTGATTGGCTTTTTCCCTGCTGACCACTGGATTGCTGACCAAGAGGCGTTTGCACGCACATTAAATGCAGCTACGCAACTGGCAACAAGCACAGCAGCGATCGTTACACTGGGGATCAAGCCTACTTTTCCATCAACCGGTTACGGCTACATTGAACAAGGTGAAAAAATAGGTAGCTTTAATGAGTTGCCAGCTTATCACGTGAACCGCTTTACTGAAAAGCCCGACCGAGAAACGGCAGAGACTTTTTTATCTACGGGACGTTTTAGCTGGAATAGTGGAATGTTCGTTTTTCGGGCAGGGGTTGTTCTCAAGGAACTACATACCCATGCTCCAGAAATTATCGAACCTTTAGAACAACATGGCCCTGATATCTATCCCCAGTTGCCTAAGAAGAGTATAGACTATGCGTTAATGGAAAAGACAACTCTAGCATACGTTTTGCCAGTTGATTTTGGTTGGGATGATTTAGGAGATTGGAATGCGATCGAACGCTTACTGAAGACGGAAGAGACTCCCAATGTGGAACTTGCTACTCACGTAGGTATAGATACGCAAGGGGCGATTATTTACGCCTCAAATCCAGAAGATGTAGTTGTTACTATTGGTTTAGAGGATGTGGTGATTGTGCGCGATCGCAATGTCACCCTCGTTGTCAAAAAAGAACGTACCCAGGAAATCAAGCAGATCCTTAAAATTATCCAAAGCGATTCCCGATTTACCGACCTGCTATAAAAGTTAGAACCCTTGGCAGAGGCGAAAAAGTCTGTTTTCCCATTATAACTTGACAGTCTATTATTTTATCTGACAGTTATGGACATTATTAGCTTTGAGCCTCTGGCCAAGACAATAGCAATCGATTCTATTACTGCCTATCAAAAATACATTTCTCCGTCCAAAGGATTTTCTTGTTCCCATCGCTTATTACACGGCGGGGATTCCTGCTCTAGTTACATCAAACGGATGCTGAACGAACAGAAGCTCCACCAAGCCGTACAATCATCCATCAAAAGATTTCAAGATTGTGCCGCAGCTAGCAAGACTTTAACAAGCACCAAAACTAGAGCCGATTTCCGTTGTATTGTCATCCCCTGCTGTCTACCTCTTTAACTCCTCTGCCTTTTTGCAGTTTTTTACAAAAATGTTCCTCACCCAAACTGTTCCCCGTCAACGAGAAATTCTGGAAGTCTTCCTTCGCAATGGCTGGGACTATATGCGAAGGTTACTTACTGGTGGCAAAGCTGATGAACCCCAGCTTCCAACACCTGCGGTTTTAAAAAATATCCTGGTAGACTTGGGGCCAGTTTACGTCAAACTTGGTCAGTTAATGTCTACCCGCCCTGACTTACTGAGCGCCTCCTATATTGAGGAATTGTCAACTCTACAAGATGAAGTACCACCAGTTCCTTGGTCAGAGATAGAAATAATCCTCCGCAAAGAATTAAAACGTCCATTAGCAGAAACCTTCAGCACAGTTAACCCAATCCCCGTAGCAGCCGGATCGATTGCCCAGACACATCGAGCTACACTAGCAGACGGTCGAGAAGTCGCTCTAAAAGTGCAACGTCCGGGAATTGATATTACTATTGGTCAAGATATTGCTTTAATTCAAGGTATTGCCGATTTAGTGGCGCGGACTGATTTTGGGCAAACCTACGAAATCAAATCCATTGCCGAAGAATTTACCAAAGCCTTAGAAGCTGAATTGGATTTTACACGGGAAGCGGGTTTTACAGACCAACTGCGGCGCAACTTATCTCAGAGTCGCTGGTACGATCCCACACAAATAGTGGTTGCGGAAATTAACTGGGAATTGACCACACCAAAGTTACTGGTAATGGAATGGTTGGATGGGATACCTTTCTTGGCGGCAGATTTGGATAGTGACCCCAATGTTAAAGATCCGGCCGAAAAGCGTAAAGAAATAACTACCTTGTTATTTCGGGTATTTTTCCAGCAACTATATATTGATGGTTTTTTTCACGCCGATCCCCATCCAGGAAACTTGTTTTATCTCAAAGATGGTCGTGTTGCTCTCTTAGATTGTGGCATGGTGGGAAGACTCGATCCCCGGACACAGCAGATATTAACAGAGATGTTGTTAGCGATCGTTGATTTAGATGCTCAAAGGTGCGCTCAGTTAACTTTACAGCTATCAGATTCTGCTCAACCAGTGATTTTGTCGCGGTTAGAAAATGATTACGATCGCATGTTACGTAAGTATCATAACGTCAGCCTCACACAAATAAACTTCAGTCAGATAATTTATGAAGTTTTACAAGTTGCCCGCAACAATAAAATTAGGTTGCCTAGTAATATGGGTTTGTATGCCAAAACCCTAGCAAATTTAGAAGGGGTAGCGCGAACATTCAACCCAGAGCTTAATTTTTTTGATGAAGTTAAACCATTAATTACAGACTTGTTTCGTCGGCAATTATTGGGCGATAATCCAGTGCGATCGCTATTACGGACAGCCTTAGATATTAAAAGTCTGTCTCTCCAATCTCCTCGCCAAATCGAACTATTATTAGACCGAGTTACCTCAGAGACCTTACAGTGGAATCTATCACTGCGGGGTTTAGATGGTGTACGGCGCACTATGGACGATGCCGCTAACCGACTATCTTTTAGTATTTTAGTGGGTTCGCTGATTATGGGTGCGGCAATTATTTCCACCAGAGCGCAAACAACTCAGCTATCTTTTTTAAGCAGCATTCTGTTTGCAGTCGCTAGTTTATTGGGTTTGTGGTTAATTATTAGCACATTGCGATCGGGGCGTTTACGGTAAAATCATTTTGAATTTTAGACTTTGAATTGAAGGAAAAATCTAAAATTCAAAATTTAATGACCGACATTCCTTGATGGTACAAGCCCCTAGATTCATCTATGGAGTTAATCTAAAATCTAAAATTCCCAAGCCCCTAGATTTATCTATGAGGTCAATCCAAAATCCAAAACTTGTACTGAGCGAAATCGAAGTATCTAAAATCCAAAATTGTCTGACTCATACCGTTTGGATTTTTAGCGAAAAAACAGCGATCGCCAAATAGACAACCAACAGGCAAAGCTTCTGGACTGGGTTGGCTACCAGCAACTAGGATAAAATCGATTTGAGGAAGCGATCGCTATTAATGCTAAAGATGCCCCAAAGCGATCGCCAATTACCTCTGATACCAGCTGGTTGTAAGTTAGAAAGTATCAGTTAAAAAACTTGGATCATCGACTTAGTACCCATTCTGACAGCCAAATTGTACTTCATCTTGATGAAAAGTTTAGCATCGAATGTTTGCAATATTTGCGGGGTGAATTCGCATTTATCTTGTGGCATGAAGCGAGGCAGGTTTTATTTAACGTGAGTTCGATGAACCTCCCTCTCCCACGGGGAAAGAGAAGAGCAACGAAAAATTAGGGTTTTGGCTCCCCTCTCCGACACGGAGAGGGGTTGGGGGAGAGGTAAAAAAAGGGCTTGTCGAACTCACGTTATTTACTGCCTGCGATCGCTTCGGTATTAAGCCACTTTTCTATACAACGGTCGGTAACACGCTTTATTTGTCGTCAGAAGTCAAAGCGCTATTTGGCGCAGACGTTTAGCTTGTCAAAAGTATTACTTATTATCTAAATTTTTGACCGTCTGATTAACCGCGAAAAATAGTACTATTTGGTTACTAGAACCTCATCAAATGCAGTATTTACAGATACTTCGCTCCAAGCATCTAATTCTCCTTTCATAAACTCCAATGCACGATCGATAATCTCTACTGCATCTGCTCCCAAGGCTAATCATAGAAATTCTCCATTTATTACAAGCGTTACTAAGCTAAAAGAAATTGAATTGCAGCATAAAAATGCATATCTCTTGTGGAGTGGACATACAAAATCCACCCAGATACACAATTGAAACGCACATTTGCTTACTGGATGTTGCCAGATGTTTCCTGCATCTTCTTGCGGAGACTAAGTGGCCTCATATCAGTCCAGACTTCTTTGATGTAATCCAGACATTCTTGCTTCAAACCTTTTTTTCCAACATCTTTCCAACCAACAGGGTTTTCGCGATCGGACGCCCAAATGGAATACTGTTCTTCATGATTCACTACAACTTTGTAAATTGTTGTATCTTCTTTGTCGTCTTGATACATAATTAACCTCGTGATATTTAATTAAATATGCTTTGTAATTTGGTACTAATTTAGGGTATTAGTATTAATAAAACTTACATATATACTTCATAATTATACTAGTAATAAATCTAAGTCATATTTAATTTTAACAACGACACATTACCCATATTTTTTTGTGGACTATTCTCTCTTTCACGATTTGCTTGCTTCAAGTTGAAGTGAACTTAAAGATTTAAATTCAAAAATTGTTAATGTTAATACAAGTAACATAAATAAAACATCTGCAAAAAGCATTCCATATATATATGCCTCTTACACCTGATATTCTTGAAAAGAGGATGTCTGAAAAGTAAGAAAGCCCACGTAACGGTATCCTGTCAGTAGAAAAAATACGTAAGTATGACAGCGTTACGAGAGCTATGAATCCATCGTACCCAAGTAATCTAACTTGTGAGCAGTGGGAACTGCTATCAGAACTCATTCCTGCGCCAAAAACTGGAGGTTGAAAACGTAGTGTGGATATGGAGGCGATGTCTGACAACAAGCAGCTTCGCGTCTACAATAAACTATTTAATACATAATGATACGGAGAATGAGGCATTCCTTTTCCACGCTTAGATGGCTTTTCAGGGAATACATCATTAAAAAGCTTCCATTCAAGGTCACTTAGTCCTTCAAAACGCCCAGCCATCAATAGATACACCTTATCTTCTACAAGAATAGATTACCATACTGTGGCACATGAAATGGCATATTCCACATGAAAAATCGTACAGACCAGAGTGTGAGTGTATTGGTCGACATCGCCAACGCAGTCACAGTCTGACCGGATTGCCTTTCCTATAAAAAATTGAGTGTAGCAGTGATGTCTACAACGGGCTATTCGGCGTTGCACTCAATGGCAAAAAACCCGGCGTTAAGTACCGAGTTGAATAGTAAAATCTGAAATCGCCCAATTAGCATTGGGATCAGGGTGGCCACATCATGTCAACAAGAGCAGTATATTGTCAATAGAGTTTAAATCAATCTCATTAACTTATTGCTTCTTGCTAAAACTTTAGGCGATCGCTTTGAGTTCTGCAAACTAGACCAAGCGATAAATACTGATTATGAGGTTGATTCTTAATCTTGTCCGTGGTCAAGAGTAATTTAGATGCGTTTGCTCTGGAGCAAACTTGAGACGAATATTCTTACTAGGAGAAGGTTGATACCTTCCATATTATGGGTTGTCTTTCAACTCATAACTCAGCACTTTTAACTCAGCATTCTTCATTATTAATTGATATCTAATTAATATCTATTTTAACTCCTTCAATAATACTAACATCCGATTGTGTTGGATAAATTTTAGTAAGTTGGAAACCTGCTGATTTAAATAAATCTTCAAACTCAGCTTCAGTACGAATACGTCCACCTGGACACATTACTAACATGTTGATATCTATAAACTTACTTCCTGAAAACTCGTTAGCAGGAGGAAGTACGTAGTCTATCACTAAAACCCGTCCTTGCTCCATCATGGCTTGATGACAACGTTGAAGAATAGCCAGCGATCGCTCGTCATCCCAGTCCTGAATAATATGTTTAAGAACATAAGCATCTCCTCCTTGTGGCAGAGCTTCAAAAAAGCTACCTCCTACAAGCTGACAACGACTAATAACGGATGCTATTTCTTGTGAGTCCTTGGCTCTATTAATCACTTCTGCCTGATCGAATAATACTCCTATCATAGTAGGATTAGCTTCGAGTACAGCAGCTAAAAAGCTCCCTTTACCACCACCAACGTCTACTAGCTTATTAATTGACGAAAAATCATAAGCTTCCAGGTGTTCGGTATAGGAATCTTTTGATGAAGTCATAGCCTGGTCGAAGATTTCTCCTCGGCTAGAATTCTGTTCATTGTACTCAAACAAATCCATACCATACAAATCTTCAAAGGCACTTTTACCAGTTTCTAAGCAATACATTAAATTTCCCCAGGATTTATAGTAATGCTCTTCACCTCGGAAAATAGCCATAGCACGAATTGAGTCAGGAATGTTGCTTTGCAAACAATCTGCCAATGGTGTTAGCTCAAAGCATCGAGTTTGTGTCTCCGCAAAAATTCCGATACTGGCGAGCGCCCGCAAAACTCGATATAGAGAATCACTATGTGTATTTGTTGCAGCAGCTAAAATGTCGCAATGTTGAGAGCCATCCTTTAGCAAATCAGCAATACCAAGTTTAGCGACGACATAGATACACCGTGAAACCCAGTAAGCATGTACCCATTCTATGGGACTGATTTGAAAGTCTGTATTATTAGGTTTTGAATCAGATGAAATCATGATTTTGAAGTGAATTAACTAAGTGTTTATTGTCTGTAATATCTGAGTGAATATACTTTTAATTTGAGTATTCAAACGGATTAAATGCATGAGAATCAGTTCAAATTTAATTTTTTAAATTCAAACTTTTTATAATCATTGCATCATAACTACGGTCTGGTGTAAATTTTTTTAGCACAAGTTCAAGCATTAAACCTAGCTGCCCCTTAGACAAGAAATAACGTGTTTTAGGCTTCCTGATTTCTAAAGCCTTTATAATCGCATCTGCAACTTGTTCCGGCGGCATCCCTTCACGATTTGATTGAATTAAATCTTTTACAAAAAGTTTATATGTATCTCCATACATTGCTTTAGCATCAGGTGACATATTGGCAAAATTCTTTCTAAAGCTTTCCTCTACTTTATCGGGAGCCGCAGATGCAATTGAGCCTGGTTCAATTAAGATAACTTCGATTCCCCAAGGATGTAATTCTATTCTCAAAGCATCGGTAAATGCCTCTAACGCAAACTTGGAAGCACACAAAGCAGAGATATATGGCCCAGAAATTACTCCTCCGATAGAGCCAATATTAATAATCCGACCTTTAACTTTTCGGATTAACGGTAAAAATTCCTGCGTCACCGCTATTTGCCCAAAAACATTGACTTCAAATTGCCATCTCAGGTCATCAAGCGAAATAAATTCCAATGGTCCATCAACTAACAGACCAGCATTATTTACTAATCCTACTAATCCTTCATCAGGAATAGATTTTGAAACAATATCTGCCGCCGATTTAATTTCTTCTGATTTTGTAATATCCATGAAAATTGGTGTCAAATTCTCGGAGGAATCACTCTTGAGAGATTCAGCATCTTTTTCTTTACGGACTGATGCAAACACTCGATATCCTTTTTTGTCAAGCATAAGAGCTGCTGCTCTGCCTACACCTGTTGATGCTCCTGTAACTACGATAGCACCTTTATGTTTTGAAGGCATGTTTGTGACCTTTAGAGTGAATAGATATGTATGTGTAAGAACTACAATTTAAAATCAATCAAATTGGAATTATGTTGAGAGTCTAATAAGGATTATCTTTTAGATTATTTATATTCATTTTTTTAAATTCAATAAATGTTAATAGAAGTGCAATAACCATCAGTAAAAAATCCGTAATAACTATTCCATAATATACACCGCTTACACCTAGTAATTTTGATAAAATTACCACTAGTGGAATAAATAAAAGTATATTATTTAAAATAATTATTATAGAAACAATTTTTCCCTTTCCTATAGACTGAAATAGAACTGAACCAAAGGGAACAAAAGATATTGTTGGTATTAATAAACTCAAAACGCGAAAATTGAGTAAATCACTGTTTGTGAAAGTCGAATTTGGCAATAGCCAACTTAAAAATGTTTCTGGTGATAATTGCATTGGCAACCAAAATAATACAGCCAAAGCAGTTACAGAAATACTAAAAGTAAAATAAGCTTTTCTCAGTCTATCATAATTTTTGGCTCCATAATTTATGCCAATCACTGGTTGTAATGCTTGCACAAATCCATTTAAAGGAATAAATGCTAATAAAGTCAATCTTATAGTTGCTCCGTAGAAAGCAATATCACTATTTGTTCCATAATAGGAGATAGATTTAAAAACAACAAAATTTTGAACTAATTCCATAACATTAGCGAGTAGTGCTGACATTCCCACTGATAAAATTACCGGAAGTAAATTTATTGCTAGCGCCAGCTTTCTAGGATTAACTGGGATAGAACTTTTACCAGATAAGAAATATATAAAATTTATTATGCAAAATACTATCATAGCAATAACAGTAGCAAGAGCAATTCCCCGGATACCCCAATGAAAAACTACAACAAATATAGGATTTAAAATAATATTAATAATGACATAAATACCTGCAAAAGTCATAGCTAATCTAACTTTACCTTCTGACTTAATAAGTTGGTTAGAAGCTACTGCTAAAATATAAAATACTGAGCCTAATATATAAGTTTTAAAATATTCAGAACCAGCAAAAGCTACTTGACCACTTCCTCCCATTAATTTAATTAATTCTTCACTAAAACTGTAGCCGATTATAGTAATAAAAAGGGATATAAAAATACCCATTATAATTAAATTGCCAAAAATTTTGGACTGAGTTTTTATATCTCCAGCACCAATAGCTCGGCTCAGGACAGAAGCTGAACCTGTTCCAACTAAGTAAGCAAAACCATCTATGATAGCAGTAAGTGGTAGAGATAAAGATATGCCAGCAATTGCTGTTTCTCCTAGAAACTGCCCAGCAAATAGAGCATCAATAAAAGCATTCATATTAATCAGCAGCATTACTAAAATGCCAGGGGTTGATAACTTGAACATCAATTTTAAGATGTTACCTTGAAGTATCTCATTTTTTATTTTAGATTGGTTTTTTAAAGTCATTTTTAATTTATTTACTTATTAGCGTGATCCAAGCATTACCATCTTCAAGCCGCTAGCAGGAGGATAGTTAACGCCCCTAGCTTTAGGTTTCTCTACTCTTTTATGTGCTAACGCTAATTGATAGCGTGAGAGAATTGTTGCTAATACCAGTTTCATTTCAAAAAGTGCTAATAACTCACCTGGACAGCGACGAGCGCCACCACCAAATGGTAGAAACTCATAGGGAGAATATTCTTTTTCTAGAAAGCGCTCTGGTCTGAATTGCTTTGGTTGTGGATATAAATCTTCTCGTTGATGAGTCAAGTATATACATCCTCTTACTACGGTTCCTGGGTCTAATTTGTAGTTCATGACTTCAATTGGTGATTCTACAAGTCGTGGAAATGTCACAACCTGAGTTGGATAAATTCGTAGGGATTCATTACAAACAGCATTTAAGTAAGGTAATGCGATAATCTTCCCAGGTTCTAGGGATTCACCAAGACTGTCAAGTTCTTCCAATAAGCGATCGCGAATACCAGGTACACTATGAATCCAGTACAAAGACCAACTTATAGCAGTAGCTGACGCATCTTGACCACCAAATAGTAATGATGGAAACAAATCTCGTATATATTCATAGGTCATTGGTTGACCCATTTCATCGCAAGCCAAGACCAGTTCTGATAATACATCGGTACGCAAAGGATCTACTTGTTGGTGGCGCTCTTCAATTTCGATGTGGAGTAGTTTGTCAAATTGCCGTTGTAAGTGAAGCCAGTATCCCCAAGGACTCCAGCGACCCAAATCCCTCTTTAGAAAAGGATAGGACAGAGATATATCTAGCCAGCGAGACCGAGCGTAACTTATTAAATTAGAAAATAGTTGTCGAAATTGTTCGTAACGCTCTCCTTGATGTAACCCAAATAATGATGGCAAAACTACTTCTAAGGTAATCTTTTGCATAGTTGGGTAAGCAAGAAAAGATTTACCTAAAGTCAGTTGATTCATAACTTTTTCTGTGACTCTACAAATATGCTGCCCATATTCTTGTGTCTGAGTTTCGCGCATCGGTGACATCAACAACTTACGGCGATTTCTGTGACGCAACCCATCTAGTGCAAGCAACCCATTCTTGCCGACAATTGATTCTCCACCTTGATTCAACTTACCAGAAGCTGTAATCTCTTTTGCATTAGTAAAAATCTGCTTCATCCCTTCTGGGTTGCTGATTATTACTAAAGGTATTGAATCAGCCATAATAGTGAAAATGTCGCCATAGCGATCGCCCATAGCATCCATGAAGGCAAGGGGATCGGTCTCAAATTGATTGAGTAATCGGGGAGAACTTTTTGGCCCATCAGGTAGGTTCATTGGTATTTTTCTGACAAATGTTAAATAATTAATAGTTCTTAAACTAAACCGACTACGGATGATTGTGATTGTCTTTGATTTTGACGCAGACCACGTATGACCATTTTCACACCGCTAGCTGGATAACAAATTAGACCTCCATATTTAGGACGTTCTGGGCGCTGACTAACTAGCTCTAATTCATAATTTGCCAGAATAGTTGCTAATATAAGCTTCATTTCAAATAAAGCAAAAGTCCCGCCAATACAAACACGAGAACCACCACCAAATGGAAGAAATTCGTAGGGAGAAAATTGTTTTTCTAAAAAGCGCTCTGGCTGAAATTCTTTTGGATTGGGATATAAATCTTCTCGCTGATGTGTAGAATAAATATTAGCAATAAGTATTGTACCGGGATTCAACTCGTAGCCCATCATCTCGACAGTCGATTCTACCAACCTGGGAAATGCAAACAACTGAGTTGGATAAATTCGTAAAGCTTCGTTACAAACAGCATTTAGGTAGGGTAATGTGACAATGTTCATGGGGTCTGGGTTTTCACCAAGACTATCAATTTCTTCCAGCAGGCGCGCTCGTATAGCAGGTAAACGGTGAATCCAGTACAAAGACCAAGCGATTGCAGTTCCGGAAGCGTCTTGAGCTGCAAATATAGGCGATAATAGAAGGTCGCGCACCTCTTGATTACTTAATGGTTCACCTGTTTCATCAGCAGCAAATATCAGATCGGTAAGCATATCAGTGCGTAAATAATCTGCTTGCTGGCGGCGTTCTTGCACTTCAGCATATAGCAATTGAAAAATTTCCTGTCGGAGGTGAAGCATATATCCTTCTGGACTCCACCGACCTAAATCCCGGTTTCCTAAAGGTAGTTTGGTAATAAATTTAAAAAGTTTAGATCGCTCGGATTTGAACATAGAAACAAATAAATGCTTGAGTTTGTTATAGCGTTTACCTTCAGGTAATCCCACCACAACCTCTATACCTATCGACAGCGTAATTTCTTCTATGATTGAGTAAGCGATAAAAGGTTTATCAATCGCTTGTCGAGTCATCATTTTTTGCGTAAGTTCGCAAATACGTCGTCCACAAGCTTGCATTCGCGTTCCATGAAAAGCCTGCATGAGAAGCTTACGTCGATTTTTGTGAATTAAACCATCAAGTTGCAGTATTCCTTGAGTTCCTGTAAACAGGGCAAAATCTTGGTTTAAGGTACCAGATGCGGTAATTTCTCTATTGGTGAAAATTTGCTTGATAGCCAAAGGATTACTAACATAAATTATCGGCGTAGAACCAAGCATTCTAGTCACCATATCCCCATAAAGTTGGGAATTAGCATCCATATAGGTAAAGGGGTTAGCCTCGAATTGCAGAGCTAGCAACCAAGCAGGAGTTTTTGGCCCTGGGGGTAGTTTCATCAGTCTTTTTTACTCCCATTATTTTTATACAGCATTATCAATACAAACTCTCAGATATCTGGCTAATTCCTGAATATAAGGTTCTACGAAAATTGAAAAATGGTCGCCAGGAATTTCAATCATTTGTATACGTTGCTTTGAAAATTTCTCCCAACCTAGAAATGGATCGTCGGTATTCCATTCCGGGTTTTCAAAATCATGAATTATTTCCTGATTGGCTCGGAATAAAGTTAGCTTTTCAGGATAAATCTGCGGGATATAACCTCGCATAGCTTGAACATGAGATTTAAACAGTTTGTAATGATGAAGAAAATCGTTAATCTCCGGTTCGCTAAAAATGAAATTTGCTTTTTGATTAATAAAATTAAGTTGCTGATTTAATGGCAAATCTCGAAGTTCTTCAAAAGGTACTAAAAAGTCTATATTATTATCGGTTTTTATTGATTCAGCGATCCGGAGTAAAAATTTTGCATCGTCATCGTCTGTAGATTCAATGGGTGTTTCTGACAGTATGGCATCGATGATAACTAATAAACTTACTGTTTGACCCTTCTTTTGCAACTGTTGCGCCATTTCAAAAGCAAGTACACCGCCGTAACAATGACCACCTAAAAGATAAGGGCCATTTGGTTGTACTTTATGAATTTCTTGGAGGTAACGAGTTGCAGTTTCTTCTACTGAAATAATTTCTGGTTTGTCTTGTTCTAAGGTATCTTCCAAAGCGTAAAATTGATAATCTTCACCAAGTCTTCTGGATAAGTTAAAGTAGTGACTAATACCTCCACCAGCGCCATGTATACAGAAAAAAGGTATTTTAGAACCGGAAGAGTTAATTGCTACTAGAGGAGAATTAGAACTCTGACGGAATGGCTGACTGACAATATTTGCTAATTTTTCAATTGTTGGGTTTTCAAAAAGAGTAGATAGAGGAAGATTATGCTCAAATATGTCATGAATTTGAGCCATTAAGCGTACAGCTAAAAACGAGTGACCACCCAACTCGAAGAAGTTATCTGTCACCCCAATAGGGTTAGTATTTAGGAGATTTTCCCAAAGTTTTACTAATGATAATTCTGTAAAATTCCGAGGAGCAACAAATGATTGGATAGTAGTTGGTCGAATAACTTCATCAATTGGCAGAGAATGCTTGTCTACTTTGCCATTAGGTGTAAGTGGGAACTTATCCAGCACCACGAAAGCAGACGGTAGCATGTAATTAGGCAACTGATGCTGCAAATAGGCCAACAGTTGCGTAGCTATATCCTGTTGATTTGTGACAACATAGGCAATCAAACGCTGATTTTCTTGAGCATCATCGTTGGCAATTACAATAGATTCTTGCACATCTGGATGTTGTGCGATCGCCGCCGCAATTTCACCCAATTCTACTCGAAAACCTCTAATTTTTACTTGTTCATCCTGACGACCCAAATACTCCAGACTACCATCATGGAGATAACGCACGAAATCGCCTGTTTTATAAAGCTTGGTTCTAGGAACAAAGGGGTTATCAATAAATCGTTCTTGAGTTAATTCTGGACGATGTAAATAACCCTTTGCTAACCCATCACCACCAATATAAAGTTCTGCAATCACTCCTCTAGGTGTTAATTGTAAATCACGATTTAACACATAAGTTTGAGTATTGTCAATAGGACGACCGATGGGGACACTGCTTGCTTGGTCTTCTAATAAACTAGTATCATAGTAAGTAGCGTTGGCGGAAACTTCCGATGAGCCATAAAGGTTAATTAATTTTGCAAATGGGATTAATTCTCGGAAACTTTTAGCTAAGTTAATAGATAGTGTTTCCCCGCTAGTTATCCAAAGTTTGAGCTGCGATAATTTCTTGACCAGATGACTGTAATTGTTAATCAGTAACCGCAGTAGTGAGGGTACAAGTATAATACGGCTTACTTGACGATCGACCAGAGTTTCTATAAATAGTTGCGGGTCTAGTAGAGTTGCATTACTGATAATTACTGTAGGAATTCCTTGAAGTAAAGGAGCAAAAATTTCCCATACAGAATCTACAAAACTAATAGCTGTTTTTTGACAACAAACTTCTCCTGGGGTAAAAGGATAGGTTTTCCATAGCCAATGTAAGCCATTGACTGTACCACGATGAGTGCCAAGAACGCCTTTAGGTATTCCAGTTGAGCCAGAAGTGTAGATAATATAGGCGAGCTTATCAGATGCAGAGATGTTAATGGGATTTTCTGAACTTTCTTGAGCAATTTCATCTTTGTGGATATCTAAACAAACAGTTTTAGCCGAAGATAATGATAGTTTTTCTAATATCTCTTGCTTGGTAATTAACACCGATGCTTGGGAATCAGAGAGCATAAAATTCAGGCGCTCTACTGGATAACTCGGATCGAGGGGAAGGTATGCACCACCAACCTTGAGAATAGCTAAAATTCCTATCACTATGTCTATGGAGCGTTCCAGACATAGAGCAATCAGCGTTTCTTTTGTTATACCCTGTTTTTGTAGATAATGTGCAAGCTGATTCACTCTGTGGTTAAGTTGACAATAACTCAGTTTCTCAGACAGGCTAATTAACGCTAAAGAGTCAGGTGTTAATTCTACTTGTTGCTCAAATAATTGATTCAAAGATGCATTTTGAGGATAATCAACACGAGTTTGATGAACTTTTAATAATAGTTGTTCTTGTTCAGAAGCAGTTAGTAATGACAACTCGCTGATGCGCTGTTCTGGATTAACAACAATATTTTCTAACAATGTCTGGAAATTGTCGGTCAATTGAGTAATTGTTGTTGAATCGAAAATGTCTGTATTGTACTCCAAACATCCTGTTAAACCTTCTTGGGATTCAGATATCGAGAAGAAAATATCTAGTTGAGCTGTACCACTATCAAATTCCAAGTTACGCAAGGTTAATCCAGACACTTCCTGTACAGAGGTTGGACTATTTTGCAAGACAAACATGATTTCATAAAGTGGATTTCGGCTTAAGTCGCGTTCGAGTTGTAATTTTTCTACAAGCATCTCAAAAGGCAAATCTTGATGTGCATAAGCATCGAGAGTCACCTCACGCACTCGATGTAGAAATTCGCGGAAACTGGGATTACCACTAAGGTTATTACGTAACACCAAAGTATTAACAAATAAACCCAGCATCCCTTCTAATTCTGCACGGTTGCGGTTAGCAATTGGAGAACCAATTAAGATATCTTCTTGGTCTGTGTAGCGATATAATAATATGTTAAATGCTGCCAGCAAACTCATAAATAAAGTCGCGTCTTCTCGCTGGCTTAATTGTCTGAGTACATCAGTTAGGGCTTTTGAGAATGTAAAGTACTGCTTGGCACCACTGAAAGTAGTAACCTTCGGTCGCGGACGGTCTGTAGGTAATTGTAGTACAGGTAACTCACCCTTGAGTTGTTGCTGCCAATAATTTAATTGGGTTGCCAGGAATTCACCTTGGATGCGATCGCGTTGCCAAATTGCAAAATCTGCATACTGAATGGGGAGGGCAGGTAAGGGAGAAGGCAGATTTGTCGAAAAAGCAGCATATAGCGTTGACAACTCCCGCAGGAACACATTACAAGACCATCCATCCGTAATAATGTGGTGCATGGTCACAAGCAAAACGTGTTCTTCTCCACTCAAGCGCAGTAAAGTTGCTCTGACTAAAAGCCCTTTAGCTAAATTAAAAGGTTTTTTTGCTGACTCTGCTGCAAATTGCTTAACCTCCGACTCCCAGTTATTATCAGACAAATGTTCAAGATTAATAATAGATAAATCCCAATTTAATTGGGGTGAAATTTTCTGTATGGGTTCTCCATTTATAATCTGAAAATTTGTCCGCCAAACTTCATGACGATTGAGAATTTCATGCAAACACTGTTGCAGTACTGTAATATTCAGTCGTCCTTTGATCTGAAAGGCGATGGAAATATTGTAGAAAGAACTCCCGTGATAAAGCTGGTCAACAAACCACAGTCTTTGTTGGGAGAAAGATAAAGGAATATTTTTAAATACTTGACGTTTGGGGATAATATCAGCTTGAAAATTCCCTTTCTTCCATTTTTCTAAAAGGGCTTTTTTTGTCGATGATAAATTAAGGTTTTGTTTCTCCATTGCTGATAAATTGTTAATAGTTACTAGTTCTTAGTTTTTTAGCTAGGTGGGGAATTTTCGCTGAATAAAAAGTTTCATTCCCAAACTCTTGATTCAGATAGCTATACCGTTATCAAAAGCTTATTAAGTGACAAGTCTTATCAGCTAAAACAATTAGTTTTGACTGATGCATCATTATTGGCTAAAGACATAAGCTGCTTTTCCTATTTTTAGATAAAGATTTAAAATCAAGTATTTGGTGAATCTGATAACAAGAGAACTGCTACTTCTTCTTCAGATAATTCTTCAATTTTTTCCAATAGAAGTTGTTCAACTATTTCTGCTTGTTTGGCTGGTATCATTGCTTCAAATAAAATGTCACGTAGTGGTAAGTCTACAGGGAATTTGGTTCGCAATCGAGAAACTAATTGAGTTGCAATTAGTGAATCGCCTCCTAACTCATAGAAGTTGTCGTAAATACCAATTTCTGCAATTCCAAGTACCTCTTGCCATATTTCAGTAATTTGTTTTTCCAACTCATTTGTCGGAGCAACATAGGAATTACTCAGGCTAGGTCTAGAGTACTGTGAGGATAAATTTAATTGATTAGTTGATGTTGAATTTGCTAGAAAGTCAAGGTTAAATAGATAATTTTTTCTGGCATTAATATCTACTTTAGAAAGAATAATCTGGGTTCCTTCTCTTAAAGACAATACTCGTTTAAATAGTTCTAGAGTTTCTGTTTGGGTAATATCTAATTTTGACCCAGATACTTGAGCAAGTCTTGTTTCTTCTTGGTTAGTATCCAGTTGTAATTTATCCCAATTTATAATATACCACGGAAAAGAATTATTCCTGTTGTGTCGGTTAGTAAAGGTGTCAATGGATTGATTAGCTGCTGAATATAAGCCTAGTCCAAATCCTCCTAAAATAGAAGATAAAGAAGAAAAAATAATACAAAAATCTAATTTGATATTTTGTAAGACTTGTTCTAATACTGTAATCTTACAAAGTTGGGAGTCTAATAATTTCTGTAATTCTATTTTACCAATTTCTGGAATGGAACCAAATATATTTTCGCGTTTTATTCCAGTTGAATAAATGACCCCATTAATTTGTCTAATATTTTCAGATGCAAGGCTTTGAGACATTTGCTCATAATTAGTTGTATCTGCACGCATTACCAAAATTTTTGCACCTAATTTTTCTAATACAAGCAATTGTTGAATTTTACAACTCACTTCATCTTCTTGAGTGTGAGATTCCAGCCATTGCGAGAAATCGTCTTTTTCTGGGAAGCTAGAATCCTCGATAAATATGAGTTTTGCTTGAAAAGTTTTTGCTAAATATTCTGCAAGCACAACTTCAATACTTTCTAAACCGCCAGTAAACAGGTAAACACCTTGTTTTCTCAATGGTGTTTTTTCGTTAACTACTGACTCTAAGCGAACTGGCTCAAACGTTTGTACCCAACGGTAGCGATCGCGATAAGCAACTACCATGTCTGAGGATACAGAGGTCAACTCCTCCAAAAGTTGGTCAATAATATTACTCTCACAATCTTCTTGTCCTTTTTCTGCGTCTCTGCGATTAGTTAAAGCAATATCAATACATCGACAAGTAATATTAGGATACTCTTGAGGGATGACTTTACATAAACCTAATATGGCTGCTTTCTCTGGGTCTAGTTTTTCATTCCCATTCACCTCTTGGATGTTGTTCGATACGACCAAAATTTGCAAGCGATCGCTAATTTTCAGTTTACTAAGGCTCTGCATGAAAAATAGTAAACTGTTGAATTCTAAATAATTTTCTCGTTGACAATTTTCAATATGGCTTACGCTCCAGAAATAAGCAATATATTCTGGATTTTGACCTAATGATATTAATTCTTTTAGTAAGGTATTATAGTCTTCACTTATACAGGGATTAATTCCATAAACACCCTCACTTGATTTACTAAAATACTCTCCTTTTTGAACAATGATAATATTTACAGGTTGCTTTGTTAACCCATCAATTACTTTTTTAGCCATTCCCAAATCATCCACAAAAAACAGCCAATTTTCTTGTGTAGATTTTATTGGATAAAAAGACGACTTATACAGCAAAGAACGCTTCCATGAAGGAGTATAAAACCAGTCAGTAATATCTTGTTTATGATCTAATGTAATTGATTTTGTATTTACTGAAGTGGGTAGGGATTTCGCATCAATCCAGTACCTTTGTCGTTCAAAGGGGTAAGTAGGCAAAGGCAAACGATGACGCTGCTCATGGCTATAAAATCCCGACCAATCTATTTCGACACCAGAAAGCCACAACCGGCCTAATGTTTGCAACAACCAAGCAACATCCGATTGCTGTTCTTTAACATGGCATAACGAAGTCAATACCTGTTGCTTGGCATTTCCATCCAAATGCTGTGTCGTTAATGTACTTAAAGTTCGCCCTGGTCCTACCTCCAGAAAAACACCTTCAAATTGCTGTATGAGTTGGGATATCCCATCTGAAAATCTGACAGTTTCTCGTAAATGTTCGCACCAATAATTCGGATTTGTCGCTTGCTCTTTACTAATCCAACTACCAGTTACATTCGAAATAAACCGGATGCGTGGTGGATTCAGTTTGACTGTTTTTATCGCCTCAGTAAATGCTGGCAATATTGGCTCCATCATCACCGAATGAAATCCATGAGATGTATGCAACAGCCGACATTCAACTTTTTGAGAGGATAATTGCTTTTCCAGGGCTGCAACTGCTTGGTTTGTTCCCGAAACTACACAAGAAGATGGGCTGTTAATCGCTGCGATTTGTAGAGATGTTTGATACAACTTTTGTGCAGACAGCAGCAACTGCACATCTTTTTCTGGCAGCCTAATTGCCAGCATACTCCCAGAAGGCAACTGTTGCATCAACTGTCCTCTTTTTGCCACAATTTTTAAGGCATCTTCGAGAGAAAATACATCTGCAATGGTTGCGGCGACATATTCCCCAATACTATGACCAATCATTGCTTCTGGTCGCACACCCCAAGACATTAATAACTGAGTCAGGGCGTACTCTGTAACGAATAACGCGCTTTGGGTCAAGGCTGTTTGTTGTAGTTGCAAACAAGCTACTTCAGTATCTTCTTCTCTGGGATAAAGTAGGGAACGGATATCAATACCCAGATGGGGTTGCAAAATCACAGCGCAAGTATCTACATATTTTTTAAATGTCGGTTCGACTTCATAAAGTTCCCGACCCATGTTTGCATATTGTGACCCTTGTCCTGAAAACATCAAGATGACTGGCTGTTCTCTATGCTCTTGACATACAGTAAAAATCCGTTCCTGCGCCTGTGTCGCCAAGACACTTACAGCATCTTGAACACTCTCACACACCAAAATTCGACGATGGTTAAAAGCTCTACGACCCACTTTTAGAGTGTGAGCAACATTAGGTAAATTTATATCTGGATATTCTTTTAAATACGTAACCAAATTTTCAGTTGCAGTATCTAAGGCTGTGCTAGTTTTGGCTGATAATAATATCAATTGCCAAGGTCTAGAGTCATCAAAATATTTAATGTCAGGGGCTTCTTCCAGAATCAGATGGGCATTAGTTCCACCAAAACCTAAAGAACTAACTCCTGCTCTGCGGGGAGTATTATTAGCTTTCCACTCGGTAAGTTTAGTATTAACGTAGAAAGGGCTGTTGACAAAATCAATCTCAGGATTGGGAGCTTCAAAATTTATACTAGGAGGTATTTGTTTATATTTTAATGCTAAGACAGTTTTGATCAAACTTGCAACACCAGATGCTGTGTCTAGATGTCCAATATTTGGTTTTACTGAACCTACAGCGCAGAAGCCATTTCTTCGCGTAAAAGCACGAAAAGCCTTAGTGAGCGCAGCAATTTCTACTGGGTCTCCAGCAGATGTTCCAGTTCCATGAGTTTCAATATAGGAAATATCATCAGCATCTATTCCAGCATTTGCCAGAGCCTCTACAATAACTTCAGCTTGGCCATTTACACTAGGTGCTGTATAGCTAACTTTTAAAGAGCCATCATTGTTGATTGCTGAACCTTTAATAACTGCATGAATGTAATCTCTATCTGCTATTGCATCTTTTAATCTTTTTAAAACGACTATTCCCAGTCCACTGCCGAAAATAGTACCCTGTGCTTTAGCATCAAATGCCCGACAATGACCATCAGGAGACAAAATTCCGTCCTCTTCATATAAGTAACCTGACTTTTGTGGAACTATAATCGTAACCCCACCTGCCAAAGCAATATCACACTCTTCATCAAGTAAACTTTTGCAGGCTAAATGTACAGCGACTAATGAAGTAGAACAGTAAGTTTGGATACCTACACTTGGTCCTTTTAAATTTAATTTATACGATATATTGGTGGTCAAAAAATCTTTGTTCAGAGTATAGTTATTGGAAATATTTATTAAATTAACGTTCTCATATATATTGTGAAAAAAGTAACTATTTGTACTTACACCAGCGTAAACCCCAATCAAACCTTCATAGGTTTCTGGATCGTATCCAGCATTTTCAAGAGCTTCCCAGGCACATTCTATGAATAGGCGATGTTGGGGATCCATTACTTCAGCTTCTCTAGGGCTGCAACCAAAGAACTTAGCATCAAAATACTCAATGTCTTCTAATACAGGTGCTGCTTTAACATAATTGGATTCGTTTAAAACTTCCTCTTCAAGATTTAAATCTACTAAGTCATGATTGGAGAAAAATGAAATAGACTCAACACCATTTTGAAGATTATGCCAAAAATCATCAATGTTTTTTGCCCCAGGTAAACGCCCAGACATTCCCACTATTGCTATATCTATATTTGCTGTTTGTTCTTGTTTTATATTGGTATTCATAATTTGTCGCTCTAGATAAATTAACTAAAGTTAAAATATTTTAGTTACTTTGAATTTTCATCTGTCTTCTTTTCTGTCCTCGGCTTAGTCTTTGTTCAAAAGTATTTTCCTGAAATTCTTCAGGAGCAAAAATCTTTGCCATAGAACTGATGTTCGGACATTCATAAAGTTTGGCAACAGAAATATTTACATGAAATACCTTATTTAAGGTTGCAATCAGTTGAATACCTATCAGCGAATCACCACCAAGTTCAAAAAAATTATCATGGATTCCTATCCTTTCAATGCCAAGAATTTGTTGCCAAATTTCAAACAGCTGTTCCTCAATTTTATTTCGAGGAGCAATATAATCATTACTTAATTCAGGTCGAGGATATTTTGAGCTAGATAGATTGGCATTTTCTAAAACTTCTAGGTATTGTATTTGTTTAGAAGAATTATAATGTTTGAATTTATCCAAGAAGTCAGATGTAGATATTACAACTTGAGATATTGTATTTCCCAAAGTACGTAGAAAAACCTCTACACCCTCATTAGGTAATATGCCTTGTTTAAGCTCTTCTATTCGTGATTCTTGGAGGTGTTGCGAAACTCCTGTGTTTACAGCCATGCCAATTTCTTGCCAAGCATCCCAGTTGATACTTGTAGTAAATTTGCCATGTTTTGAGGCATTACTACGGTGAGCAAAGGCATCAAGAAAAGCATTTGCTCCACAATAGTCTACTTGTCCAAAATCCCCTAAAATTGAGGTGCTTGATGATACTAGAATAAAGAAATCTAACTGAATATCTTTGACAAGTAAATCAATAACTACTGTACCTTTGACTTTCGGAGCCAGAATACTTTCTGCTTCTGCTTGAGTTTTTCGCTGAATGACACCGCCTCCAGGAATTCCAGCAGCATGGATGATACCATTTAACTGACCAAATTGCTGTTGAGTTTGAGTAATGACACTTTGCATTTTTTCGATGTTGCTCACATCAGCACTCACCACTAAAACTTCTGCACCTAAGTCTTCGATTTCTTGAACTTTGCGAATTTTATAGCTAGTCCTATCAGTTTCATCGTGAGTAGCAAGCCATTGAGACCATTCGTCTTTTTTAGGTAAACCAGAACGTCCTATCAATACTAGTTTTGCTTGTACAGTTCGAGCCAAGTATTTTGCCAAAACAAGTCCAATATCTCCGAGTCCACCTGTAATTAAATAGACTCCTTTTTCTCTTAGTCGAGGCTTTTCGATTTTAGCTTTATCAAAGCGTACAGGTTCAAAAGTTTGTACCCAACGGTTCAAACCTCGATAAGCAATGAGTTTTTCCGAATCAGGAACTTTCAGTTCCGCCAGCAATTGTTCTACAAGTTTTTCTTCTTGCCAATTTCGTTGTTCTGCAAGTATAACATCAATACTACGACAGTTTATATTTGAATATTCTTGAGATATGACTTTAATTGGCCCAAGTAAAGTAGCTTTTTCCGGAGAAAGTGCTTCATTGCCATTTACTGACTGTAAGTCGTTAGAAATAACTGTAATTTGAAAATCATCACTAGTTTCTAGTTTTCCCAAAGCTTGAGCAAGAAATAGCAGGCTGTAAAATCCTATTGTTTGAGCTTTTTCAACTTTTTCAATTTCTAATTCTTCGTCAATGCTAGGTGTAACATTCCATAAATGAACTATCGTTTTTGGCAAATTATTTTGCTTATAAAGCTCTTGGAGTAAAATATCGTAGTCATAATTATTTTTCGGATTAATAGTATATTGAGATTCACTTAGTATGGTAAAACTCTCACCAACTTTTACAGTAATTACATCCTGGTTTTGTGTTTCTAATTGTTTGACCAATTTACTACCCAAGCCACACTCATCAATAAACACCAAAGTGCAGGACTTCTCAGATGCTAATTCTTCATGTTCTAGTTGTAATGGTGGTAACGAAGGCTTCCAAAAAGGGATATAAAACCAGTCGGCTATATCAGGTTTTTTACCCAGTGATACTGGAGTGTAATGCTCATTTTGTCCTTGCTTGTTAGGTTCAATCCAGTACCTTTGTCGTTCAAAGGGGTAAGTAGGCAAAGGCAAACGATGACGCTGCTCATGGCTATAAAATCCCGACCAATCTATTTCGACACCAGAAAGCCACAACCGGCCTAATGTTTGCAACAACCAAGCAACATCCGATTGCTGTTCTTTAACATGGCATAACGAAGTCAATACCTGTTGCTTGGCATTTCCATCCAAATGCTGTGTCGTTAATGTACTTAAAGTTCGCCCTGGTCCTACCTCCAGAAAAACACCTTCAAATTGCTGTATGAGTTGGGATATCCCATCTGAAAATCTGACAGTTTCTCGTAAATGTTCGCACCAATAATTCGGATTTGTCGCTTGCTCTTTACTAATCCAACTACCAGTTACATTCGAAATAAACCGGATGCGTGGTGGATTCAGTTTGACTGTTTTTATCGCCTCAGTAAATGCTGGCAATATTGGCTCCATCATCACCGAATGAAATCCATGAGATGTATGCAACAGCCGACATTCAACTTTTTGAGAGGATAATTGCTTTTCCAGGGCTGCAACTGCTTGGTTTGTTCCCGAAACTACACAAGAAGATGGGCTGTTAATCGCTGCGATTTGTAGAGATGTTTGATACAACTTTTGTGCAGACAGCAGCAACTGCACATCTTTTTCTGGCAGCCTAATTGCCAGCATACTCCCAGAAGGCAACTGTTGCATCAACTGTCCTCTTTTTGCCACAATTTTTAAGGCATCTTCGAGAGAAAATACATCTGCAATGGTTGCGGCGACATATTCCCCAATACTATGACCAATCATTGCTTCTGGTCGCACACCCCAAGACATTAATAACTGAGTCAGGGCGTACTCTGTAACGAATAACGCGCTTTGGGTCAAGGCTGTTTGTTGTAGTTGCAAACAAGCTACTTCAGTATCTTCTTCTCTGGGATAAAGTAGGGAACGGATATCAATACCCAGATGGGGTTGCAAAATCACAGCGCAAGTATCTACATATTTTTTAAATGTCGGTTCGACTTCATAAAGTTCCCGACCCATGTTTGCATATTGTGACCCTTGTCCTGAAAACATCAAAATTACTGGACAGTGACCTGGCTTGTAGTGGTAACTAAAAATACGTTGTGGGTATTGGCTGTTAAGCGATTTCACTGCATCATTTGGGTCTTGGCAAATCACGATGCGGCGATAGTCAAAAGCTCGACGCCCTACTTGTAGGGTGTGAGCGACATCTGGTAGGGGAATATCGGGGTTTTGCTCTAAATAATCACGCAATTGTGCTGTTGCAGTGTCTAAAGCTGTGCTGGTTTTGGCTGAGAGCAACAACAATTGCCACGGACGGGAGTGTAGAGACGCAAATTGGCGCGTCTCTACTGGAGCTTCTTCTAAAATAACATGGGCATTAGTCCCGCCAATACCAAAAGAACTCACACCCGCTCTGCGGGGTGTTCCGTTGGTTTTCCACTCGGATAATTTGGTATTGACGTAAAAGGGGCTATTGGCAAAGTCTATCTGTGGATTTGGCTCTTGAAAATGCAAACTTGGAGGTATTTGTTTATGTTTTAATGCCAGGACTGTTTTAATTAAGCCTGTTACACCAGCTGCTGTATCCAAATGTCCCACATTGGTTTTTACTGAACCAATAGCACAAAAACCTTTTTTATTTGTGCTGCCACGAAAAGCTTGTGTGAGAGCTTTTATTTCAATCGGGTCTCCTAAGATAGTTCCTGTACCGTGTGTTTCTACATAAGAAATAGTTTCAGGTTCGACTCCAGCTAAAGCTAAAGCTTCTAAAATAACCTTCCTTTGACCATCAACACTAGGGGCTGTATATCCAACCTTTAAAGAGCCATCGTTATTAACAGCTGAACCTTTGATTACTGCATAAATAAAATCACCATCAGCAATAGCATCCTCTAATCTTTTCAAGACTACTACACCTAAACCACTGCCACCATTAGTTCCTTTCGCTTGAGCGTCAAAAGCTCGACAATGACCATCAGGAGAATGAATTCCTCCTTGTTGATAGTGATAACCAGTTTTTTGTGGCACTTCAACGCTAACACCCCCTGCTAAAGCTATATCACTTTCACCATTTAGTAAACTTTGGCAGGCTAGGTGGACAGCAACCAATGATGTGGAACAGGCTGTCTGAACATTGATACTTGGCCCTCTTAAGTTTAATTTATAAGAAATTTGTGTTGGGAGAAAATCCTTATCATTCCCAATAGTAATACTACCTTCTGATTCCATCAAATTCCGATGGGAATATAAGTTTGATAGCAGATAAGAACTGGCAGCAAGACCACCGAAAAGACCTATTTGACCGCTATAAGTTTCCGAATTATAGCCAGCATTTTCTAAAGCTTCCCAAACACTTTCCATAAAAAGACGGTGTTGTGGGTCTGTAAGTTCAGCTTCTCTGGGGGAAAAACCAAAAAATGAAGCATCAAATAAGTCTATATCTTCTAATATACCGCTTGCCTTCACGTAATTGGGTTCGTTAAGTAACGATCCATCTACCCCAGCAGATATTAGTTCTTCATTCGTGAAAAAAGAAATTGACTCTACACCATCCCGCAGGTTGTTCCAAAAGCTAGCAATTTCATTTGCTCCCGGAAAACGACCCGCCATACCAATAATAGCAATTTCGTCCTGAAGATTCTCATTTAAGCTATGAATAAAATTATTGGCTATATCCATAAGTCAAAACCTGATAATAAATATTTGTTTTCTAATAGCAAGTTGTTCAATATGACAGTGAAATTTCAGAAGCAATCTGAATTTGGTCATTTAAAACAGCCTCAATATCTTCTTCAGTAGTTAATGGATTAGCAATTACTGCACGCATAGCAATTACAGGAATTTCTTTGTCCAAACTTATAGTTATTTTCGTTGTTCGTGAGATAAAAGTGCGACCGATATGACGCTGCATTTTTTGTAAACATTCATTACAATTATTGATAATTTGATTATCTGTTTCTGTTAACTGTGTGTTGGCAATCAGCCCTCTAAATTGCTCTGGAATATAGCGATAGATTAATAGATTAGTATCAGGTTCTGCCAACAATTCAAATTCAGGCATCGCTGAAATCCGAGCAGCCATATATTGAGTTTTGCGGATTCCTTCATCAATCAAAAACTCATATCCTTTAAGCCCAATCAGTTTTAGACCAGCGTGTAAAAATAAAGCCATGCCCGGCCGAGAACCTTCTAAAGCACGTTTACCTAAATCAAATGATCCCTTACGCATGGTATAGCTAGCCTGTTTTTCGATTGAAGAAGCTAGATAGGGGTTGCGGAAAAAGACCATACCAATACCCATTGGCAAATACAGTTGTTTATGTCCATCAATAGTGACTGAATCAGCTTTTTCTATACCAGCAAGCTTATACCTATATTGTTCAGAAAAAATTAGTGGGCCACCCCAAGCAGCATCTACGTGAAAATGAGCATTGGCTTCTTGTGCAATCTCCGCAATATCTTTAAGGGAATCAACTCCACCTGAATCTGTCGTGCCAGCAACCCCTATAATTGCAATAATTAGTAAGTTTTGGTTACGACAGTCTATAACAGTTTGACGCAGTGCTTGTAAGTTAACTCGATTATTACAGTCAGCAGGGATTCTCATCAAACTATGAGTACCAATGCCCATCAAATCCGCAGCTTTATCAAAAGAGTAGTGCATCAAGTCAGAGCCAATAATTACTGCTCCTTTGTAGCCATAGAAATCTAGAGCAGCTGCTAAACCTTCTTTTTCTACGCCGAGAAATGCATCTTTTGGCCCTAGTGAAGCATTTCGCGCGCACCAAAGTGCTGAGATATTCGCCACTGTTCCACCAGAAACTAAGATTCCTAGTGTACTGAGGTTGTTTTGAATATGTTGAGTATAGAAACCGTCAGAAAAATTATAAATCTGTCGATGCAACATAGCCAAAGCCTCACGTTCACAGAAGGTGAGGGCTTTAGCTGTCTCTATTTTGACGGCGTTTTGATTCATTGCCGTCATGAGTCTAGCCAAAGGGCGTACAAAACTAGGAAGTGCCGAGGTCATGTGACCAATAAATCGTGGCGAAGATGTATGTATTGAATGAGCAACAAGATTATTGCCTATGTACTTGAGATAGCCCTCAAGGTTAGTGGGCTGAAGTGGAATTTTACTATCAGAAAACTTTTCTAGTAGTGAGTCTAAATCAATGTTGGTATTAGAGTCAATATTGCTTAAAAAATCTTGAGAAATATTCTCAGTTATTTCATCTATTTGTTTTTCAATAGAGTTTACCTGATTGAATGAAGCAAACATTTGCATTACTTGCTCTTCTATCCCATCATGTAATACCTGTTCAGATTCAAAAAGGTAATTCTTGTTTAACATTTCTTTGCTGCTCGATGTCATATTGTATTTGTTGCAATAAGTTTTTATACTTAATTTTTGAAATAAGAAGGTTTTGCCTTCTTTTCTTTAAGTGTTATTAGCACTTTCTAAAATGTTCGATTTTATCGGGCATCAATCTTGTAGCGATCGCCCTTATTTCCTCAATACTTTGTTGAGACTAAATATCTTTTTGCTTTGTTGCTTCTCGATACTGTTTTCTAACTTGTTTTCGCCGCTGTACTGAAGCCGTTCTGCTCTCTGGATGATGAGCAGCTAGTAAAACAGGTGTTTCTTCGCTAGATTCCTGACTAAAATATTTAGCCAAGTGACTTATAGTCGGATATTCAAACATATCAACTAAGGTGAAATCTCGCTGAAATACTTTTTGCAACTTGCTATGAACCTGAATTAATAGCAATGAATGACCACCAAGTTCAAAGAAATTGTCATAAATTCCTACGTCCTCAACATTCAGTATTTGTTGCCATATACTAACAATAGTTTTTTCTATTTCGGTTTGGGGTGGCTGATAAGCTGCTTCTAATTTAGGTCTTGTTGTACCAGGTGCAGGCAATGCTTGGCGATCGACCTTACCATTAGGTGTAAGTGGTAGTGCATTTAGCATCACGAATGCTGACGGCATCATGTAGTTCGGCAGCTTCGCCTCTAAATGCTGCCGTAATTGAGACACAACCTGAGTATTAGACATCTGCTGTAGTGGAGTATTAGTAAAATCACTCCAAGTCTGAAAGCTAGCTGTTTTTCCACTGCAAGGAGGAGCCACCATTATAGGCTTTATTTGTGATGCTACAGTGCGCTTTTTGAATACTACCTGGTATTGACCATCGACACTATTATCTGACCAGCTAATATCGACGATATAAGGTAATTCTTCACTAACAGCCCATAATTCTTCGGGGTCTACGCCAGTTGTTGCTATTGCCTGAAGAGCTTGGCGTACCTCACCAACATTTGTCAAGCCTTTGGACTTTTTGAGTAATTCTACAGCTTTTACATCTGGCAAGACACGAGCATTAGGCACATTAACAATTCCTAAAATATCCGGCTCAGTGTCTATAAGTAATTGGCGGACAGATGCAAGCGTCAACTTTGCTTGCTGCCAATCTAACCATGAAATATCTACTGAAAGATTGTCATGTCCTACATGGATAATCACATCGTAGCGGAATTTAGTCAACTCATTATGAAAGTGCCCGCGTTCCAGATGAATTTCTACATGACTAATCTTGGGCAGATGCTGCTTTAAGGCGATAAAAAAGGCCGGATCAATAACTAACTGTTTCTCTGCAAATATTTGCTTTTGCACAAGTTGCTGTAAATTTTCTACAGAGAGAGAGGCTGGTGCTTTATGTAGTTGAACAGAGGTGTGAAAAGCTTCTAATAAGCTAAAATTGCGAACATCTCCTAGAAATATAAAGCCTCCAGGCTCTACTACATTTACAGCACCCTCCAACACCTTTAATAAGTAGTCAACACTTGGAAAATATTGGGCTACTGAGACTATAAAGACAGCATCGAAAGTATCTGTACTTATACCAGTGAAGTCATCTGCTCCTTTCTGGATAAAGCTCACTTCTGACAAATTTTGCCCTAAGTTGCTTAATTGTTGCTGGAGAATGTTTAGAGCATTTTGCGAAATATCAGTTGCACAGTATTGTGTGCAATAAGGAGCAAAACGTAAAAGCATTAGACCGCTACCACCACAACCAATTTCTAGGATCTGGGTTGGTTGCAAAGCTGAAATCCGCTCAACTGTTTGATCCATCCATTCACGTACTTCTTGATCGGGGAGATGCAAGCCTGTATAGCTACTTTCCCAGCCCTTGATATAAAAACCTGACTGTTGTTCTGAATCTAACTCGTTGTAAAGGCTATCAAAAACTGCCTGCCACTGCGAGGCTTGTTGAGTGTTCAAATCAACTGCTGATGTCTGCTCTTTTACAACATCAAATGTATTAGCAACTACATAAGCCACTAACTGCTCGTAGTCTGACACATCTTTCCTAGAAATCACTGTTGCTTCCATAACAGATGGATGTTCGTTGATGAGTGCTTCTATTTCTCCTAGCTCAATACGGAAGCCCCTAATTTTTACTTGGTTGTCAATACGATTGCTAAATTCAATTTGACCATCGCTGCGGTAGCGTACCCGATCGCCTGTTTTGTAAAGACGAGAACCTGGGCGATCGCTAAAAGGATTTGGTATAAATTTCTCAGATGTTAACTCTGGTTGGTGCAGATAGCCTCTGGCTACGCCAATTCCGCCAATGTGCAACTCGCCCCAAATACCGATGGGAACCGGTTGCAAATCAGAATCTAACACATAGGTTTGCATATTAGCGATCGCTCTGCCAATCGGCACTTCCCCTTCTACAGTTGTCAGGTCGCAAACTGTAGCAACTACTGTGGTTTCTGTCGGCCCGTAGCTATTAATCAAACGTATGCCTGATTCTACTTGCTGTTGCCAAATGTTAATTTTATCTGGTAAAGCTTTTTCGCCACCAATAATAACTAGGCGCAGTGATTCTGGTAGCTTTAATGCTGATGTTGCAAGTTCTGAAGTTATCTGATGCCAAAAAGCAGTAGGTATATCTAAAACCGATATGCAATGCTGTTGGCATTTTTCATTGAAAGCTTTGATCGAAACCAACATTTCATCAGTTCGCAATACCAAAGTCGCACCGTGTAGCAAACAAGGAAAAATTTCTTCACAAGCGGCATCAAAGCTGATGGAGGCAAATTGCAAGATCCTGTCTTGTGCTTGTAGTTGGTATTGTGCGATCGCTGCTTGGACAAAGTTTACCAAAGATTGATGTTGGATAGTAACACCTTTGGGTGTGCCAGTAGAGCCTGATGTATAAATCACATAGACTAGATTTGCAGGGGTGGTTTGATTTACAGGGTTTTGTTTGATTGCTGACGATCCGGCTTGCCAATTAATATCGTCATCGAAACAGATGACTTTTGCTGTATGCGGTGGTATTTGTGCCAGTAGATACTGTTGTGTAAGTAATACTGTAAGTGGAGCATCATTTAGCAGCAGTGCCAATCGCGGCTGTGGATAGGTTGGATCGATCGGTACATAGGCTCCCCCAGCTTTGAGGATGGCTAATAGCCCAATTATCATCTCGATCGATCGCTCTACACAAATTCCAACTAATACCTCTGGCTTCACTCCTAGTTGTTGCAAATAGTGCGCTAGTTGATTCGCTTGGTTGTTCAACTCGCGGTAGGTTAGTTGTTGATTTTCAAAGACGACTGCGATCGCATCAGGTGTACGTTCTACTTGAGCCTCGAACAACTGATGGATGCATTGATCTTGAGAATATTCAACCTGAGTTTGATTCCACTCCACAAGTAACTGATGTCGCTCATCTTCTGTTAAGAGCGATAACTCACCAAGACGTTGCTGTGGATTGGTGGACATACCCTCTAGCAAAGTCTGTAAATGTCCTAGCATCCGGGCGATCGTGTCAGTGTCGAAGCGATCGCTATCATCGCAAGTAATATTGAGCAACAACTCCTCACCTAGATTCACGCTTAGGGTTATCGGATAGTTAGTCTTTTCAAAGCTATGAAATTCCTCTATCTGCAAATTGATATCCCTCTGCCGTAAAGAAGGATCTACAGCATAGTTCTCAAAAACTACTATACTCTCGAATAGAGATACACCTTTAGGAACTTCGCTCCATTCTTGGACTTTCACTAATGGACAATACTCATATTGCCGTGCTTCAACTAGTTTATCTTTGATGTTATGAAGCCAAGGCAAAAGAAATTCTTGGGATGATACTTGTACTCTAATCGGTAACGTGTTGATAAACAACCCTACCATAGACTCGGCTTTAGCTAAAGTATGGGGACGACCAGAAGTTACTGCCCCAAAAACTACGTCTTTTTGACCACTGTAGCAGCTCAATAGCAAAGCCCAAGCTCCCTGTACAAGGGTGTTCAGTGTTAATTGATGTTGCTTTGCTACAGACTGCAATGCTGCTGTTGTTACTATAGAAAGTTTAACTTCTCGCTCGTCATAGCCATCTGTTTGAGTCAGTAATTTTCTAGCTTGTTGATTCACCGATAGCTGTGTCGGAGTGGTAAAACCTTTAAGTATCTGTCGCCAGAAAGTCTCAGCTTCAGATAGATTTTGTTGCTGTAGCCAGACAATGTAATCTCGATACGGGCGGATTGATTCTAAGTATAATTCTTGACCATTGCTAAAAGCTTTGTAACAAGCAAGGACTTCTTTAAAAACTAAGGCAACAGACCACCCATCTAACAATAGATGATGATGACTCCAGGTAAAGTTATAGGAAATATCCGAAAGTTGAACCAGTGTTAGGCGCATCAATGGAGGCTGCTTAAGTTCAAACCCACTGGAGCGATCGCTTTGTAAGAAAAGTTCTAACTTTTGTTGTTGTTCTTCTGGGGAGAGATGCTGCCAATTATACTCCTGCCACGGTAAAGCCACCTGTCGATGCACAATTTGTACTGGTTCTTTTAAGCCTTCCCAAACGAAGCAGGTTCGGAGAATGGAATATCGTTCTACAATATGCTGCCATGCCCGATGAAAGGCTGTAACATTGAGCTTTCCGTGGAGAGTCCAGCTAAATTGTTCAAAATAGATGCCAGATTTAGGAGCTGCAAGACTATGGAACAGAATGCCCTGCTGCATGGGCGAGAGCGGATAAAAATCTTCAATGTTTTTGTTTTGCACACCCATGTTACATATCCCCCATAGCTGCTGTAATGGCATCAAGATCGGTTTGATCCCATTGGCTTTGCTGAAAATCTGCGAAGTCAGAAGGGGTAAAGCCACCTGCATTGGGAGATAGGCAATGAGCAATCAGCGATCGCAGTTCCCCAATAAACCTTTGAGCAAGTACCTCAATCGTGGTTTGTCGATGCAACTTATTACTGTAAGACCAACTCATTTCCAGATGTCCCTGATAAATACCACCGTTAATTTCTAATAAGTGAGTTCGTTTACTTTGCAAACTGCGAGTAGAACCACTCGATTCCTTCGCGAAGCTAAATAAAGATGATTCTGGTAAAACTCGATCGAACTGTCCTAAATAGTTGAAAGCAACTTCAGCCTTTGATGAGGAAAATTTTTCAGCTATTTCCCGATCCTGACAAAGATAGCGGAATAATCCATAGCCAATACCTCGATTCGGAATTGCTCGTAGCTGCTCTTTTATCGACTTCAAGACTTTTCCTTGCTCGTTGGTATTTTCTAGCTTTAGGTGTACTGGGAAAATAGTTGTAAACCAACCGATAGTCCTCGATAAGTCCACATCCTCAAAGATTTCTTCTCGCCCATGCCCTTCCAAGTCAATTAGTAGAGAATTTTCCCCCGTCCACTGGTTAAACGTTAGTATCAGTGCTGTTAACAATACATCATTAATTTGTGTCTGGTAAGCTGCTGGTACTTGTTGCAGCAAACTTTGGGTTTCTTCTACAGACAGCGATACTAATACCATAGAAGTGGTTTCTTCTATATTATTTCCATCAGGAAAATCTCTTGGTATAGACGAAACTGATTGATATTGTGTTCTCAGCCAAAAGTCTAGCTCTGAAAGTAGTGCTGAAGCTTGTGCATATTTTTGTAGATGGCTAGACCATTGTTTGTAAGAAGTTGTTTTGGGTGGCAACTTAATTACTTTGCCTTGACTAATTTGCTGGTAAGCTGTTTGAAAATCTTCAATTAAAATTCGCCAAGAGACACCATCAACAGCTAAGTGGTGAATAATCCAAAGCAAGCGGTTGGGTTGATTGTCGCCCAAGTTGAAAAGCGCAACCTGGAATAACGGCCCTTGTGACAGATTTAAGCTGGCTTGCAGTTTAGTTGCTGCTGCTTTTATTGCTGGTGATTGTCGATCTTTTGGCAGTGCTGAAAAATCGAAGTATGTTAATGGTATGACATCATCAGGAATAACGATAAGTGCTTCAGTACTAAATTCCTGCTGTATAAATCGTAAGCGTAGGATATCATGATGTATTTGTAGAAACTTGATAATTTTCTCTAAAACTACAGGGTCAATATTCTGCTTGCTTTCTAAGAATACAGCTTGATTCCAGTGGTGTGGTTCTGGTTGCTTTTGTGCAAAAAACCAGTGCTGAATGGGTATTAGCTCTAGCGCTCCAGTTAAAACTCCTTGTTCAGCTTGAATTTTCTGAGTTGTACCAATTACTGTCGCTAATTGGGCAATCGTTTGGTACTGAAACATCTGCTTAGGAGTTAGGTGCAGCCCTATTTGGTTGGCTTTGGATATTACTTGAAGGCTAAGAATAGAATCTCCACCTAATCCAAAAAAATTATCGTTTATACTTATATTTTCCAGACCTAATACTTCTGTCCAGATTCCAGCCAACTGCTTTTCAAGAGTTGTCTGTGGTACTACTAGTTCTTTGTCTTCAGGTCTAGCTGTATCAGGTGTACGTAGTGCCTTACGGTTAATTTTACCATTAGGTGTTAGTGGTAGTGCTGATAATATGACAAAAGCTGCTGGCACCATATAGCTTGGCAACTTCGCTTCTAAAAAACTCCTTAGTTCAGGAATTGTCAGTGTTTGCTCTATTTGAGGGACTACATAGGCGACTATTTGTTGAGAATCTACCTGTGAAAAATGAACCGCAACTACAGCTTCTTGGACTGCTGGGTATTCAAGAATAACTGCTTCAATTTCTAATAGTTCAATCCGAAAACCACGGACTTTTACTTGATAGTCAATACGACCAATATATTCGATATCTCCATTGGGCAGATAGCGTGCCTGATCTCCAGTTTTATATAACCGTTCCCCTGGCAAGTTTGCGTAAGGATAGGGAATAAATTTCTCCGCAGTCAGTTCTGCTTTGTTTAGATAACCACGGGCTAAACCTGCACCACCAATATACAACATCCCTGCTACACCTACAGGAACAGGTTGTAAATTTTGATCTAATAAATAAATCTGGGTGTTGTGAATCGGACGACCGATAGGTGTAGTGTTGCTAGTATCCTTGTGTATCCAGGCAAAGGTTGAATAAGTTGTATCTTCTGAAGGACCATATAGGTTAAATACCTTTTGTATATTATCCTGCTGATAAAGTTGTTGTACGAGTTTATTATGAAGTGGTTCACCTGCAACATTCACAATCTGCACTGACGCTGGAATTCCATCAGTTATTAATAATTGTGAAATTACACTTGGGACAGTATTAATTAAGGTTACATCTAAGGCTGCTGACGAAGTTGGTAACAACAGTGCGTTCTCGATTAAAATCACTTTGCCACCACAACACAGAGGAACAAACACCTCGAATACCGAAAGATCGAAGCAAATTGAGGTTGATGCCAAAACTCCTTGCATAGCTTCTATCGCAAAGGTTTTCTTTGCCCAATCCAACATTGCAACTGTGCTTGCGTGTTGAATCATTACACCTTTTGGTCTGCCTGTTGAACCAGAGGTATAGATGACATAAGCTAGGTTGTCAGTTGTGACAACAGATAATAAATTTTCCTGGGTTTGTTGGGCGATTGTCTGCCAATCGTTATCTAAACAAACCACTTTAGCTTTGTGTTGCGGTATCGCCTCAAGAAGCGACTCTTGAGTTAGCAACACTGGGGCTTGAGTATCTTCTAGTATAAATACAATGCGTTCTTGGGGATAGCTGGGGTCTAATGGTATATATGCACCACCTGCTTTCAGGATGGCTAATAGCCCAATTATCATCTCGATCGATCGCTCTACACAAATCCCAACTAACACTTCTGGTTTTACTCCCAATGAACGCAAATAATGTGCTAGTTGATTTGCTTTGGTGTTTAGTTCCCGATAGGTTAGCTGTTCATGTTCAAATACTACTGCTACTGCATCAGGTGTGCGTTCTACTTGAGCCTCGAATAACTGATGAATACATTGATCTTGAGGATAATTAACCTGAGTGTCATTCCACTCCACTAGTAATTGACGTTTTTCTGCTTCTGTTAGCAGTGATAATTCTGAAAGCCGTAGTTTCGGGTTTGCAATAATCTCTTTAAGTAATGTCTGGAAATGTCCAGCCATCCGCTTAACAGTACTTTCCTTAAATAAATCTGTATTAAACTCCAGGTTAGCAAAAATTTTTTCTGGTGTTTCTGTTATCTCTAGAGTCAAATCAAACTTGGCACTACCATTATCAATTGTCAAGGGACTTATAGTCAAACCAGGCAACTCGAAAACTGACATTGGTGTATTCTGAAGCACAAACATTACTTGAAATACTGGCGTGTAGCTCAAGTTTCGTTGTGGTTGCAGTTCTTCTACTAGCTGCTCAAAAGGTAAATCTTGATGGGCATAAGCTTCTAATAGCTTTGTTCGCACGCGAGTTAGTAGATCCTCAAAGGTAGGATTACCTGCCAAATTAGTTCGCAGCGCAATTGTATTGGCAAAAAAACCAATTAATCCTTCTAACTCTGTGCGATCGCGGTTAGCAATGGGCGAACCTACTACAATATCTTCACTACCCGTATAACGCCATAGCAGTATTTGAAAGGCTGCCAGCAGGGTCATAAATAAGGTACTTCCATGCTGCTGGCTCAATTTCTTTAAGGCTACATATAAATCATCAGATAACTCAAATGAATAGCTGGCACCCTGAAAGCTGCTAACGGCAGGTCGTGGGTAGTCAGTGGGTAACTCTAATAATTTTGGTGCGCCTTCTAACTGGTTTTTCCAATAAGATATTTGTGATTGTAGTAGTTCTCCTTGTAGCTGTTGTCGCTGCCAAGCTGCAAAGTCTACATACTGTATTGGCAGTTCTGAAAGCAAAGAAGGCTGCCCTTTCGAGAAGGCTTCGTAAAGTACTGCGACTTCTTGAGTCAGTACTCCCATTGACCATCCGTCAGAGATAATATGGTGCATTGTGAACACTAGAATGTGTTCTGTTTCTTTGAGACGCAGCAAAGTAGCTCGCAGTAATGGAGCTTGGCTCAAATTAAAGGGTTGCTGAATTTCTTGTATAACTAACTTTTTAACTTCAGCTTCTTGCTCAACCTCAGATAATTCCTCCAAATTGATGGTAGGTAAATTCAAGCTTAAAGTAGGAATAATTACCTGAACAGGTTTTTCTTCCATCGTTGCGAAAGTAGTTCGCAAAACTTCGTGGCGTCGCACTATTTCATTCAGGGTTTGCAATAATGCAGCTTGATTCAGAAAACCTGTAAGACGCAAAGCTGCCGATATGTGATTAGCAAAGTTACCAGGTTGTAATTGGTCTATAAACCAAAGTCGTTGTTGACCAAAATACATTGGAAAAGTCTGAAGCTGGCTAACCTTTTCTTGAAGTAGTTTTGCCAACAATTCACGTTTTTTTGCTGTTGAAACATCATTATTTTTATCGTGATTACTGGTCATTGTTCAGTTCCCTTTTCTGCTAACACCTTATTAAGCAGTAACTCTACTTCTTGGTCTGAAAGTTGATCGAGCTTTGCCAACACCTGTTGCTCATTACTTTGCTCGATTCTTGGAATCATGTTGATACTATACCTTTCTCCCAAACTTCGGGTCTGTTCAACTATCAATGCTTGATCGATGATAGTGGGTGCTTCAAAAAAGCTATGCAGAGACAGGTTTATTTGAAACTCTTGACGCAATCGAGAGAGAAGTTGAGTAGCTAATAGAGAATGTCCTCCCAAATCAAAAAAGCTATCATGAATACCTATTTGATTAATTCCCAGTATCTGTTGCCAGATTCGAGCAATAGTTACTTCAATTTCATTATTAGGTGCAACATAATCATTACCTAGATTTGGGCGAGGATGGTTTGCTTGGGAAATATTACCTGAAGCCGAGTTATCTTCCAGAAGCTTTAATCCTTCTTCCAGAAAATTGAGATAACGATTCTCCTTAATTACATCTGAGAAATTTTTTGTTGACACAACAACATGAGGTAAGGCACTTCCCAAAATGCGATCAAAAGCATCAGCACCTTCTTGAGGCATTATTGATTCTTTTAATTCTTCTGCAACTATATCTTCAGCTAAATATTTGAGATTATCTGGTAGAATAATCTCCGTTCCCATACCTACTTCTTGCCAAGTATCCCAGTCGATTGATATTGTTAATCGTCCAGATTTAGAAACTTGATTATTATATGCATATACATCAAGAAATGCATTAGCCGCACAATAATCTACCTGTCCAAATTCACCCAATATAGAACTTTGAGATGAACAAAGTACCAAGAAATCTAGATTAATATTCTGAAAAACTTGCTCTAGTAATATCGTTCCTTTAACTTTTGGTGCGAGTACCTTGCTTGCTATATCCTGGGTTTTAAGTTGGATGACACCGCCACCAGCAATACCAGCTGCGTGGATAACACCATTAATCACACCAAATTTTTCTATTGACTGAGCAATCACGGCCTGCATTTGTTCGGAATTAGTCACATCCGCGCTGATTACCAAAACTTCTGCACCAAGAGCCTCTAATAGTTGGACTTTACAAATTATTCGGCTAACCCTATCTTGTTGATCGTGAGTTGCCAACCATTCTTGCCAATTATCTTTTTCGGGAATACTCTTTCGTCCAACTAGAACTAATCTAGCCTGCACTTTCTTTGCTAGATGTTCTGCTAATACTAAACCAATACCGCCTAGTCCACCAGTAATTAAGTAAACCCCTCCCTCCTTTAACTTAGTTTTATCAGCTATGTTCTGTTCTAAATGCACAGGTTCAAAGGATTGAATCCAGCGATGATAACCACGGTAGGCAACTATGTCATCTGTTTGATCTGCTGTAAATTCTGCGATCAGATTGTCTAAAACATTTTGTCCTAGTGGGGTTTTTAAAGAATTGACTACTATATCAATATTACGGCAATATATGTTTGAATATTCTTTGGTAATTACCTTACATGGCCCTAATATGGTTGCTTTAGAAGGGCATAATTTTTCCTCACCAGTTACATCATATAAATTACTGGTGACGACCATCAGCTTCAGAGAATTGCTAATATCTTGTTTTCCTAAGGCCTGTGCTAAAAAAAGTAGACTCCAGAAACCGAGATGCTGACAATCTTCAAAAAATTGATGTTGTGTTTGTTCGTCTAGCTCTTGAGAGTGTAGAGTATCGTTGGGAGTAACGCCCCAAAAATGGGCAATCCGCTGGGCAGTCCAATTCTGATCTCGTAGTGTTTGAAGCAAAATATCATAATCATCTCTCTGTTGGGGATTAATTGTATATGTACAGTCACTAAGTTTCGCAAAATTATCTGCGACTTTGACGGTAATCACATCCTGACCTTGTTGTTTAAGTATTTCTGCAATTTCTGATCCTACTCCATAGGTATCGACAAAAACTAGCCAACATAACTTTTGTTCTACCAGCTTTTGTTTTTGGAAAATCTCAAGCGGTGTAGATTCTCTCCAACGAGGAATGTAGAACCAGTCAGCAATATCTGGCTTCTTATCTAAGGTTTTTGACGACTTCATTGCCAGAAGTGCATTTCGATTTACCTCCAGCCAGTAACGCTTGCGCTCAAAAGGATAAGTAGGTAAGGGTAGACGATGACGCTTTTCATCTACGTAAAAACCAGACCAATCAATGTGAACTCCTACTGCCCAAAGTCTACCCAAGGTGTTGAGTAAAAATGCTACATCTGATTGTTGCTCTTGAGGATGTCGTATAGAGGTTAAGGCTATCAGTTCATCTGTTTGATGTTGTTTAACCAAACTACTCAGTGTCCGTCCCGGGCCAATCTCCAACAGTATTTGCTCTGGCTGTTTGAGTAACTCTGTTACCCCTTGGCTAAAACGCACTGGCTGCCTTAAATGCCTTGCCCAATAGTTAGGGTCTGTCGCTTCTGCGACGGTAATCCAAGTTCCGCTAACATTGGACACAAAAGGAATTTTCGGGGGATTGAGTTTTATTTTTTGTAACGACCAGGTGAAAGCTTCAATGATGGATTCCATCATTTGAGAATGAAAGGCGTGGGAAGTATGCAAATGTCTACAGCTTACACCCATTTGTTGTAGCTTCTGTTGCAATTGATCTATCGCTTCTGTCGAACCAGACACCACGCAGGAAGAAGGTGCATTGCTTGCAGCCAGAGAGATTTCCTTTTCTAGCAGTTGTTCTATCTCTTGTTCTGGAAGCTGAACCGAGAGCATAGCACCGCTAGGCAACTGCTGCATTAGTTTTCCGCGAGTAGCTACTATTGCCAAGGCATCTTCCAAAGAGAAAACTCCAGCCACAGTGGCAGCTACATACTCTCCTATACCGTGACCAATCATAGTCTCAGGACGCACGCCCCAGGCCATCAATAACTTGGCTAGAGCATATTCAACCACAAATAAAGCTGGTTGAATAATTGCTGTTTGCTGCAACTTTTGTGCTGTTTCTTGAGTTTTTTCTGCAAAGGGGTAGAAAATTGTACGTAGGTCTACTTCTAAGTGAGGTATGAGCAGCTTGCAGCAGTAATTAACTTGCTCTCTAAATACGGGTTCACTCTCGTATAATTCGCGACCCATGTTTACATACTGCGAACCTTGTCCAGAAAACATAAACACAATCGAGCGATTACAAGGTTCTTGGTAATGGGTGAAAGCCATTTGAGGGTCTTGCAGAGCCTTGATTGCATCTCCTTGGTTTTGGCAAACTACCATTCGGCGATGGTTCAAAGTCCAGCGGCCCACTTGCAAAGTATGAGCAACATCAGCGAGATTAAAATCTGGATGCTCTTGGAGATAATTAGCCAGATTTTCTGTAGCAGTTTCCAGTGCTGTATTTGTTTTAGCTGAAAGTAATAATAACTGCCAAGACCGAGAAGGGCTAGAGGGTTTAATTATGGTCGCTTCTTCTAAAATTACATGGGCATTTGTCCCACCAAAACCAAAAGCACTAACTCCAGCACGACGAGGGGCGTCATTGCTTTTCCACTCAGACAATGTGTTGTTAACGTAAAAAGGACTGTTAGCAAAATCTATCTGGGGGTTAGGTTCTTCAAAGTTTAAGCTAGGTGGTATCTGTTTATGCTTGAGCGCTAAAACGGTTTTGATTAGACTTGCAACGCCAGCAGCTTCGTCCAAATGTCCAATATTGGTTTTCAAAGAACCGATCGCACAAAAGCCCTTTTCCTGAGTTTTGCTGCGGAAAGCTTGTGTTAAAGCAGCAATTTCAATGGGGTCGCCTAGAGCGGTTGCAGTCCCGTGAGCCTCTATATAGGTAATTGTTTCGGGTTCCACCTCAGCCATAATCTGAGCCGCTCTAATCACCTTTGCCTGACCATCAACGCTGGGTGCAGTGTAGCTAACTTTGCTTGCTCCATCATTATTAATGGCGGAACCTTTGATGACTGCATGGATGCAATCTCCATCTGCGATCGCCTCCTCTAAACGCTTTAAAACTACAACACCTAAACCCCTTCCTCTCGGACATCCCTTGGCCTTGACATCAAAAGTACGGCAATGTCCATCAGGAGATGAAGTCCCATCTTGTTGATATATATAACCGACTGCTTCTGATATTGAGACTCCAGCCGCCAAAGCAACATCACACTCGCCACTAAGCAAACCTTGGCAGGCTAAATGTAAAGCAACCAATGAACTTGAGCAGGTAGTTTGAACTGCATAACTTGGCCCTTGCAAGTTTAATTTATAAGAAGCAAATGTAACGGAAGCTCCAGAGGTTCCTTTTTCTATTTGTTGTTCACCAAGAGATTCTACAATTTCATAATTTGAATAAATATTACGTAAATAACCGCCAAAACTAGTACCAACATAAACTCCAATCGGCTGATTGTAAGCTTCGGAACTATAACCAGCATTTTCAAGTGCTGTCCATGCATGTTCCAAAAACAAACGCAGTCCGGGGTCCATTATTTCAGCTTCTCTGGGATTTATACCGAAGAATGAAGCATCAAACAAATCTATACCTTCAACTACACCCTCCGCCCTGACATAGTAAGGGTTTGTCAGTTCGGCAGAATCTACACCTAAATCTTTTAGCTCTTGAGTGGTGAAATAATGAATCAACTCTACTCCGTCTCGGATATTTTGCCAAAATCGCTCAATATTTTGAGATTTGGGAAAACAGCCACTCATCCCAATAATAGCTATTTCTAAGCCTGTTTTGTCACTTAAATAATCTACTGAGTTAGGCATTATTTTTATCCTTTTGATTAATCTTATATTCGTTTTTAAATAAGTTGTTGTTTCTTTCGTAAGAGGCTTTGTTTTAATCTAGCTTTACCAGCTTCTAAATTTTCATTGATTTGATTACTTTCAGAAGCAAATACTTCATCACTATTATCTTTTTGAGTTAAATACTGTGATAAAGAATTTATAGTCGGATATTTAAAAAGGTCAGTTATGGTTAAATCCGCTTTCAAAAGTTCTCGCACTTTGCTATAAACCTGAAGTACATTTAGCGAATGACCACCAAGTTCAAAAAAGTTATCTTTAATGCCAACTTTCTCCACCTTCAGTACTTTTTGCCAAATATCAGCAACCGTCCGCTCGATCTCATTTCGCGGAGACACGTAAGCTGTTTCTAGTTCTGGACGAAGATTATCTGGTTTAGGCAGAGCTTTACGGTCTACTTTACCGCTTGGTGCTAGCGGTAGATTTTTCAGTACTACAAAGGCAGAAGGAATCATGTGGTCAGGTAATTTTTCCTTCAAGAAGCTCCGGAGTTCGCTAATACTAGGAACTACTTCGCTCTTCGCAACCACATAGGCAACTAATTGCACGTTATCTGCTTGTCCCTGTTGAACCACAACTACATTTTCACGTACATTCGGGTGCTGACATAAAAATGTCTCAATTTCTCCAAGTTCAACCCGGAAACCACGAATCTTCACTTGATGGTCAATACGTCCAAGGAATTCGATGTTACCATCAGTCAGCCACCTTCCTAAATCTCCAGTCTTATAAATTAAATCTCTGCGATTGCCAGGTAAGCTGTTTATGGTATCTGTAAACGGGTTAGGAACAAAGCTTAGATTGGTTTTTTCTTCGTTTTTCCAATACCCATCACCTACACAGATTCCTGATACACAGATTTCTCCAGGAGCACCAATGGGTAATAGCTGCATTTCTTCATCTAGAATGTAGAGATTTAAGTTTGCTAATGGTTTACCAATTGGCACTGTTCGCTGATTTTCTGGCAAAGGCTTGTTAACGATAAACTGAGTGATATCATCAGAAGCTTCGGTAGGGCCATAAGCATTAGCAATTCTGATATGGGGGTATATCTCAAGCCACTTATTTACCCATTTAACCGATACAGATTCACCCGATAATATCATCCATTTTAAATCTGGTAATACCCGTTCATGCTTTGGTAATTGGGAAGTATATTCAAGTAACCCTCCAAATAATGTTGGTACTAATTCAACAACAGTAATTTTTTCTGATTTAAGTACTGCAAATAATTTTTCGGGAATCGCAACAGTTTCGATATCTATAATTATAGTCTTTCCACCAATTAAAAGTGGTGCCAAAAATTGCCATACAGAAATATCTGTTGAAGAAGGAGCGCTTTGGAGAAAACAAAATTCCGACCTTAACTCCAACTCATCAAATTGAGCATAAATATGATTTATTGCACCATCATGTCTAACAATTGCTCCTTTAGATAATCCTGTAGAGCCTGAAGTATAAAGCATATAAGCTGGGGTGACAGCATCATTCAGATGTTCTATATTGTCATGAGGTAGCTGGTCAAAATCACACTTGCTATATATTTTAAGCTCTGTTTCATTAGTCCATAGTTTAGTTTTATTTAAGACATCGTCTAAACAAATAATAGATGATAATTGTGAATCATCTTCTACCAAGTCTGATAAGAAATTTAATAGCGAATAATCTGTTAGTATAAATTTAACTTGGCTATTACATAGCATATATTTAATTCGATTTGGTGGATAAGTACTGTCAATCGGTATATATGCCCCACCCGCCTTGTAGATAGCAAGGATAGCAACCAAGAAATTGATATCGCGAGCTTTAAAAATGCCTACAAAGTCTCCTTTAGAAACTCCTATTTTCCGCAGTAATCTAGCTATTTGATTAGCTTTTCTATTTATTTCTTGATAGGTTAATTTAGTAGATTCATGAACGACAGCTATCTTGTTTGGAGTTTGAGATACCTGATTTTCAAATAAGTTATTTATTGTCCGATCGACTGGATATTCTTTAGTCTTGTTGTTATATATTTTCAATAGCTGATGTTTATCAAATTCTTTCAATAATAGAATATCAGATATTCTATTATTCAAGTTATTGATAATATTCTCAAGACCATTATTATAATACCTAATCATCAATTTTATATTTTCATCTTTAAACAGATGTTCTTTATACTCAATATTGGCAACAATACCTTCACCATTAACTGAAAAAGAAATTGTTATGTCATTATTAAGTTGATTTAAATCTTTTTTACTATGAATATTTTCTAATAAAACTATTATGTCAAAAAATGGGCAACGATTAGGGTTTGTTGGTAGCTCTAACAACTTAATTAACTCATTAAAATTATAGTTCTGATTGTTGAAAGCACCGATAATTGCATCTTTGACTTCAAAAGTAAAATCTTTGAATGAAAGTTGACGTGTTACCTGAGTCCGCAAGGGAATGACTTTGCTATTTACGCAACCTGTACCACTTTCTTCATATGTAGGTATTCCAATAATAACATCATTATTTCGAGTATATTTTTGTAGCAATATATTCAATGCAGACACTAATATCAAGTAGATTGAAAAATAAGAACCTTTTGCTAGCTTAATGATTGCTTTAGATAAGTCATTTGATAAGTCAAAGCTAAGAGATTTGTTTTTATCACTAGGAAATAAAGGTCTTATATAGTCCAGCATTAAATTTGTTTCTGGTAGTTCTCCTGATAACTTATTTATCCAATAAATTTTTTGAGACAATAAGTCATTTGAGTGTAATTTTGTACTCATATTGTTTTCCTGATAACAAACTACTTTCTGAATTATGAATATTAGTATGCCAATTTAATTTGACATACAGTCATTAAAAGCTTCTTTGATAATTGAACAACCTTTTTCTAAGGTAGACATATCAATTACCAAAGGGGGCAAAATTTTAATTACAGTATCATTTCTACCTGCACATTCAACTATTAATCCTAGCTCAAAACAACGCAATGTTATACTTCTAGCAAAAATATTGCCGCCAAAATTTTTTAAATCAATACCCCAAATCATACCAATTCCACGTATCGCTATCTTTTCACTAATTGGTGCTATTTGTTGAGTAAGAAAATTTTTCAGAAAAAGTTCTTTGGCTTTGACATCCTGTTGGAGATTGCTACTTTCTCTATACTCTAAAGCTGCTGTTGCTCCTATAAATGCCAATTGATTACCCCGAAAAGTACCATTATGCTCACCCGGTTCCCATATATCCAATTCTGGTTTAATCAATAATAGTGACATTGGAAACCCGTACCCACTAATAGATTTAGAAAGTACTACCATATCAGGAACAATATCTGCTCTTTCAAAGGAAAAGAAAGAGCCTGTTCGACCACAGCCGACCTGAATATCATCGCAGATTAATAAAATATCATTCTCGTCACATAACCTTCTTAGTCTTTGCATCCACTCAATGGGAGCTACAACAACCCCACCTTCAGCTTGCACTGTTTCAAAGATTATTGCTGCTGGTTTTTCAATTCCGGAGTTGACATCATTTAAAACAGAATTTATATATTCTATTGTGTCAAAACTTTCCATGAATCCATAAGGGTAAGGCATAAAATTTACATTACTTGATGTACCAATTGCACCTGCTCTAATTCCGATGTTGCCAGTAATCGATAGGCTGCCTAAAGTCATTCCATGATATGCTCCCATGAAGGAGAATATGCCTGTTCTTCGTTTTAATTTTCTTGCTAATTTTAAAGCAGCTTCAACTGCATTTGTTCCTGTTGGCCCACAAAATTGAATGCGATAATTTAGTTGTGTTGAACTTAGTACCACCTCATCAAACTTGGCTAAAAATTTCTCCTTAGCCGAAGTATACATATCCAAACCATGTGTTATTCCATCGGCATCTAAATATGAGATCACCTTTTCTTTGATATAGTCGTGATTATGTCCATAATTTAAAGCACCTGCTCCTGCTAAAAAATCAATATATTCTTCACCTGATTCAGAATAAATTATAGAACCTTTAGCTCTATGAAAGATGGCGGTAAAATTGCGGCAATAGCTTCTGACGTTTGATTCACGCTTTTCAAATATATTCATGACTTTTCTATTTGAATTACAAAATACATTAATTAATCTGGTATTGCTGAATTTGGGGTTTTCCTTCAAAAGACTCGAAGAGTCTATAGGAGCGATCGCTAAAACCCAAAAACCCCTTCGTCTTCTCTAATTACAAATAAATCAATATCAAAATCCTGTAAATGAAATTTGGTGTTTTTTTGTTAACTTTGATTTGTTAAGCTTTATCTAGCCATTTAATTGGTGGAAACAAAATCAAAATCCAATGACATTTCTGTTTCTAACATTGATAATTTAATATGGGGCTTTTGCTCTGTAAGCAACAATAACTCCTGAAGACGTACTTGAGGATTCGTCACCACGCCTTCGAGCAATATTTTTAAATGCTCTAATATATTAATGATTGTTGCACCATCAAAGCGGCGAAAATCATAATTAATTCCAATCGTCAGTTCTGAACCAGGATACCCAACTATAGTTAGAGGATAATTAGTTTTGTAATATTCAGTTTTCTCAGAGATGTTTAGACTCCCCCATTCTTCCAGAAATTTACCTGTTTTTTGGTTCTCGAACACCACTATGCTCTCAAACAAGGTTACATTACCCCGAACTTCGCTGCACTTTTGAATATCTACCAATGGATAATATTCATATTCACGAATATCTATTAACTGATTTTGCAATTGCTGAAGCCAAGGTAATAAATACTCATGCATATTTACCTTGATGTTTACTGGTAAGGTATTAACCATTTCCCCTACCATTGACTCCGAACCCTCTAAATCTACTGGACGGCCAGAAGTAGTACAGCCATAGACTACATCATTTTTGCCACTGTAGTGATACAGAAGTATAGCCCAAGCTCCCTGAACGAGGGTACTCATAGTGAGGTGATGCTGTCTTGCTAATAAATATAGATTCTTCGTTGTTGCTTCCGATAGACTGATTTTTATATCCTCGTACCGTTGTTCCAAGTGAGACAAGTTGTTTGACTCTAAATTCCTTAAAGGAGTAGCCTCTTTGACTCCATGAAGATGCTGTCGCCAGAACTCCTCTGCTTTTGATGAATCCTGCTGTTTGAGCCATTTGATATAATCTTGAAAGCAACTACCATCTGCTAAGGATGCATCTTCACCCTGACAATAAGCTTCATAAATTTCAATCACATCATTTAATACCAATGGATATGACCAACCATCAAGAACGATCAGGCTGCTACTCCAAACAAGATAGTAAGCGTGTTCTTGAATCTGGATTATGGCCACACGCATTAGAGGTGCTTGGGAAAAATCAAAACGCCGCAGGCGATCGCTGTTGAGAAAAGACTGTAAACGCTCTTGCTGTTCTAATGGATTGATTTCCTGCCAGTCTTGATATTCTACAGGTACTTCTACTTGCCGATGCACAACTTGTAGTGGTTTATCCAATTCTTCCCAATAGAAGCTAGTACGCAACATTGTGTGTCGGGTTGCTACTTGCTGCCAAGCATATTCAAAAGCCGCAAGGTTCAAATTGCCACTAAAGGTGTAGACAGACTGTGCATGGTATAGCTCCATTTCCGGAGCGTGCAAACTGTGAAAAAGCATACCATGCTGTATCGGAGATAGTGGATATATATCTTGGATATCTTCTTTCATCTTGTTTTATTTTTACTCCCTCGGTTGATTTTCTCTAAAAACCGATCAAGGTCTTGTTGAATCAAGTCTGCTTCTGGAAAATCAGAAGGTGTATATCCTCTGTCTTCAGGGGATTGACAATGAGTCATGAGTACTTGCAATGCTTCTAAAAACTCTTGCGCTAATCGTTCGATAGTACTTTGTCGATGTATTTTTTCACTGTACGCCCAATTCACTCTCAACTGGTTATTAATTACCAAAGCATTGATATTTAGCGTATAGGTCTCCTGGTTCCTCGAACTGCGCGTTTGTCCTTGGGAGTTCTGAGAGATTCTAAATATTGATGAGTCCGAAAATGTTTGATCGAACTGACCTAAGTAATTGAAGACGACCTCAGCTTGGGGAAGCGATCGCAGTGCCTCTACTCTCGTAGTATCATGACTTAGGTAACGTAGTACACCATAGCCCATTCCCTTATTTGGAATGCCCCGCAGCTGCTCTTTTACCACTTTCAACGCCTCTACGGGATCAGAGGTTTTCCCTAAATCTAATAGTACAGGAAAAATAGAGGTTAACCAACCCAATGTGCGTGAAAAATCTACATCATCGAAAATTTCTTCCCGCCCATGACCTTCTAGAGCCAACAAAAGAGAACTATTGCCAGTCCATTGAGAAAAAGCCTGTACTAGTGCCGTGAGCAAAATATCGTTAATTTGCGTATTGTAAGCTTTTGGTACTTCTTTTAGCAAGGCTTGAGTCTGTTCCACAGTCAGAAAAATTGAGATGTTCCGAACTTGCTCCACAGTATTGTCGCCGTCAGAAAAATCGACTGGTAAAGGAGCAATCTCCTGCCAAGACGGACTCAGCCAATAGTCCCATTCTTGCTGGAGGGTAGCTGATTGTGCATATTCCTGTAAGCATTGTGACCAATATTTAAACGAAGTTGTCTTTGCTGGCAGTTGCGCTTTCTTCCCTTGACTTAACTGTTGGTATAGTGTTTCCAAATCCTCCAGTAAAATCCGCCAAGAAACGCCATCTACGGCTAAATGGTGAATGACTATCAGCAAATGGCTTGGTTGCTGCCCTAAGTCGAACAGAGCAACTCGGATCAATGGGCCTGTTGAGAGATTAAGACTGGCTTGGAATTTGGTAGCAGCTGTTTCGATGGCTAGTTCTTGTTCGCTTGCTGATAGAGCAGAGAAATCCAAGTGTATCCAGGGTACTTCTGCATCAGGGCTGGCTATAACCTGCTGCCAGCTAGACTCTGTTTGTTCAAAGCGTAAGCGGAGAGCATCATGGTGTAACAGCAGTTGCTGTACGGATTTTTCTAATACAGCTAGGTCAAGAACTTGTTTAACTTCTAGTAAGACTGCTTGGTTCCAGTGGTGGGGTTCGAGTAGATTCTGTTCAAAAAACCAGTATTGTATTGGTGTCAGAGAAGCTAAACCTGTAATCAGTCCTTGTTCAGCTTGTTTTACCTTTTTCGCAACTGCCACACTTGCCAAACCAGCAACTGTTTGATGTTGAAATAACTGTTTAACTGCCAGTTTTAGACCAGCCTGGTTGGCTCTGGTGATAACTACAATGGCAAGGATGGAATCACCACCTAACTCAAAAAAGTTATCGAAAATACCGACTTTATCCACACCAAGCACTTCTGTCCAAATTTCAGCCAGCTTGGCTTCTACGAAATTACGAGGTGCTACTAGCTCTTTGCCTAATTCAGGCCTTGCTGTATCAGGTACAGGTAGTGCCTTACGATCAACCTTACCATTAGGTGTTAATGGTAAGGCTTCTAAGCTGACAAAAGCAGATGGTACCATATAGGGTGGCAACTTTGACTCTAAGAAGCTACGTAGTTCAGGAATTGCCAGTGTTTGCTCTTTTTGAGGAACTACATAGGCGACTAAACGTTTAGAATTTACCGATTCTTCGCTAACTACAACTACAGTTTCTTTTACTGCTGGGTATTGGTTGATGGCTACTTCAATCTCGCCGAGTTCAATGCGAAAACCGCGTATTTTTACTTGGTGATCGATACGTCCAAGGTACTCGATATTACCATCTGCTAAATAACGAGCCAGATCCCCGCTCTTGTATAAGCGTGCGCCCGGCTTGTTGCTGAAAGGATCGGAAACAAACTTAGCTAAAGTCAGATCAATATTATTGATATAGCCTCGTCCGACTCCTTCACCACCAACATATAGTTCACCGACCATACCCATCGGCAAAGGCTTGAGCTTTTCATCTAATATGTATACTTTGGCATTATGGATTGGCTTCCCAATCGGTACTAATTTTTCTAGCCATTGTTCTGGTTGAGCAACCCGATAAGCAGCACAGATGTCTGTACACTCGGTGGGGCCGTAAGTGTTGACAATTTGTGTTTTGCAGGGAATATCGAGCCATACCTTGAGCCTAGAGATTGAAATCGGTTCACCACCCAAAAATACATACTTCAACGTCTTCTTCATAGACAAGCTTTTATCACCTTGATCTATCAATGGATAAAAGGCGCTCGGAGTGCAGTTGAGCCACGTCACTTGTTTGTTACAAACGGACTCAGCGATTTGTGCAGCGTCATAGCATCCAGATGATAAAAGGTGCAACTCACCTCCCACGAGTAAAGGAGCATAAATATTCTTCTGCGTCAAATCAAAACTCAAAGAAGATATGAGTAAAACACGGTCATTGCAGGTAAAATCGAATTCTGTCACAAACCAATTCATCAGGTTTATAAAGCTTCGCTGATAGACTCCTGCACCCTTGGGTTTACCTGTTGACCCAGAGGTGTAGATCGCATACATTAAATTGTCTGGTGTGACACCACTGACTTGATTTTCTGGGCAATGTTTGGCAATGGCTTCGCAATCAGCGTCGAAACAAATCACATCCCCTTTGTACTCCGATAACCGCTCTCCTAGCCGTTTATGAGTCAACAAAACGAATATGTCAGCATTCTCTAGCATGAAGGCCAAACGTTCCGGTGGGTACATCGGATCTAGCGGTACATACGCACCACCCGCTTTGAGGATTGCTAATAGTCCGATGACCATATCGAGCGATCGCTCTACGCAAATCCCGACTAATACTTCTGGTTTTACTCCTAAAGTTTGTAAATAGTGCGCTAGTTGATTTGCTCTGGTGTTTAATTCCCGATAGGTCAACTGTTGGTCTTCAAACACCACTGCTATAGAATCAGGTGTGCGTTCTACTTGAGCCTCGAATAACTGATGGATGCATTGATCTTGAGGATAATTAACCTGAGTGTCATTCCACTCCACTAGTAATTGATGCCGTTCAGATTCACTCAACAGTGGTAATTCCGACAAACGCTGCTGCGGATTAGCAACAATTCCTTCAAGCAACGTTTGCAAATGACCCGCCATTCGATGTATCGTACTTTCTTGAAATAAATCAGTATTGTATTCTAAACTTCCAACTAGCCCCTCCTCCGTTTCTATCATTTGTAGGGTTAAATCAAACTTGGCACTATCACTATTGCTTTCTAAAAGAGTTAAAGTTAAACCAGGCAACTCTAACGCAGACATCGGTGCATTCTGAAGCACAAACATCACTTGAAATAATGGTGTATAGCTTAAATCTCGTTGTGGTTGCAGTTGCTCAACTAACAATTCAAAAGGCAAATCCTGATGTGCATAAGCTCCTAACGCTACTTCTCGCACCCTTTTTAGTAGTTCTTCAAAGCTGGGATTTCCTGCCAGGTTAGTTCTCAATACCAAGGTATTGACAAAAAATCCAATTAACCTTTCTATCTCTGTTCGGTTGCGGTTAGCGATCGGTGAACCGATCGCAATATCTTCTTGATCCGTATAACGCCATAGCAGTGTTTGGAAACCTGCTAACAGGATCATAAATAAAGTACTTCCCTGCTGCTGACTTAATTTATTTAGGGATGCAGATAATTCTTTTGATAACTTAAATGAGTAGGTTGCACCCCGGAAAGTCTGAATTGCTGGTCTTGGGTGGTCTGTAGGTAACTCTAATACTTTTGGTGCGTTCTCTAAGTGCTTAAGCCAATAAGATATCTGAGTTTCGAGTACTTCTCCTTGCAGCCATTGTCTTTGCCAAACCGCGAAGTCTACATACTGTATTGGTAGTGCAGGTAACGGCGAGGGTTGTCCATTACAGAAGGCTTGATAAAGCGTTGCTAATTCGCGCACCATAACACCTATCGACCAACCGTCAGAGACAATGTGGTGCATTGTCAGTAATAATATATGTTCTTGTTTACTAAGTCTCAACAGCTTTGCTCTCAGTAACAAGTCGCTGTTGAGATCAAAAGGTTTTTGTGCTTCTTGAGAAGCCTGTTGTCTGACTTCAGCTTCTTGTTGATTTAAAGGTAGCTCACTAATATCAAATATTGGTAATATTAAGGGCACTGTTTCAGAAATGACAGATATTGCTTGCCCTTCTCTTGTTTGGAAATTGCTTCGCAACGCTTCATGGCGACTGATAATTTCGTTGAAACTTTGTTGCAATGCTCCTAGATCCAATTGTCCCTGTAAACGAACAGCAGCAGGGATGTTGTAGAAAGGACTGTTTGGCTCTAACTGGGCCAAAAACCATAGGCGTTGTTGAGCAAAGGATAAGGGAGCAGGACTTATTTGGGAACGTCTTGGAATAACTTCTAATTGAAAGTCAGAGTGAATTTCACCTTGTAACCGCTTTTTGAGAAACTCTTGCTGCACGAGTGAAAGCTTTGACCGTCGTTTTGAAATTTCATCTTTTTTTTTGTCCATAATCTCCCCCTGTCAAACTACGAGAAATAGCAATATTTTTTAATTTATAACTTTCACATTCACATATTCAGGGATAGCCTGTATTCGCTTTAAATCATTTTCTAAAATCAGCAAATCTCCATTTTTATCAACTTCCTGAAAGCCTGAAAACTTATAAGATATGTACATCATACGATTCCGATTATTTGAAATAAACTCAGCCCGCAAACGGACATTATTGCTTTTAGCCAATTTCATAATATGATTTAGCATAATTGTGCCGACACCTCTAGACATGACCCGACAAGACATCAGCAAAAGTTTTAGAGTCCACACAAATTCTTCACATTCCACAAGAGCTAACCCAATTTTTCCATAATTACCATATTTATCTTCTAAACTACTAATCAATATTTTATGCTTATCAGATTGCCGAAACTGATTTAGATCGTCATAGGAGTATGTATAACCAGTTGTATTTAATTGATTTGTTCTTATTGTTAATTCTTCGGCTCTTTGTAAATCATCTTCTTGAGCAGAAGAGATAACGAAAGTCATATTGAGTGTAGCTAAAAACTCTTCTTGAGTTCCAATAAATTCTTTCTCGAAACTATTTCGTTCTATATCATTAAGATACGTTAGTCTTCTTAATTTTGAATCTTCTGTAATAAAACGAGGATTCATGACTGGCATATCTACAATGTACCCTATTTTATCGGCATTAATACAGAGGATTTCTGGACAGGAAAATTTTACTTCTTCTAGTTCAAATAATTGATCGTCAATAAAAGCGATCGCATCTATGCCAATATTAAGTAAGCTAGCAATTTCTTTGAGAGAAGATGCTTTAGAGTTCCAGTTTATTTGTGGATATAAAAAATACTCTTTTAAACCAAATTCTTCTAGTTTAGCTATTGCTGTAGCAGATTCGTTCTTACTAGCTATAGATTGTAGTATACCACGACCATCTAAAGTCTGAATAATATTTACTATATTTTCTCGCAGAGCAACTTTCTCATCTTCCAGCAAAACTCCGTGCCATAAAGTATTATCTAAATCCCAAACGACACATTTAATAACTTTTTTATCTTTTTCTTTACTATTTACATCTTGTTCTTCAGTGCTAATCATAATATTGAACTTATTTGTATACTTGATATGGCTTATTTCAAACTATTTGTGATTACCAAATAGATTGAATGATGGATTTAAGTACGGATAGGGAAGAGTTTGAATTACGTATTGAATGACGTATCAAATGAGGCAATATATTCAAAGTAGTAGATAAAAATCTCTTTTGTTGAAAAAAGTCTTTTATTTTAACATCATACCAAAATGACAATGATATGTTTTCATCTACTCCTGTAACATGATGCCACCAAAGAGGTGGGATATAGAGCATTTCTCCAGCGTTAAGTATCACTTCTATTTTGTCTTGCCAAGGAAATTTCGGAAATAATTCCAAATTGGGGATGAGAGGATTTATCTTACTAAAATGTGGATAAGAACCACTTTCTCCAAGGGGTGGATAAAATGATAAATAATTTGAAGGAGGAAACAGAATTACTCTTTTTCTGCCTCGAATTTGAGCAAAAATATTATGTATTTCATCAAAGTGAAGAGTGGTAGTTTTACCAAAAGAACCAAACCATAATACAATAGATGGTTTTATACTAAAGTACTCTGGATAATTTATATCACCAGTTAATTCAGGAAAATACTTTTCCAAGTATACCTCATTCATATAATATTGTAAGTCATTTTCTTCACTAAGAATATCTATATATTCCTTTAATTTCATCTTTTTATTATTGTTATAAGTTTCATGTAAGACATAGTTATAATTATCCAAATATGTTTTAGTAAAAAATTCTACAGGAATAATATTATTTCCAGATTGTTTTAATAGATAATCATTAGACCACTTTTTAGAAGCATCCCAATATTCAGCAACACCTTCAATTAAAAAAGGCTGATATTGCTTCCAAAGTTCTACAAACTCTTTTTTACTAGGATTTTTAATCCTTAAAATTGAGTTACTATTTATAACTGCCATAAAAAATCTCCAAGAATCTACTTGTTTTATTTCGTGAAGTATAATTACTTTTCTTTGCTGATAAAAAATATTATTTTAAAATAATATTTTTTTCTAAGCCAGTAGGAACAGTTAAAAAAAGATAATCCTGATAACCTGATTCGGCGATAGTAATTTCTTGAATTTGAGTACTACCTTCAATAATTTCCATAATTTTAGAGTCCCGTAAATACCTTTCAACTGGGTACTCATTACTACAACCATTGCCACCATGAATTTGCACGGCATCATTTGCTATTTTGGTAGCCACTGTCGATGCAAAGTACTTTGCAATAGAAGTCTCCATAATCGAGTTGGGGTCGTTAATGTCTTTGAGATAACCAGCTTGATAACATAACAGTCTTGCTGCTTTCACTTTAGTTATCATCTGAGTAATCATTTGGCGGATTAATTGATGTTCTTTCAGATAAACACCAAACTGTTTTCGTTCATTTGTATACTTGATACAAGCTTCTAAACAAGCTTGAGCAATACCTACACAACCCGATGCTACGCTATATCTACCATAATCAAGTGCAGAAGATGCGATGTAGGAAAATCCAAATCCTAATTTACCTACTAAATTTTCTAAAGGAACTTGACAGTTATTAAACAGCAATTCTGCTGACATTGAAGCCCTAACACCGAGAATACCAGACATTGCTTTGACTGAAAGTCCTGGACTATTTTTTTCAACTAAAAAAGCAGTGGGTTTACCCTCACATTTACCAAAGACTAAAAATACATCTGCTATTTGTCCATAGGTAATCCATTTCTTTTGCCCATTTAATATATAAGCATCACCTGCGATTGTTGCTGTTGTTTCTACACTTTTGGCATCGCTACCTACATTAGGTTCGCTGAGTGCAAAAGCAGCTATGATTTCTCCAGATGCAAATTTGGGCAGCCAATACTCTTTTTGAGACTTATTACCCCATTTACACAAAGCATAAGCAACCATGTTGTGAACTGTGAGTAAACTCCGCACAGAAGAACATCCCCGTCCAAGTTCCTCGTTGAGAATACCATAAGTAATCATGTCCATTCCTTTACCACCATATTCCTGGGGTAATATGGCACCGAGAAAACCATTTTCGGCGATTTTCTTAATTAGTTCTGGTGGAGTAAATTCTTTTCTATCCCATTCCCCAGCACTAGGACATATTTCCTCATTAACAAAAGCTCTAAATTTAGCTTGAGCATTTTTCTGTTGGGTAGATAGTTCTAGTTTCATAATATCATTTATGCCATATAAAATGGCAACGTATATTTGATTAATGTACGAAAATAGTAGTTTTACGTTCAATTAAATTGACAATAGAGTTGATTGTGCGAAAATTTTCAAACTCTAAATCATCGTTTTCAATGGTAATCTGAAACTCCTGTTCTACAAACAAAACAAGTTGCATGGCAAACATAGAATTGACAAAACCGAGCGCAAAAATATCTTCATCTGGTTGCAAATCATGATTACCGAAAAATTTTGTCAGAAAGCTTTTGATTTTAGCTTGAATTTCGTTCATTTGTCTTGATTATTCCTATTTACTGATATGCGTAAAATCCTTTACCACTTTTTCTACCATGTAACCCAGCATTTACCATTTTTTTGAGTAAGGGGCATGGTCTATATTTGCTATCGTTAAAGCTTTCATATAAGACTTCGATAGAAAATAAAATGGTGTCTAGACCAATCAAATCTGCTGTTTCTAAAGGCCCCATTTTGTGACCGAAACAGCTTTTAAAGATTTTGTCTATATCTTCTGCTGTAGAAACTTGGTCTTGCAACAGAAAAATAGCCTCGTTTATAGTTAACATCAACACTCGGTTAGAAACAAAACCCGGTGAATCATTAACAATGATACATTCTTTACCCATCTGAGCTAGCATTTTTTTTGCTATCTCAATTGTTATATCAGAGGTATGATATCCACGAATCATCTCTACCATCGGCTTCATTGGTACAGGATTCATAAAGTGGATACCAACAACTTTCTCAGCACGCTTAGTAGCTGAAGCAATCTGGGTAATGGGAATTGCTGATGTGTTAGCAGCGAATACGCAATTCACTGGACAGATAGAATCTAGTAAAGGATATACCTCTTTTTTAATATCCCACTTTTCTGTGACATTTTCGACTAAAAAATCTGAATTATCTAACATTTTATAGTTTGTAGAAAACTCTATTTTGTCGAGGATACTATCTGGAGTCTCTGTTTTGTTATTTTTTTTGAAAAAACCCTGAAAGCGGATATTATTCTTGATTTCGTGTTTAGCTTTATCCAGGGTATTTTCCGAAATATCTACGAGTATTACTTGATGACCTGTTTGAGCAAGGTTTTGTGCGACCCCTATCCCCATTACTCCTGCACCAACAACACCTACTGTTTGAATATTCATAACTTCGACTCATCTCCCCTTGGATATTATTGTATTTAAGGTAGTTTTTGCATTAAAAAATAGAGGCGGGTAAAGGAATGGAATGACGATGCTCATGAACATAAAATTTCGCCCAATCTATTTGCACTCCTGTTAACCAAAGCCTACCTAATGTTTTAAGTAAGAATGCTAAGTCTGGTTTATTATCGTAAGAATATCTAAGAGAGGGTAAGATAATTTGACTAACTGCTGAATTATTTTCTATACATTGCAGAGCAAAGCTACCTAGAGTCTGTCCAGGACCTACTTCCAACAAAATAGGATATTGTTGTTTCCACAACTCCTGTATACCCTGAGCAAACAACACAGGTTGACAAAGATGCTTGACCCAATAATCGGGACTTGTAGCTTCTGCTGCTGTTATCCAATTTCCTGTAACGTTAGATATATAGGGAATTTTTGCTGCTTGCAGGTTAAATGTTTTTACCAACTCACGTAAGTCAGAGGTAGCACCCTCCATCATCTGAGAGTGAAAAGCATGTGATGTATCCAGACGACGACAAGCTAAACCTTTTTGTGTTAACTGTTGTTCTAAAACTTCTATAGCATTGGTTTCACCTGCAATTACACCCATAGATGGGCTATTGACCGCAGAGAGTGAGAGTTTGTAATTGAGTAAGGGAGATATCTCTGTTTGCGAAAGTGGAACTGCAAGCATTGCTCCACCTGGCAACTTTTGAATTATCTGCGCTCTTGCAGCAATTAGTGTTAAACCCTCTTCTAAAGATAAAACCCCTGCCAAAGTCGCTGCTACATATTCACCAATGCTATAGCCAATCATTGCCGCCGGACGAATTCCCCAGGATATCAATAGCTGTGCTAAGGCATATTCAATTACAAAAATCGCTGGTTGAGCGAGGTGAGTTTGATTGAGTAAAGATTTAGCAGCTACTATCTTTGCATCCGCTTGTGTCTGGCTACGACCTAACATTTTTCGCAAGTCCAGACCTGGAGAATTTTCTCTCAAAGACTGCTGGTCTTGTTGAGAAGCTCTGTGTGGATAGATTACATCTTCTAAATCTTGACCAAGAAGGGGTTTGAGAAATTCACAACAGTAGTCAACTGATGCGCGAAATATGGGTTCGACTTGGTAAAGTTCCCAAGCCATGTTGACGTAATGAGTACCAAGTCCAGGAAACATAAAGGCTACAGGACGTTCTTCTGTTTCTTGGATGTTGGTAAGCACTCGCCTTGAATCTTGAAGTGCAACTAGAGCATCTTCAATATCCCGACAAACAACCGTCCGCCGATGCTTAAAAACCTCTTGTTCGCGTTGCAATGTATGAGCAATATCCGCAAGGTTAAAGTCACGATGCTGTCTCAAATAATCTGCAAGGTTTACAGTAGCAGTTTTTAGTTCTGAGTCGGTCTTTGCAGAAATTACTAATAACTGCCAAGGACGAGAAGGGCTAGTAAGCATTGTTTACAAACTCCAAAATAGCTACTTAACATTAGTGAGAGTTATTTTTTGATGTTTTCATCGATTTATCCTATAATGACTAAGTTTTGTAATCTAGTTTGAAAATTGCACATCAAAAGTTTTGTTGATATCCTCACTTGTTTGATTTCCAGATAATTGTTCTAACTCATCTATGAGGATTTCCTCAATCACCAAAGCTAATTCATCGATGGTAGAGGCTTCGAAAAGAGAACGAACAGGTAGTTCGATTTGAAAAGTTTTGCGAAGCTGAGAAATAAGTACAGTTCCCGTTAGAGAGTCTCCCCCTAAAGCAAAAAAGCTGTCATGAATACCTACTGGCTCTATACCCAGTAACTCTTGAAAAACTTCAACTAGTTTTTGCTCTACATCATTAGTAGGAGGAATGTATGCATTTTTTAAGTTTGGTCTGGAGTGACGAGAAGATAAATTAACTTTTTGGGCAGTAATTTTTTGTTGTAAAGGCTTTAATCTAATCCATTGATCAATTCTAGATTGTAAATTATCTGTTGAGACAACTATTTGATGATATTGACTCCACAAAAGAATTCGTTCCAGGGTCTTGATACCTTCTAAAGGTTCGATGGCGAATTCAGCTAAACTTGTACCAGTAGGCATTTGTGAATTTTCTGCTGCAAATTGCCATGCATCCCAGTTAATACTCATCCAAGGAACAGGATTTTTCTGATTATGCTGGTAAGCAAAAGCATCCATTAAAAGACTTGCTGCTGAATAGGTTACAGAGCCTAATCCTCCTAAAATAGAGGTTAATGAAGACATTAATAGACAAAAGTCAAGCTTTTGAGACTGCAAAACTTTTTCTAATACTAAGAGTCCTTGTTTCTTGGCTTGAAGTTGCTGTTTGTACTGCGTTGTTTCTATCTCTGTAATAGCACTAAATGAATTCTCTAGAGCTATCTTAGTTGTATAAAACACCCCGTTGAGTTGCCCAAACTGCTCTTGTGTTTGAGCGATCGCACTTTGCATTTGTGCTAAATTTACTACATCAACGCTCTTGATTAAGACTTCTGCGCCCAGATTTTCCAGTTCCTGCACTTTCCGAATCTTATCGCTGATGTTATCTTGCTCATCGTGAGTTTTCAGCCACTCTAACCACTCCTGTCGGTTGGGAAAATCCTCAGCCTCTAAAAGCAGCAGTTTTGCCTGTACTGTCTTTGCTAAATGTTCGGCTACTACAAGTCCTATTTTTTCGAGTCCACCAGTAATTAAGTAGACTCCTTTTTCTCTGAACCTGGGTGTATCCGGGACGTTTGCATCTAATTGGACAGACTCAAAGGTTTGTACCCAACGTTCTAAACCACGATAAGCAATAACTGAGTCAGAGGAATTGGCTTTGAGTTCTGTCAGTAGTTGTTCTACAAATTTCTCTTCTTGCCAACTTTCTGATAAGGGAATAATAACATCAATGCTACGACATTTTATATTTGAATATTCTTGTGGGATGACCTTAACTAGTCCAAGGAGTGTTGCTTTTTCTGGGCAGAGATTTTCAACTCCAGTGACAGGTTGCATATTGTTGGAGATAACTGCAAGCTGGAATTCATCAGTGAAATTCTGTTTTTCTAGCGACTGTGCCAAAAATAGCAAACTCTGGAATCCTTGTGTTTCATCTGTATCAAAATCTGCAAATTCTGACTGGGTTACACTCCACAGATGAATAATTCTTTGTGGTATCAAATCTTGGGCGCGAAGTTCTTTAAGTAGGGTATTGTAATCATCCTGTTGTTGAGGCGCTATTGTATATGTACGCTTGCCCAGATGCTTTTCTGAAGATTCGCTTTTACTGCCAAATTGCTCTCCAATCTTGATAGTAATTACATCATAACCTTCAAGCTCGAGGCGCTTGACGATTTGAGCACCTAACCCATACTTATCAACAAAGACTAACCAGCGTTCTGCTTGTTTCAACTGACCGTTTGACTGTGGTGGTAGCGAACGTTTCCATGAAGGGATGTAGAACCAGTCAGCAATGTTGGACTTTTTGCCAAATGAAACTTCTTGTTCGTGAAGTAATGCTGTAAAGGCTGCTGGTGCATTGGGCGTTGCTGGGGCAGTAGCTTGAGCGACAATTATGTGGTCTGTAAAAGGTGCGAATTCTGAGAAAGCTTTTACTTGTACAAAACCATGAGATTTGAGTTCTGTTTGCCACTGCTCTTGAGATAAAAAGGGATTGCACATATTGCGATGACCTCCGGCCGGTCGGAGACCATCGCTTTCTGGATTCTCTATCGGATTCATCAGTAGTGCGTCAATGAACTCAAATTCCAACCTGGGTTGAGTTGTTTCCCAAAATAGAAGTAAACCTCCAGGAGCAAGTAAAGAGCGAATGCGATCGAGAGTTTCTCCAATATTTCGAGTAACGTGTAGCACCTGGAAAGCTACAATTACATCAAAACTGTGATTTGAGTATCCTTGTTCTTGTAGCGATCGCTCAAGGTCTAGCAATTGGTATTCAACAAATGGATAATCGCTAAATTTCTTCTTAGCTGCATTCAGGAAAAAACCTCCCACATCAGTGAAGGTATAATTAGTTTTCTCTGATGGCAATATAGGTAATAACTCTGCCGTGCCAGTTCCAGTTCCAGCGCCAAGTTCCAGAATTCTGAGATTAACTTGAGATGGTAGTGCTTTTAACACCTGTTCTAAGCATACCCGCATGATTGAGTTGTAGTATTTATTTTCAGGCAATTGCTGGACTGAAAATTCTCCTGACTTTAATAAGGTAGAAACATGGAACTCCAATGGTTCTTTTTGACCAGTTAGCAGAGATACCATATTTTCGCCATATAATTGCAGCAAATCTATTTGTTGCGGCGTGTCTACCCATTTGGCTTTGACTTCTACTAATATTTCATTAACAAAGTGTGCTGATATTGGCAGGAAATTAGTAAATAACTCTTGTTCTTGATGTAGCTGACCGTGTTCGACCAATATTTCTAGCCATCGACTGAACAATTCTTTATAGGTAGGAATAATCTGACATCGGTCAAATAACTCTTCCAAAGAATACTTTTTAGTGGGATTGCTAAAAGCTCCTAAATTTGTTATTGCAAGATTAATATAAGCAATACATAAACGATCTAAACACTCTCTTTTCTCTTGAAAAATTTGCTCGTCAAATCCCGCAGAAGCAATGCTAGCTTGAAGTTGACCAGCTTTTACAAGAGGTTTCCAAAGTTCTGATGCTGTTAACTGGGGCTGGAAATTTTTTTGTGCCGATAATAATTTTTGCGGTTCAATCCAATATCTTTGTCGCTCAAAAGGATATGTTGGCAACGGAAGGCGATATCGGCGCTCATGGGCATAAAATCCCGACCAATCTATCTTGATTCCCTCAAGCCATAGTTGTCCTAATGTGTTAAGGATAAAAGCAACGTCAGATTGTCGCTCATAAGCATAGCGCAGCGAGGATAATACTACTTTATTTTCATCAGAAACATTATCTAAACATTGCACCGCTAAACTGCTTAAGGTTTGTCCTGGGCCCACCTCTAAGAAAATTGGACTATGTTGTGTCCACAACTGATGTACTCCATCGGCAAATAGCACGGGTTGGCACAGATGCTGTGTCCAGTAGCTGGGATTTGTGGCTTGCTCTGGTGTAATCCAAGTTCCTGTAACGTTAGATATATAAGGAATTTGCGGTGGTTTGAGACTGATATTTTTAACCAGTTCGGTAAAAGAGTCAGCGATCGCCTCCATCATGTAAGAATGAAAGGCATGAGAAGTCTGCAATTGCCGACAGGCTAATCCCTTAGCACTCAACTTTCCTGCCAATTCCTCTACAGCCTGTGTAGTTCCCGCAACTACACATTGAAATGAGCCATTGACTGCTGATAATGAAAGGTTTTCATTCAAGAAAGGTTGCACTTCTTGCTCTGTCAAGGGAACCGCCAGCATTGCGCCCCCTGGCAACTCTTGAATCATTTGCGCTCTTTTGGCAACAAGAGTAATCGCATCTTCTAGAGACAATACTCCAGCTATTGTTGCTGCTACATATTCACCAATGCTGTAACCAATCATTGCTACTGGACGAATGCCCCAGGACATCCATAATTGAGCTAAAGCATACTCAATGGCAAACAGCGCTGGCTGAGTGAGGTATGTCTGATTGAGTTTTTGGGCGGCGACATCTGGGGATTGGCGATCGCGACCAAGCATTTGGCGTAAATCTATACCAGATTTTTCTTTTATAACTTCTTGCTTGGCACAGGAAGTAGGATAAATAACTTCTTTAAGATTTAGACCTAACAAAGGTTGAAACAACGAGCAACAGCGATCGAGGTGTTCGCGGAAAGTTGTTTCATCTTGGTATAATTCATAACTCATATTAACATAATGGGTTCCTAAACCAGTAAACATAAAGACTACTGGGCGCTGATTTGTTTCCTGTGTGCTAGTGAGAACTCGTTTGGGATTTTGGAAAGCTGCGATCGCATCTTGAGTATCTTGACAAACAACTGTGCGCCGATGGCTCAAACCATGCCGACCAACTTGCAATGTATAAGCTACATCTGCAAGGTTAAGTTCTGGGTGCTGTTGCAGGTGATTAACCAAATTTGCAGTTGCTGTCTCTAAAGCAGAGTCAGTTTTTGCAGAAACTACCAGCAATTGATACTTTCTCCCCTGCTTCCCTGCCCCTCTGCTCCCCTGCTCCCCTCCAGGAGCTTCTTCTAAAACAACATGAGCATTAGTTCCGCCGATGCCAAAAGAACTAACCCCAGCCCGGCGAGGAGTTCCGTCTGTTTTCCATTCATGAAGTTGAGTATTGATGTAAAAGGGGCTGTTAGCGAAGTCAATCTCAGGATTGGGTTGTTCAAAGTGCAGGGTAGGCGGAATCATCTTGTGTTTGAGCGCCAGGACTGTTTTGATCAAGCCCGTCACGCCAGATGCTGAACTCAAATGGCTGACATTAGTCTTGACTGAACCAATGGCACAGAAGTTTTTTTGGCTAGTTCCGGCACTAAACACCTTTTTAAGCGCCCTAAATTCAATTGGATCGCCTAGAGGTGTAGCAGTTCCGTGGGTTTCAATGTAGGTGATTGTTTCAGAATCAAAGTTAGCGATCGCCTGAGCCTCAGCAATCACTTCTGCTTGGCCTGTTACACTAGGTGCGGTGTAACTCACCTTCTCCGAACCATCGTTATTGATAGCTGAACCTTTGATAACCCCATAAATGCAGTCCCCATCAGCTACAGCATCTTCCAATCTTTTCAGCACGACAATACCCGCTCCTTTACCGAAAGGGCTGCCCTGTGCTTTAGCATCAAAAGCCCGACAGTGACCATCAGGAGAGGCCATCCCACCTTCTTGATAGAAATAACCTTGTTTTTGTGGAACTTGTATCGCAATGCCACCAGCCAGTGCCATATCACACTGATAACTGAGCAATCCTCGACACGCCAAGTGAACTGCAACTAATGACGTAGAGCAGGCTGTGCCGACGCTAATACTCGGTCCTTTTAGGTTTAATTTATAAGAAACTCGTGTGGATATAAAGTCCTTATCATTAGCAATTGTAATTTGTGACTCCAGCGCTTTAATGAGTTCAGGGTGTGAAGCCAGATTGTTAAGCAAATAGGTGCTTAAGTTACCCCCTGCATAAACACCAATTAGATTTTTGTCTGTTTTCGGGTCATAACCAGCATTTTCCAGCGCTTCCCAAGCACACTCCAAAAAAAGACGTTGTTGCGGGTCCATGATTTCAGCTTCTCTAGGCGAGAAGCCAAAGAATGAAGCGTCAAACATCTCAATGTCTTCTAACACAGCCCCCGCTTTGATGTACTGAGGGTCATTCAACCAAGCTGGATCTACGCCTGAAGCGACTAACTCGCGATCGCTAAAGAATGAAATTGATTCCACACCGTTACACAGATTCTGCCAAAATCGATCGGTATTTTTGGCTCCTGGAAAACGACCACTCATGCCGATTATGGCTACGCCTTTCAACTGGTTACTCACGTATTTTCCTCCTTTGCTTCATTAGTTGCATTTCTTCTTCCATAACTTCCTGTTGCCTCTTAGCACGGTTATATGCTTGCCCAAAGGCAGGTTCGTCAGCCTGTTTCCGACTTAAATATTCTGCTAAGGCACTTATAGTTGGATATTCAAACAAGTCAGCCATTGCGATATCATCATTAAACACTTGTTGCAGTTGGCTGCGAACTTGGACTATTAGGAGGGAATTGCCACCGATTTCAAAGAAGTTGTCTTGTATTCCCACCAAATCTTTCTCAAGAAGTTCTTTCCAGATCGCAGCAAGCTTTTGCTCAATCTCATTTCTGGGAGCTACATAAGCACCACTAAGTGCAGGTTGTGATTGTGTCGGTTTAGAGAGATTATACTTTTGTGAGGCTTCTTGGAAAGGTTGTGAGTTAAAACTATTATCCTGCTCAACCCGGTTTAAGAAATCACGGGACGATACCAGAACCTGGGTGAGTGTAGTTCCTAAAATGCGGTCAAATGCCTCTACACCTTCTTTTGGTAATAACCCTTCCTTGAGAATAGCAGGTTTGTCCTGCATACCAGAGCTAACTGCGGAAAGGATGGTAGACGGAGAACCCAACCGAGCAGAAGAAGCTACAGTCCCTTTTATTTCCTGATTAACTTCTCCTTCTGAAGCAATCAGCGCTTTCAAAGCCTCCTGATTCTGCCAAGATACCACAATCTTGCCGATATGTTTGGCTTTAGCCATGTATTCAAAGGCGGGAGCTACTTCTGTAATTGGAAATATCTGATAAGGAAGGGAATTCAAATTACCATCTTTAAAGTGTTGCACTACTTCGTGCCACGTAGAAATGAAGTCAGGGAGATCGTTTCCTACATCTGTAGCAAAGAACGATAAGCATTTCTCAAAAGGTCGTAGACCTAATTGGCTATTGTTGAGGATATCCCGCTTGCCGAGTTCTAGAAAGCGTCCATAGGGGGCTAGAAGCGAAAGGCTTTTAGTCATGAATTCTCCTGATAGGGAATTCAAAACCACGTCTACACCCTTGCCGTCAGTATATTTCATCACTTCATCGGCAAAAGCCAAAGACCTGGAATCCATGACATATTTAATACCCAACGAATGCAGAAATGCTCGTTTTTCCGGGTTGCCTGCTGTGGCGAAGATTTTGGCTCCTGCCCACTGGGCTATTTGCACGGCAGCCATCCCAACACCACCGGCAGCAGCATGGATGAGAACACGCTCACCCTGACGAAGCCTAGCTAATTTTATCAAGGCATAGTAAGCCGTAATAAAGGCAACGGGAATTGTTGCTGCCTCTTCTAAACTAAGATGTTCTGGTTTTAGTGCCACCAAAGAAGCAGAAGTCGTTGTGAATTGGTTAAAGCAGGAATCGCCAAAGGCCATAACTTCATCTCCTACCTCAAAACCCTTAACGCCTTTTCCCAGAGCGACTATTTTTCCAGAACACTCTCTACCGAAGTTGATAGGAACATTGGGTGGAACAGGAAGCAACCCCAACGCTATAAGCACTTCCTTGAAGTTGAGGCTAGCCGCGCAGACTTCAATTTCTACCTCACCCAGACCTGGCTTTTGGCGTGTACTAGGTAGAAAAGTCAGGGTATCTAAGATGCCAGGGGAAGCAATCTCTAAAGAGAAGTTTTCGCTTCCAGAAACGGAAGAAATTTTTTGAGGTTTACCGTCAGACTGTTCAGCAGTAATTGTGCCAACATCTACTTTCCTCATAATGAATTCTTCAATTTCAACCAGTTCGTTTCCCTGGTCGTCCATGATGGTGATGTTAAATTTTAAAGTTCTTTCTCTGAACTGATTATTTTCTGTATATCTGATGTGGCTATATACTTTGCCTGGCAAAGATTTTTTTATTTTCAGACTTTTATAGGAAAACGGTAAGTAAACCCCTTCGTTTTCAATACTTAGAAAAGCCGTAGCATTATCCAATAAAGCAGGATGTAATTTATATGAATTAATATCGGTGGCAAATACTTCGGGTAGTTCCAGAACAATCAACCCCCGATCTGTTCCTAATTTTGCCTGCTTCAAGTTATTCCATCTAGCACCAAACTCTACAAATCCTGTTTGAAGTTTCTGCTCTCCTTCTGGAATAATTATTTCCTTTTGATTACATCTTGCCTCAATTTCTCTGAGTTCTTGTTTTGCTGATGATTCTGCTATTATACAGGCTATTTCGCCCTTGGCATGTTCGATCCATTGCTTGGACTCTGAGTTTGATTGGCTTATTACCAAAAATTCAAAACCCTCTCCTTTCTTATTCAGGACTGTACGAACTTCTTTTTCCTCATCATCTTCTATTACCAAGGGGGTTAAGAAAAATACTTCCCGAATTTCAATTGTTCCTTTCTTAGCATGGGTTTCAAAAGCAGCTAAAGCCATTTCCAAATAAGCTGTTCCCGGAAGTGTCGCCTTACCCATAGCCCTATGTTCATCTAAAACCCAGTGTTTTATGACGCTAAATTTGCTGATGTATATCTCTTGCTGTTTCCCTTCAACTATACATCGATCGAATAAAGGGTGAGACACTTCTTTTAATTGAGATGGGGAAATATCCAGAGTTGGTGTTGATTGCTTCATCGCATCTGTTATCGTACCCAATTTTTGCCAATTCTCCCAATTAATAGATACGGTAAACGTGCCATCTCGGTCGCTTTTATGACGAGCAAAAGCATCAATAAAAGCATTAGCAGCAGCATTATCTACTTGCCCAAATTTACTTGCAATGGAAGTGATTGATGAACACAGAACAAAGAAATCTAGTGGAATATCCTTGAGAATTTTATTTAGAATTAATGTACCTTTTACTTTAGATATCAAAATACTTTCTGTCATTTCTGGCGTTTTTTGCAAAATCACGCCGCTAGCAGAAACCTCGGCTGTATGGATCGCACCATTGATCTGGCCAAATCGCTTTTGGGCTAACGCGATCGCTTGTTGCATCTGTTCAAGATTGGCGACATCGGCGCTGACTACCAAAACTTCTGCACCTAGCTCTTTAAGCTTCTGGATTTCCCAAATCTGGCGGCTTATATTATCATGCTCATCGTGAGTAGCTAGCCATTGTTCCCATTCTTCTGGTAAAGGAAAAGCTAAACCTCCTGTCAGCAGCAGCTTGGCTTGTACAGTTTGTGCTAAATGTTGGGCTATGACAAGACCAATACCTTCTAATCCACCTGTAATGAGATAAACGCCTCCTTCTTTTAACCTTGATATTCCTTGGGTAGCTTTCTCCAGTCGAATTGGCTCAAAAGTTTGCACCCAACGATGATTTCCACGGTAAGCAATAACCTTCTCAGAACTTAGGGCTTGTAGCTCGCAGAGCAACTGCTCCAAAAGTTTTGGCTCACTCTTAACTCCCAATTGGGGAATAACAACATCAATGCTACGACAGATAATGTTTGAGTATTCTTCCGCAATCACCCTAACGAGTCCGAGTAAGGTCGCCTTTTCTGGGCACAACAACTCTTCCCCCACAACTTCTTGCATATCGTTGGAGACAACCGCGATTTGATATTCATCTGTAGTATGGTGTTTACTAAGTGCTTGGGCTAAAAACAGCAGACTGTAAAATCCATTTTCTTGAATTTTATCAACTTCCTCAAGTCTTAATTCTGTGTAACTGTGCGGTGTAATACTCCATAAATGGATAATGGTTTTTGGGCGTTTATTTTGTGCTAGAAGTTCATTGAACAAGGTATGATAATCATCACGTTGTCGAGGATTAAGGATATATGCGCGATCGCTCGACTTTGTAAACGCTGACCCAATTCTCACAGTAATCACATCTTGACCCTCAAGTTCGAGTCGTTTTAACAACTCAGAACCCAAACCGCACTCATCGATAAATACAAGAGTGCAAGACAAAACCGACTTTTGACTTAGTTGAGGGGCAACCAGCAAGGAGCGTTTCCAAGATGGGACATAAAACCAGTCGGCAATGTCCGGCTTTTTACCTAGTAGAGAGGTTGCAGGCAATTTCTTTTCACCCGTATTGAGAGCGTTTACCTGTATTTTGGGTTCAATCCAGTAACGTTGACGCTCAAAAGGATAAGTAGGTAAAGGTATACGATGACGGCGCTCATGGATATAGAATCCTGACCAATCTACTTGTACTCCAGCCAGCCATAGCTGACCCAATGTATTTAACAAGAATGCTACATCCGACTGACTTTCTTGGGCATAGCCCAAGGAAGTTAATACAATTTGCTGGGCTTCTTTATCAGAATGACGACGGGCGGATGCACTCAAAGTCTGCCCAGGGCCAACCTCTAGCAAAATGCGCTCTGGTTCTTTCAACAATTCTTGCATACTCTGAGCAAGGCGAACTGTTTGCCGCAGATGCCTCACCCAATAGTTTGGATCTGTCACCTCCGCTTCTGTAATCCAAGCTCCCGTAACATTGGATACAAAAGGAATTTTGTGAGGATTCAGTTTGATTTTTTTAACTTCCTCTGTGAATGGCTCTAAGATAGCATCCATCATCAGAGAATGAAAGGCATGGGAGGTATGCAAACGCATACACTCGATGCCTTGAGAAGCTAGCTGCTTCTGTAATACCTCTACAGCATCTATGAAACCTGAAACTATGCAAACAGATGATTCCTTAATCTCAGCTAGAGATAGTGTTTTGCCTAGCAGGGGTTGAACTTCTTTTTCTGAAAGTGGAATGGCAAGCATTGCACCTTCAGGCACTTGCTGCATGAGTTGTCCCCGCGCAGCTACTAGAGTTAAAGCATCTTCTAATGAAAATACTCCTGCCAGACACGCAGCGACATATTCCCCAAGGCTTTCACCAATTAAAGCCTGGGGATGTATTCCCCACTCCATCCACAACTTTGCTAGGGCGTACTCGATAACAAAGAGCGCTGGTTGAGCAATTGCTGTCTGTTTCAATTGTTGCGCGGCTTCTTGAGTCTTTTCTGTGTTGGGGTAGAGTATATGTCGCAGGTCAAGCTTTAGATGTGGTTGGAGAAACTCTGAGCAGATATCTACCTGCTTCCGAAAAGTTGGCTCTGTCTGGTAGAGATCCAACGCCATATTTACAGACTGTACTCCTTGCCCTGGAAACATAAACACGACGGGAGGATCTAGGCGATCTTGGTAGACCTGAAAAACCCGTTTCGGATCTTGTGTTTCTAAAGTAGCGATCGCATCATTAATGTCATGGCAGATTACTATGCGGCGATGGTTGAAAGCCCTGCGACCAACCTGAAGTGTATAAGCAACATTAGCGAGGTTAACATTTGAATGCTGCTTTAAGTAGGCGATTAGATTTGCAGTAGCAATTTCAAGTGCAGAGATGGTTTTGGCGGAGAGTACCAACAATTGCCAGGGTCTCGATTCTTCCGAATGTTCGATCGGCGGAGCTTCTTCGAGAATGACAAAGGCATTGGTTCCACCATAACCCGAGGAATTGACCCCAGTCAGACGAGGTGTGCGATCTCCCTTCCATTCAGAAACCTTGGTATTGACGTAGAAGGGGCTGTTGTTGAAATCGATTTGGGGATTGGCTTGTTCAAAGTGTAAACTAGGTGGTAGCAGCTTGTGCTTGAGCGCTAACGTAGTCTTGATGAGACTTGTTACACCGGCTGCGGCATCTAGATGACCGATATTGGTTTTCACTGAACCGATCGCACAAAAACTTTTCTTCTGGGTAGTAGTGTGAAAAGCTTTTTTGAGTGCAGCGATTTCAATGAGATCGCCCATAGCCGTTCCGGTTCCATGAGTTTCTATATAGGTTATATCTTCGGCATCTACTCCAGCATTTCTCAGGGTTTCTACGATTACCTCCGCCTGACCTTCTACACTAGGGGCAGTAAAATTTACTTTCAAAGAGCCATCATTATTGACTGCTGAACCTTTGATGACTGCATGAATGCAATCTCCATCAGCAAGAGCATTCTCTAATCTTTTTAATACGACAATTCCAGCCCCACTGCCAAAAACAGTTCCCTGTGCTTTGGCGTCAAAGGCTCGACAGTGCCCATCGGGAGACAACATCCCTCCTTGTTGATATAAATAGCCAGCTTTTTGTGGAACTTTAATTGAAACACCACCAGCCAAAGCCATATCACATTCTTCATTCAACAAACTTTGGCAGGCCAAGTGAACTGCAACCAATGATGTAGAACAGAAGGTTTGGAGAGTAATACTAGGCCCTTTAAGATTTAATTTGTAAGAGACACTTGTAGTTAGGAAAGCTTGACCACTACCATGTAGAGGTTGTAAAACTCCATCTACAGCATTTATCGTATCGCGGTTTGGATAAAGGTTTTCTAATAGATAGGTATTCATATTCGCCCCGGCGTAAACCCCAATCAAACCCTTATAGGTTTCAGGATCGTAGCCAGCGTTTTCAATTGCTTCCCAAGCACACTCCAAAAAGAGACGATATTGAGGATCTATAACTTCAGCTTCTTTAGGTTCAAAACCAAAAAATGACGCGTCAAACTCCTCTACGTTTTCTAGTATAGATGCTGCTTTAACATAATTAGGATTATTTAACAAGGCAGGATCAATATTTGAAGATACTAAATCACTCTCAGAAAAAAATGAAATTGATTCTACACCGTCCTGCAAATTGTGCCAAAATTGATCGATATTTTTTGCACCTGGAAACTGACCTGCCATCCCCACTACAGCTATATCTAAACCTAAACCCGCTACATTAGAAAATGTTTCCTGGATTTTCATTAGTACCTCTTTTATTAATTTCTTATAGAGCGCTCGCTCTTCTGTTGCATTCTTTTTTCTCTTCGTCTTTGCCCCCGTCCGCTCCTTTCTTCCATAGGTTTGTCAGCCTGTTCCATATTTAAAGCTTTGCTCAAAGAACTGACTGTTGGACTTTCATAAAGACTGACTACAGGAATTTCTATATGTAATTCTTTATTTAATTGCGAAATAACTTGAACACCTACTAGAGAGTCGCCACCGAGTTCAAAAAAGTTGTCGTGGATACCTACTAAGTCAATACCAAGTAGTTTTTGCCAAATATCTGCAATTGTTTGCTCAGTCTTATTTCTAGGAGCAAAATAAGCATTACTCAGCTTAGGTCGTTGATGTACATATTTAGACTGGTTAGCCTTGCTTAAAGATTCCAAAAGAGCTTGGGCATTAAAATTGCGATCGCGCTCAATCACAGTTGTCAAATCTTCAGTTGATACTGCAACTCTAGGAACTCCACTATTGAGAATATGTCTAAAGACTTTTATCCCTTCTGAAGGTAATAAAGCATCTATTAATAGGGATTTAGCATCAGAAATATCTTGTTTTTTAGCTAATCGCTTCACCGCTTCTACTGACATCCCAACATCTTGCCAGTCAGTCCAGTTAATAGAAACTGTGAATGTACGATCTCGATTGGTTTTATGATAAGCAAAAGCGTCAAGAAACTCATTGGCAGCACAATAGCCAACTTCACTAAATTTCTTTCTATAAATAATTGAACTAAGAGATGAACAAAGAATTAAAAAATCTAACTTAACATCTTTCAAAAGGCTATCTAATACTAGTGTACCTTTGACTTTAGGGGCCATAATATTTTCTGTCATCTCTCGCGTTCTTCGAGAAATCACACCCGCATAATCAGCAATTCCTGCACAATGAAGAACACCATTGATTTGGCCAAACTGTTTCTGAACTGTTGCGATCGCTTCTTGCATCTGTTCCAGGTTAGCTACATCAGCGTTCAGTACTAAAACTTCTGCGCCTAGTTCTTCAAGTTCCTTTACTTTCAAAATTTTACGACTGATATTATCTTGGCGATCGTTAGTAGCTAGCCATTGTTCCCACTCTTGTCTAGGAGGAAAAGCTGAACGCCCGATCAAAACTAGTTTGGCTTGTACCGCTTTCGCTAGGTGTGACGCTAGAGCAAGTCCAATGCCTCCGAGTCCACCTGTGATTAAATACACTCCTCTTTCCCTTAATCGCGATCTTCCTGCCTCTGCTTCTTCCAATCGGACTGCTTCAAAGGTTTGCACCCAGCGATGAAAACCACGATAGGCAACAACTATATCGGAGGATTGTATTTGTAGCTCATTTACCAGCTGATTTACCAGTTTCTCCTGTTGCCAACTTACTTCTTTTGGAATCACAACATCAATGTTACGACAGTTGATATTTGGATATTCTTGGGGAATGATTTTAACAGTTCCTAATAGAGTCGCCTTTTCTGGACATAGTGGTTCTTCTCCAGTGACTGAGTGTATATTGTTGGAAATAACCGTTATTTGAAGCTCATCTGCGATCCGCTGTTTTCCAAGTGCTTGAGCTAAAAACAGCAGACTATAAAAACCTTTTTCTTGCACTTTATCAACTCCTGCGAGTCCAGATTCAATCTGACTAACAGAAGTCACACTCCATAAATGAACAATCGTTTTTGGGATCTTGTCTTGTGCTACTAGTTCATTGAGCAGGGCATCATAGTCTTCACGTTGTCTAGGATTAAGGCTATATGCACGCTCATTCAACTTAATAAACTTTGACCCCACCTTCACTATAATTACATCCTGACCATTAAGCTGAAGTCGTTTTATCAGTTCTTCTGCCAAACCGCACTCATCGAGAAACACAAGAGTGCAAGATTTCTGAGTTACCAATTCCTTCTGGTTCAACAGTACAGCAGGTACAGATTGTTTCCACAAAGGTAAGTAGAACCAATCGGCAATATCTGGCTTTTTGCCAAATGAAACAGGTTTAGCACTGTTATCCTGTCTCTGTTTATAGTCTTCAATCCAGTAACTCTGCCGCTCAAAGGGATATGTTGGTAGTGGAAGACGATGACGGTGTTCGTGGGCGTAAAATCCTGACCAATTTACCTGTACTCCATATAACCAGAGTTTGCCGAGTGTGTTCAGTAAAAATGCTATATCTGACTGTTTTTCTTGAGGATGTCGTAATGAACAGAGTGCTAGAGCATCTGAATGCTTTTTAACAAAAGTACATAAGCTGCTTCCTGGCCCCACTTCTAGCATGATGCAATTTGCCTCTTGCTGCAACGCAGAGATGCCTGCTGCAAACTGCACTGTTTGGCGTAAATGTTTTGCCCAGTAATCGGGATCTGTGGCTTCTTCTGCTGTTATCCAAGTTCCTGTGAGGTTAGAGATAAAAGGAATCTGCGGCGGGTTTAGTTTGACTTTTTTAACTTCTTTGATGAATGGCTCAACGATCGGTTCCATCATCGCAGAATGAAAGGCGTGGGAAGTATGCAAACGGCGACACTCTATACCTAATGCTGTAAATTGCTCATGAATCGTATCTACAGCATTATGGGTTCCTGAAACTACGCACAAGGAAGGAGCATTGCTGGCGGCTAAAGATAAATTTTCATTTAGTAAAGTTTTAATCTCTGCTTCTGTTTGTGAAACCGAAAGCATAGCACCTGCTGGAAGTTGCTGCATCAGTCGTCCACGGATAGCGACTATTGCCAAAGCATCTTCTAGGGAAAATACACCAGCAAGGCAAGCTGCTACATATTCTCCTATGCTATGACCAATCATCATTTGGGGAGAAATGCCCCAGGACATCCATAATTTAGCGATCGCATATTCTATGACAAATAATGCAGGCTGAGTGATATCAGTTTGTTGCAGTCTTTCTGCTGCGGCTTTTGACTCAGACTCCTTGGGATAAATCAACGATCGCAAATCCAACCCTAGATGGGGTTGCAGCAATTGACAGCACAAATCAACCTGTTGTTGAAAAATCGGTTCAGTTTGGTAAAGTTCTTTACCCATGTCCACATATTGAGCGCCTTGTCCAGGAAACATGAAGACAATAGGGCGAACGCCACTTTCAACTAAGCGGGTGAAAACTCTTTCTGGATCTTGTAAGGCGCTGACTGCATCCTCGATATCTTGGCACACCAGCACGCGACGATGATTGAACTCAGCACGCCCCACTTGCAGGGTATAGGCAACATCCGCTAAGTTCACATTGGGATGTGCTTTGAGATAATTAGCCAAATTTACTGTTGCTGTCTCCAAAGCAGAGCTAGTTTTAGCCGATAAACACAGTAAATATTTACTTTTGCCTTTTGACTTTTGAACGCCAGTTCCTACAACGAGGGGAACCCCCGCAACGCACTGGCTCTTTTTGACTTGTAGTGGTGCTTCTTCTAGAATGACATGAGCATTAGTCCCACCGATACCCAAGGAACTCACGCCAGCACGACGAGGAGTACTTGCTGTTTTCCATTCTGCTAACTTTGCATTGATATAAAAGGGGCTGTTGGCAAAATCTATCTGGGGATTTGGCTGCTCAAAATTCAAGCTTGCTGGTATCTGCTTGTGTTTTAGGGCTAAAACTGTTTTAATCAGTCCGGCAATCCCAGCTGCTGCATCTAGATGACCAATGTTTGTTTTCACTGAACCGACGGCACAGAAGCCTTTTTTGTTGGTACTGCGACAAAAAGCTTGAGAGAGGGCGGCAATTTCAATCGGATCGCCTAAAGCTGTACCAGTACCATGAGCTTCAATATAGTTAATTGTCTCAGGCTCAACTCCTGCCAGCATCATCGCTTCAGCAATCACTTCTGCTTGACCATTGACGCTAGGCGCTGTGTAGCCAACTTTACCAGAACCATCATTATTAATAGCTGAACCTTTAATTACAGCATGAATGCAGTCACCATCTGCTAAAGCATCGCTCAATCGTTTGAGAACAACAATTCCTACACCATTACCAATAGTTGTTCCCTGCGCTTTAGCATCAAAAGCACGACAGTGACCATCAGGAGACAGTGTGCCTCCCGGTTCATGCAAATAACCTGCTTTCTGGGGTACGTGGATAGAAACCCCGCCAGCTAAAGCCATATCACATTGATAATTCAACAAACTTTGGCAAGCAAGTGTTGTTGCAACTAATGAGGTAGAGCAAGCTGTTTGTACTGTAATACTTGGGCCAGTGAGATTTAATTTGTAAGAAACACGGGTAGTCAGAAAATCTTTATCATTACCAATTAATGTTTGATAGCATTGCGCCGATCCTATAGGATCGCGGTTTAAATCTAATGAATAATAGTTATTTAGGCTAGCACCAGCATAAACTCCGATCCGACTATCATACCTATTGGAATCATAGCCAGCATTTTCTAATGCTTCCCAAGCACACTCTAAAAAAATCCGGTTTTGGGGGTTAGTAACTTCTGCTTCTTTGGCATTAAAACTAAAAAATGCAGCGTCAAATAAATCGATATTTTCTAATATGGCACTAGACTTTACATAATTGCGATCGCTGAGTGTAACGGAATCTATACCGTCATATACTATCTCTTCATTTGTGAAGATAGAAATTGACTCTACACCAGATTGTAAATTCTGCCAAAATTCGTCAATATTTTTAGCACCAGGAAAACGCCCTGCCATTCCAATAATGGCAATGCTTTCTACAGCATCATTATGTATAGTGCTAATCATAAATCTTTTTACCTTTCTTAGTCAATTGTTGTTTTTGGCGATTTATAGCCTCAATTTGCTTATTCACGCGATCGCGCGTTCCTGTAAAAGAAAGCTGTCGTTGTTGACTTAAATATTGCGCTAGTGAGTAAATAGTTGGGTTCTGAAACATTTCTACAACTGATATATTTCGCTGCAAATTTACTTGCAGTTTATGATTAACCTGAATCATCAGTAGTGAATGCCCACCAAGGTCAAAGAAATTATCATGAATACCTACTCGTTCGAGATGTAGCACTTCTTGCCAAAGTTTTGCTATCTGCTGTTCCATTTCCGACTGGGGTACTTGATAAGTAGTCGTCAATGTTGGACGTAAGTCTTCTGGTACAGGTAAAGCACGACGGTTTACTTTTCCGTTAGGCAAAAGTGGTAAAGTGTCTAGGAAGATAAAAACACCAGGAACCATATATGCCGGTAACAGTTGTTTGAGATAGCTTCGCAGTTCACTAGTTGTAAGCATTTGCTCTGGTAAAAGAACAATATAAGCTACCAATTGTTGAACACGTGGTTTATCTTCACGCGCCAAAACTACAATTTTCTGCACTGCTGGATGTTTGAGTAAGGCATTCTCAATTTCACCCAACTCAATCCGAAATCCTCTAATTTTAACCTGATGATCAATTCGCCCCAAATACTCTAAATTTCCATCTGGTAAATAACGAGCTAAATCTCCAGTTTTATATAGCCATGATTCAAGTTTATTATTAAGCGGATTATATATAAACCGCTCCTTTGTTAACTCTGGTCGGTTTAAATAACCTCTAGCTAAACCCGCACCACCAATATAAATTTCTCCTGTAACACCGATTGGTACTGGTTGTAACTTAGTATCAAGTAAATAAATTTGTGTATTGGCAATAGGACGACCGATAGTTACGTTGCTATCTCCTTTATTTAGTTGAATAAATGTGGAATAGGTTGTATCTTCAGATGGGCCATAAAGATTAAAAACTTTCTGAATACGATGGTTTTGATAAATCTGCTGCACAAGTTGATTTTGTAGTGGTTCACCAGCAAGATTAACCGTCCTGACTGAAGGAAGTAAACCATCTACTTGCAGTAATTCTGCAATGATGCTTGGGACTGTATTAACCAAGCTTACCTCCGCAACCAACGAGGGTAAGTGTAAAGCATTCTCTACAAGAATTACTTTACCACCCCAACTGAGGGGAACAAACAGTTCAAATACTGACAAATCAAAGCAAATAGAGGTTGATGCTAAAACTCCAGCAAGGTCATCATCTGTAAAAACTTCTCTTGACCATGTTAAAAAAGCAACACAACTTTGATGAGCGATCGCAACACCTTTTGGTACACCAGTAGAACCAGAAGTATAGATGACATAAGCTAGGTTATTGGATTTTACTTCACTAAACAGATTTTCTCTACTCTGTTGGCTAAGTAATTGTGAATCTCTATCGATGCAGACAATATGCACATTCGATTTAGCAAACAATTCAACTAGATGGCTTTGAGTCAGCAGTATTTTGGACTGGCTATCTTCTAGCATGAAAGTTAAACGTTCTTGGGGATAGGCCGGATCTAGTGGTACATAAGCCCCGCCAGCTTTTAAAATAGCCAACAATGCAATCAGCATTTCTGGGCTGCGCTTCATGCACACACCTACAATTACTTCTGGCTTCACCCCTAGTTTTTGTAAGTAGTGTGCTAGTTGATTGGCTTGCTCGTTTAACTCTTGGTAGGTTAATTTTTGGTTCTCAAAAATAACAGCAATATTAGATGGCGTTTTCTCTACCTGTGCTTCAAATAGTTGATGAATACATTTATCTTGTGGGTAATTTGTCTCAGTATTATTCCACTCAACTAATAACTGCTGTACTTCAGATGATGTCAGGAGTTGCAAATCTGAAATCCGTTGTTCGGGATTGCTAACTATGCTTTCTAATAAAGTCTGGAAATGTACTAGCATCCGAGCAATAGTATCTGCATTAAATAAATCTGTGTTGTACTCACAAGTTGCAATCAACCCTTGCTCTTCATCCTCCATAAATAATGTCAAATCAAATTTTGATGTCCCGTTATAACCCTCCTGACAAGTAACAGAGACATCTGAGAGTCTAGGATTTGATATTGGCACATTCTGGAGAACGAACATTACTTGAAATAGTGGATTGTAACTCAAGTCTCTATTTGGCTGTATTTCTTCTACTAATTTTTCAAAAGGTAAGTCTTGATGAATATAAGCCTCTAAAGCTGTTGACTTCACCCGCGTTAGTAACTCCTGAAAACTCAAATCGCCAGAAAGGTCTGTACGCAACACCAAAACATTGACAAAGAATCCAATTAATGACTCAACTTCTGCTCTGTTACGATTGGCAATTGGCGAACCTACTAAAATATCAGTCTGATCGGTGTAACGATACAGCAAAATTTTGAAGGCTGTCAGTAAGGTCATAAACAGAGTTACTCCCGAATGACGGCTCAAATTCTTTAGCTCTTTTGTCAGAGTTTGAGAAAGAACTAATTTCCCTTGAGCGCCTTTGAATGTTTGACGATCAGAAACAAAGCTTCTGTGCGGACGGTCAGTTGGGAAATTTAGTATAGGTAACTCACCCTGCAACTTTTGTTTCCAATAAGTTAATAAAGATTGAATCCGATCATAATCAAGCCATTGTCGTTGCCAATTGACAAAATCTCTATACTGAATGGGTAATTCAGAAAGTGCTGGGAGTTCGCCTGTGGAGAATGCCTCATATAATACAGCTATTTCTTCGATCAGAATACCGATAGACCAACCATCTGCAATTATATGATGCAGAGCGATCATTAAATGATAATTTTTTTCACTTAACTGCAAAATTTTAGCACGCAAAAGCGATTGAGCAGATAAATCAAATGGCTGCTGTGCGAATTCTGTAGCCAAACGTTGTGCTTCTTGAAGGTGTTCCTCTTCTGGTAGTGAACGCAAATCCTCAACCGCCAAAGTTAAAGGTGGCGCTTGATTTATAATTTGGGCTGGTTGACCATCAACTACTGTAAAGCTTGTCCGTAATACTTCGTGTCGTCTAATAATTTCGTTAAGACTATCTTGTAAAATTGCTAAATTAATGCAGCCTTTTAAGCTAATAAGTATAGGAATGTTATATGTAGGACTATTGGGAGTTAGCTGATTGATAAACCATAATCCCTGCTGGCCAAAAGATAGAGGCTGAATAGATGGATTTTTATCTTGTTTGGTAAGGGATATTGACGGTAGGGCATCTGTTGTCAGTTGAGCGAGGATTTTTGTAGCTAGCGATCGCGTACTCATCCCTTCAAAGAAGTCTGCTATTGATACTTCTACTTCTAAATCAACCTCAACTCGGTTTTTCAACTCAAATACTTTTAAAGAATCAAGCCCCAGAGCGCTTAATGGTTCATCAGGACTGAGATCATCTGGTGCGATCGCCAGTACTCTCGCTTCTTGTTCAATCAGATAGATTTCTAAAAGCCGTTGACGTTCCCTTGGGGAAAGCACTAAAAGTTCGGAACGCTGTAATCGAGTTTCCTCTCTGACAATATTACTAATTTTGAGAATATTATTGACAACGATATTCAGTTCACCATTCTGAAACTGAGCGCGAGTTGCACGACGTTGAATCTTACCGCTAGAGGTTTTGGCAATACTACCTGGTTTGATCAAAACCACAGCATAAACTTGTACTTCGTGTTCTTCAGTCACAGCTTGGCGAATTGCAGATATAACCTCTGCTAAATTTGGCTTGGCGCGAAACTTCAATTCTTGGACGATTACCAACCGTTCTTCGTTGTCAACCTCGACTGTAAATGCTGCGCTAGCTCCGGAATTTAAAGATGGATGACTGCGTTCTGCGGTTAATTCTATATCCTGTGGGTAAAGATTTCTACCGCGAATAATAATTAAATCTTTGGCTCTACCTGTAATAAAAAGCTCGTTATTTTGTAAAAAACCTAGATCCCCCGTTCGCAGAAAAGGGCCTACACCTGTATCTGATAAATAAGCATGGAAAGTTTCTGCTGTCTCTCGATCGCGATTCCAATAACCTTGGCCAACACTCGGCCCCGATACCCAAATTTCCCCAATTTCATCAGGTTTACAACTACTGAGGGTTTCGGGATTAGCGATCGCCACTTCCAGTTGTGGTATGACTCGACCACAACTGACGAAATGATAGACATCTTCAGTACTGTGGGACTGGGTACTGGGTACTGGGTACTGGGAAGGAAATTCTTTTAAAGCCTCCACTTCACTCGGCTTTAATATTTGGTTCGAGTCTGAGTCTGAATCCTCATGCAATTCCCGCTGCCCATCCCCAGTCCCCAATTCAACTACCCGATTAGATTCTAATGCAGACTTTTGGACTGTCTTGATAATCGGTGATGTTGCCTTCTGGACACCAGAAACCATCAGAGTTGTTTCAGCCATTCCGTAACAAGGGTAGAATGCCTCTTTACGGAAGCCACAATCGGCAAAAGCTGCTGCAAACCGCTCTAGAGTATCATACCGAATCGGTTCCGCGCCGTTAAATGCCACACTCCAACTACTCAAGTCAAGAGTTTCTTTTTGTTCAGGAGTAATTTTTTGAGTACATAACTCATAGGCAAAATTAGGGCCTCCACTGGTTGTACCTTTGTAGTGAGATATAGCCTGCAACCAACGGTAAGGACGTTGAAGAAAGGAAGTTGGAGGCATGATGATGCAAGGAAAACCTCCATACAAAGGTTGCAATATTCCTCCAATCAAGCCCATATCGTGGTACATTGGCAACCACGTCACGAACTTACTTTCTGGAGAATGCTCCATAAATTGGTAAGTTGTGTGAGCATTGTGCAGTAGGTTCCCATGACTAATCATTACACCCTTGGGTGTCCCTGTAGAACCAGAAGTGTATTGCAGAAAAGCTAAGGTATCTCGATCGATAGAAGGTTGTTGCCAAGCACCTTCTATTCCCTCTGCAAGATTATCAGTAGTTAGCCACTGTAAGGATTCTAAGTCAGTCTTTTGTGACATTAAAGACCGCACTGTAGGCAGGATTTCTGTTGTAGTGAGAGCGATCGCTGCTTGTGCATCTATAGAAATAGCTTTTATTCTCGGTGTGTTGCGCTCATTTCTAGGGGGATATGCCGTTACAGCCACAACTCCCGCATATAAACAACCAAAAAAAGCAACCAAAAAATCTAGTCCGGCTGGATAAAGTAATAAGGCGCGTTCTCCAGTCAAACCCAATGCTTGTAACTGAGCAGCTATTTGACGCGATCGCCTATCCAATTCTTGATAGGTTAGCGTTGTTTGCTCTGTTTCCCCATCCAGCAAGAAGGTAAAAGCATCTCTATTTGGCTGGATAGAGCTTCTTAAGCGCAGTAAATCAACAAATGTAGAACTACTGCCAGAAACTTCAAGAAAACAATCAGAATATTGATTCATTTTAATTTTCAACTAGATACAACCCTGATACTCTTTTTCTCCCTCTGACTAGAGTAGGACTTACGCAAAAGCTCTCTGAAACTCTTATTCCTTTGTGTCCTGCCCTTCAAGAAGCCATTTCGTGTCTATGCGTCCAACTCTTACGAGACGCTGCGCGTAGCTTGCTTCTCCATAGGAGTATGCAGTTCGTTTTTTCATGATTTTGCGTAAATCCTGTAGAGAAAAATAAAGAGCAAATCGTTAATTAATTCAGCCAATTGCTTAAAATTGTCTAAATCCTAATTAGTGATTTACTGGGAGCAATCTCTAGCTTATTGCAATTAATTTTTATTTGTCTTCGATTACACTAACGAGAATGAGTTGCTTTAGCAATAGAGAAAGTATAGAAAGTTAGTATCAACAAATTCCTTTATATAAGTTTTACATATAATGCTTTGTTTATATCTATAGATAGATGATAAATCTACAAACTTCATTTAAAGACAGTCAATTATGGGAAAATCAATATTCCCTGACAAAGGGAAAATGACCAATGCCCCATTTTCAAGTTAAAACTCCACGAGCGATCGCCCGCAACCACCCGATGAAAATTAACTTGTCCTGATTCCTAATTCCTAGTCACCAATCCTTGTTTTCAAGACAGAAAAGTAGTTTTAACTAGGAATACAATCTCTGATTTTTTGTCAAGCAAATAAGCTGCTTTATAAGAATTTATTGTTGGGAACTTCCAGAAAATAAATTATCCCATTTCACGCCCATCAAAACGACTTTCTTTCCCCCTGCTCCCTGCCCTCAAAGCGATGGAACACTTTTTTAATTGGAAATCCCTTGAGTATCCATAGCTAAATGAAAAAAACTATTAATTATCTTGTGTCTTGCATCGCTTCATAATATGATTCAAATAATTTCAACTTAAATGACAATTTTTTTCAGAGATCGTCATTGTATCTTCAGGTACAACCAAGTAGTGTGATTGAGTGTAAGCGGATAAATGAAGTCAGATAAATTGTTTCAAAGCCTGCTGCTGACAGGTATGGTTTTTCTTTGTCTCAGCGCTTCTGCTAAAGGCGAGGAAGTACAAGAAGATGTTCAAGGCGAATCTTTTACTCAAGTGATAGGGAAATCTACTTCACCGCAAACAGCATCTGGTAAAGCAAGTAAAAACATTTCCCAACTTAGCGAAATCGAACTTCCCGCAACTAGCGCTCAAATGCTAGTGCAGACACCAACACCAACCAACCCTCCAAATCCAGAACAAAGAAGTGGGGATCAAGTTGTACCAATCATGGGAGTTAAAGCCAATCCCACAAACAAAGGTATGGAGTTGATTTTAGAGACGACTAGTGGGGAACAACTACAAGTTACAAATCGCAGTACGGGCAATAATTTTATTGCAGATATACCTGGCGCACAGTTGCGTTTAGCATCGGGAGAAGCTTTTACATTTCGTTCCGAAAAACCACTTGCAGAAATTACAGAGATAACAGTTACAAATATCGATGCGAATACTGTCCGAGTGACGGTGGTGGGTGAGAAAAAATTACCCACAGTTGAGTTATTTGATGATAATGCAGGGCTGGTATTTGGTATAAATTCTGCGGCCATAGCAACTTCTCCACCACAGCAACCCCAAACACCACAAGATCAACAAGAGCCAGCAAGCGAGACACCGCAGCAAGAACCAACAGCACAGCAGGATGAGCCGATTGAGTTGTTAGTGACGGGGGATCAAGATAGGTATAACGTACCGGAAACGTCAACTGCGACTAAAACCGACACACCATTACGCGATATTCCCCAATCGATTCAGGTGGTGCCGCGACAGGTGCTGGAAGATCGCAAGGTAAGAAGTTTAAAAGAGGCAGTGGAAACGGTTAGTGGCGTTGTTGATGCAGGAACCAACTTCGGTGCGCCTTCAGGAGGCAGAATCATCAGAGGATTTGTGCAGACCGGAAATTTCCGCAATGGCTATCGAGATACAAATGATAGCTTTTCGCTGACAGGCATTGGGACGATCGAACAAGTAGAAATTCTCAAAGGCCCCGCCTCAGTTCTATTTGGTGCTGTAGAACCGGGTGGAATCGTCAATGTGATTACCAAACAACCTTTGAGTGAACCCTACTACAGTCTCGAATTTGAGGCAGGAAATTTTGGCTATTATCAGCCCAGCATCGATTTCTCAGGGCCATTAAATGCCGAGAAAACTGTACTCTATCGCTTTATTGCAACCTATCAAAATTCCGAGAGCTTTCAAGATTTCGTCAAAACAGATATAACCACGATCGCACCCTCAATCACTTTGAAATTGGGCGATCGAACAGACCTGAATTTATACTATGAATACACTAACTATAATGGATATCCTAATCAGTCTGGCAGTTGGTTTTTTAGCGATGGTAGCTTCCTGCCTCGGAGTCTCTTTCTCGGCTATCCTGATTTAACCTTTATTGATGCCAAGACTCAAAAATTTGGCTACACCCTGAATCACAAGTTGAGCGACAACTGGCAGATTCGTAACAATTTTGCGGTGGCCACTACTAGAACTAGAGACGCATTTGCTGGAGGATTAGATATAGTAGACGATAGTTCGCTAGTAGGTATTAACGCTGAAAGACGTGGATACTCAATAGATAATTATTTTGGACAGATCGACTTGCTTGGAAAGTTTAAGACGGGATCGATTTCGCACCAACTTTTAGCGGGTTTTGATTTTAATCGCAATGTTCAGACTTTTGAGTCTTTGATTTCCGATTCTGCTCTTCCTAATCTAGATATCTTCAACCCAGATTACAATATTTCAAACCCCGTATATATTCCAAATTATAGTTTCGATTCATCTACTCAATCTTACGGCGCTTACCTTCAGGATCAAATTAGTATTTTAGATAACCTGAAGCTATTAGTTGGCGGGCGCTTAGATTGGGTTTCACAGAATGTGACAAATAGCGGAATTGATTCTCCCGAACAGAATGATAGTGCTTTCAGTCCCCGAGTTGGGTTGGTGTATCAGCCGAGCAAATCAGTTTCTCTCTACACCAGCTATAGTCAATCTTTTCTTCCTACCTCTGGATTCAATCCTGATGGTAGAGCGTTTAAGCCGACCAAAGGAACCCAATATGAAGCAGGCATTAAAACTGACTTTCTAGACGGAAAGCTTTCAACAACATTGGCAGCCTATCAAATCACCAAGACGAATGTTACAATACAGGATCAAAATGACCGTGATGCCCAGATTCAAGTGGGGGAGCAAAGGAGTCGAGGGATTGAGTTAGATATCACGGGTGAGATTTTACCAGGGTGGAAGGTGATCGGTTCTTATGCCTATACTGATGCAGAAGTTACCGAGGATATTGACATTTCTGTAGGTAATAAATTGCTGGGTGTGCCAGAAAATCAAGCTAGCCTCTGGACAACCTATGAAATCCAGAAGGGCGATCTCAAAGGTTTGGGATTTGGTTTAGGGCTTTTTTACGTGGGTGAGCGGGCGGCACTTTCAGACAACTCGGTTGAACTACCCAATTACTTGCGTACCGATGCGGCGATTTTCTACCGTAGAGATCGCTTTAACGCTGCGATAAATATTCGTAATCTATTTGATACGGACTATTTCAGTTCTACTTACGGTTACACTTTAGGTCTTGAAAGAGGCGCACCCTTTACAATCATCGGCTCTATTCGTTGGGAGCTTTAACTCGCTGTTGTGTTGATAATCGGCTGAACAACGTGTTGCAATTATCCTATTAATACGAATTCTCAATGTTTTTACGTCGCTTCATCTATCTACTATTATTAGGAGTTTTGATGTTTGTACTTGTTTCGGCTTGTAGCAGAAATTTGAATTACAGTGCTACAAGCTTGAAACAGCCAATGCAAAACTGCCGAATGGTGCAACATTTGATGGGAAAGACTTGTATCCCTTTCCGGCCTCAACGAGTCATAACGATATGGTCAAGTTTTTTGGCTGATACACTAGCATTGGGGATTAAACCAATTGCCACGGGATATGATTCTAGTGAGCCTTTTCCAGAATATCTTCGAGACAAAGTAGATGGAGTTGATTTAATTGGAAGCGTAAATGAACCAAACCTCGAAAAGATTTTGCTCCTGAAACCCGACCTAATATTGGCTGATCCTTATATTCTGAATGTTTATTATAAGCAGATATCAACGATTGCACCTACGGTCGTAATAGGGCATCCCGATTTACTCACTCGTCGTTGGGAGCAAGATTTAGTAGACGTTGGGAAGGTCTTAAATAAAGAAGAAGCTGTCAATCAATTAATTAAGCAATATTGGCAGCGGATTGACAAACTTAAACAAGCCTTGGGTAGCCGTCGTCACCAAATGCAGATTTCAGTTGCCTCGACAAAAGCATTATCTGGAATTTGGTCTTATGGCGAAAAAAGTCCTGTTGGCAGAGTCCTCAATGATATTGGGCTAGAACGCCCATCCTCACAAAGGGGGAATTTTTTCTATATAGAAAATATTTCTGAAGAGCGTCTGTCTGATATTGACGGTGATGTTCTCTTCTTTTTAGCTTGGGGAAGCAAGAGTGCTAAAGAGAATTTAGAAAAGCTCCAACAAAAACCTTTGTGGCAACAACTTAAAGCGGTTCAACGAAATCAAGTTTATTTCGTTGACGGGTTGCGCTGGCATGAAGGCGATATTTTTGCAATCAATACAATAATTGATGACTTATTTAGATACCTAATCGACCGTCCCAGGTTTTAACTAAACTCAGCAAATCGCATTGCTCCCCCTCTAGTCTTAGTTAAAAGCTTAAAGGATTAAAACTAAAGTACCCATAACTATTAAACTGCTTCCTAATATCATTATTAACGGTGTTATTTCGGCTCATGTTAAATTAAATTACTCGTTGCAAACTGCGATCGCTTGTCAAAAGAAAGTGCCGTCATACGATGTCTGGTGCTTATACGTAGCCTGTCGCAGACATCTTCAGAAACTTAGAAGTTTTTGGGCGACGCCGAATAGCCCGTCGCAGACATCGCCAGCGCTAGAAGCAGACTATTGACCTCAGAATATTTTGTGTTCTTCTAGATGAGCAAGAATATCTGAGCGATCGCGAAAAATTCCCAGCCTGCCATCTTTACCATGTTCGTAAACCCACCATCTATAGATGTAACGTTTGGGGATTGGGGAAACACTTGTTGCATATTACTCAAGTCACCTTATCCTTTTGTCTCTCCTGCTCCCTACTTCAAGTCAGATTTAAGTTGATCTAACAATACCACTTTGTTGAGAAACTATATCAAATTTACAAGGGCGTCCTTTATTCCTTTTAAAAATGGGGGAAAGGCGACAAGATCGTGTAATCTATATATTTATCAAGAAAGATTATCAACTCTAATGATTAAAAAGCTCTTAAATATTGAGAGCGTTAATTAAAGTGATAGCAAGATCATGATAAAAGCGACTACAGTCTCACCTAGAGGATTGAAAAAACCACAAATGTCAGCCTTATTTGGTCTGGTGTTGGGACTGTGTATGCTGTTAATTTGCTTGGTGTACAGTGTGACGCTAGGTGCAATAGAAATACCTTTAGACAAAATTTTGACATCTTTTATAGCCTTTGATGGTTCCTACGATCACCTAGTTATTCAAACCGTGAGATTACCGCGATCGCTAATTGCGATCCTTGTCGGTTCAGCCCTTGCTGTATCGGGAGCTTTGATGCAGGGTTTGACGCGAAACCCCCTAGCAGACCCAGGTATTTTAGGTATTGAGTCGGGAGCTGCCTTGTTTGTCGTTGTGTCAACTTTTGTTTTTGGCAGTTCATCCCCAAGTATTTACGCTCTTGTGGCCTTTTTGGGTGCGGGATTAACAGCAGTGTTAGTTTACATCCTTGGGTCTCTGGGACGCGGAGGAGCCACCCCACTGAATTTAACGGTAGCAGGAGCGGCGTTAACTGCTCTGATTTCTTCCTTCACTACTGGTATCCTGATTGTTAGTCAACAAACACTCGAAGAAGTGAGATTTTGGTTAGCTGGTTCATTATCTGGTCGAGATTTTAATTTATTTTTACTACTACTGCCTTTTGTCGGTATGGGATTAGTAATAGCTTTTACCCTCGGCAGACAAATTACCACTATGAGTTTAGGTGAAGATGTCGCTAAAGGCTTGGGCCAACAGACAGCTTGGATCAAAATATTTACCGCTATCAGCGTAGTTTTACTAGCAGGAAGTTCCGTTGCCCTTGCAGGGCCAATCGGCTTCATTGGTTTAGTCGTTCCCCATATAGTGAGATTTTACATTAAAGCCGATTATCGTTGGATATTACCTTATTGTGCAGTTTTGGGTGCTATTTTACTGTTGGTTGCAGATATTGCCGCCCGTATATTGCTCAAACCACAGGAGTTACCTGTAGGTGTAATGACAGCAATAGTTGGCGCTCCTTTTTTTGTCTACCTAGCTAAGTCAAAGGTGAAAAAATGAGTTTTGATTGGCTAGTCATTCGTTCCCAAGCGATATCTTTCCGCACCGACCGACGTGTACCAGTCATACTGTTATGTTTGGCAGTAGCAATTGTAGTGGCGATGGTAATGAATATAGGGCAGGGTGAATATCCAATCTCGCCTTTGGATATCGTGAAAACTATATTGGGTTTAGATACAGGAAACCCAGACCATCCATTCGTGATTCAAAATCTGCGTTTACCCCGCACCCTTGTAGCTTTTATGGTGGGAGTGGCGCTGGCAATTTCTGGCACTATCTTCCAAGGATTGACACGCAATCCATTGGCTGATCCAGGTATTATCGGCATCAATGCTGGGGCGAGTCTGGCGGCAGTTACAGTGATTGTATTCTTGCCATCGGCAGCGATTTATACCTTACCCTTATCAGCCTTTGCTGGTGCATTGCTGATGGCGATTTTAATTTACTCGCTGGCTTGGAATAACGGTAGTTCTCCGATTTTATTAATTTTAATGGGTGTTGGCTTGTCTGCGATCGCCAGTGCCATAACCAGCTTGATGATTACTTTTGGAGAAATTTCTGATGTTAGCAATGCTTTGGTTTGGTTAGCTGGGAGCGTCTACGGCCGGACTTGGGAGCAAGTCTTTTCTTTGTTACCTTGGTTAATTATTTTTGTGCCAATGGCTTTGACACTAGCAAGGCATTTGAACGCTTTAAATTTAGGAGATGATGTTGCCAAAAGTTTAGGTACTCAAGTGGAATGGCAACGTGGTTTACTCGTGCTGGTAGGTGTAGCCTTAGCAGGTGCAGGAGTTGCCACCGCCGGAAATATTGGTTTTATTGGTTTAATCGCACCCCATTTAGGACGACAGTTGGTAGGTGCAACCCATGAAGGCTTGATTCCTACTTCTGCACTCTTGGGGGGAGTGATTGTTGTGATGGCAGACTTGCTAGGAAGAACACTATTTGCACCTATCGAACTTCCTTGTGGGATTGTAACTGCTGCTATTGGCGCTCCTTATTTTCTTTATTTATTAATTCGTAATCGTAAAAAATAAACCTGGTAAATATCACCTATGAAAGGACTCTCAACTAAAAGTCTGTCTTTAGCTTATGATGGGGCGCTGATTATCCGTGACCTAAATTTGGCAATCCCCACCGGACAAATTAGTGCTTTAGTTGGTGCTAATGGTTGTGGGAAATCAACTTTGTTACGAGGTCTGGCAAGATTGCTTCAACCCCGTGGCGGTACAGTCTATCTTGATGGAACGTCTATTTTCAATCTTTCTACCAAAGAAGTAGCACAGCAGTTAGGTATTTTGCCCCAAGGACCAGTAGCACCGGAAGGGTTAACAGTGAAAGATTTGGTAGCACAAGGACGTTATCCTTATCAAAATTGGTTACAGCAATGGTCAGTAAAAGATGAAAAAATCGTGCAGCAGGCACTCTTAATTACAGATTTGTTGAAATTAGCAGATAGAGCATTAGATACTTTGTCTGGTGGACAACGACAAAGAGCTTGGATTGCAATGGCGTTGGCGCAAGATACAGAGATTTTACTTTTAGATGAACCAACTACTTTTTTAGATTTGGCGCACCAGATAGAAATTTTGGATTTGTTGTATGAGTTAAACCAAAATCAGAGACGGACAATTGTGATGGTACTGCATGATTTAAATCAAGCGTGTCGTTATGCTGATTACTTAGTTGCAATCAAAGATGGTCGAATTTTTGCTGCTGGGGAACCAAAGCGAGTGATGACTCAAGAAATGGTTCAAGAGGTTTTTGGGTTGGAGTGTCGGATTATTCCTGACCCAGTTGTGGAAACGCCGATGTGTGTACCAATAGGACGAAAGGGAAAAATAAATAATAAACAAATTTACTTAAACTCCTAATTCGATTTCTACTAGAGATATCGCTCTCATCAATCACATAAGTACAAAAAATAATAAACAGTCGTGACAATCACATCAAAATCTTCTAGAGTATCTAAAAATCGAAGAAATTCAGCTCAACCTTTACAACGTTTGCTCAACTATGGTAGCCAATATCGTCAACAAGTTTGGCAGGCAACATCATGTTCTATCATCAATACAATTTTAGATTTAGCACCACCGTGGTTAGTTGGTATTGCAGTAGATATTCTCGTGGAGAAGCAAAATTCTGTATTTGCCAAGTTGGGTGTAAAAGATGTATTCTGGCAATTTTTCTTGCTTTCATTTATCACTATTATTGTCTGGATACTAGAATCAATTTCTGAGTACGCGTATAATAAACTTTGGCGTAATTTAGCCCAAAATATTCAGCATAATTTACGCTTGGATGCTTACAATCATGTACAAGAATTAGATTCAGCTTACTTTGAAGAAAGTAGCACTGGTGGTTTAATGTCAATTCTGAATGATGACATCAACCAACTAGAAGATTTTTTAAATTTTGGAGCCAATCAAATTATTAGTATAATCGCCTCAATTATTATTTTGATTGGTGGTAGTTTGTTAATTTTACCTTTCTCTATAACTTTGGTAGCAATGTTGCCAATACCATTTATTATTTGGGGTTCCTTTACATATCAAAAGCTTCTGGAAGTTCGTTATGCTGAAGTGCGAGAAAGGGTAAGCTTTCTAAACTCACGGCTAGCAAATAATATCAGTGGTATTACCACAATTAAAAGTTTTACTGCTCAAAATTATGAAAGCGCTAGACTGGCAGGAGAAAGCGAAGCATATAGAAAAAGTAATGCCAAAGCAATTAAACTTTCTGCTGCATTTGTGCCCTTAATTAGAATGCTAGTTTTAGCAGGGTTTACAGCTTTATTATTTTGGGGAGGAATGGCAACGTATGCTGGTAAGATATCTATTGGTAATTACAGTGTTTTACTTGTTTTAGTACAAAGATTGTTGTGGCCCTTCGTAGAATTAGGAGAAATATTTGACAAATATCAAAGGTCAATGGCTTCTACCAAGCGGGTCATGGATTTATTAGATACTCCTATCAACATTACGGCGGGAGAGAAATCTTTACCTATTGAGCAAGTGCGTGGTGAAATAGACTTTCAAGAAGTTACTTTTGCTTATCACAATAGAGAGCCAGTAATTAAAAAACTATCTTTACATATACCCGCAGGTAAAACGATCGCTATTGTTGGTTCTACAGGTTCTGGTAAAAGCACTTTAGTTAAATTATTATTGCGACTGTATGATATTTCTTCTGGAGCGATCGCTATTGATGGTATTAATATCCAAAAATTAAATCTGGATGATTTGCGTCGCAGTATTGGTTTGGTCAGCCAAGACGTATTTTTATTTCATGGTACTATTGCTGAAAATATTGCCTATGGTACTTTCGATGCTACCGACGAACAAATAATTGCAGCTGCGAAAATTGCCGAAGCTGATAATTTTATTCTGCGGCTACCCCAAGGTTATGAGACAATAGTTGGAGAACGGGGTCAAAAATTATCTGGTGGACAACGCCAAAGAATTGCGATCGCTAGGGCTGTTTTGAAAAACCCGCCTATATTAGTTTTAGATGAAGCTACCTCAGCAGTGGATAATGAAACTGAAGCTGCCATTCAGCGTTCTTTGGAACGAATTACTGTTAATCGAACCACAATAGCCATAGCTCATCGTCTTTCCACTATCCGCAATGCTGATTGCATTTATGTGATGGAATATGGAGAATTAGTTGAATCGGGAACACACGAACAATTGTTAGAGAAAAATTGGATTTATGCTGGTTTATGGAACGTGCAATCGGGGGTGAAATAAAATGTAGGATGTTGCTAAATTGTCAAATAAAACATACTTTATCAAAGCTATGATTTGACAGGCGGAATTTGCGCTACGATCGCAGACTGCAAAAGATCGGGAAGTTGTTCCCAAGCTAAAACTCCTTTACGACTCTTGATATACAGTTGCATAAATTCTACTAAAGGTGCTGGGCTTTCTTCAGGGAGAAGATTAGCAAAAAGATAGGTGGGCTTATCGTGGCTCGATACAGATACAACGCAGCCTTGACTGCAAGCCCATAAACATCCAACGGGCTTAATTTTAAGTTCATTAGCATGAAATTGTTGGGCGCATAAAGTGTTTAGTTGGTCAAGTAAAATATCACCATCGAAAGGCGCTTTTTCTGGTCGTTCTTCAGATGAGCGATGGCAAGATTTGCAGACGAATAACGTGTGTTTAGTCATTTAATTTAAGGGGTGTTAACAAGGTATTTGTAGAGGTCATCGATTACTGCATTGGCTGCAAGCAAATTTGGCTCTCTCCATATTGATAAGTTTACTAAATAAACATTATTTTTTTGAACGGCTTTCAGCGCTTTCTCTAGTGGTTTTTGCTGGAGTTTTTTTAAAGTTTTTGTTCATCATTTCCATAAAACCCTATAAATATAATATCACCGTCTATCTTCGATAGTTATTCTTCAGGAATAAAAATATATCCTTTATAGATGAATAGGAAATGTTTAGTCATCATTTAGAATGTGTTGACGAGGTATTTATAAAGGTCATCAATCACTGCGTCAGTTCCAAGCATATTTGTCGCAGCCCATGACATAAAATCAACATAATAAACATGATTCTCTTGAACAGCCTTAAGGGGCTAGATGCAGCTCATAATTATAGAGAGCAGCAATCAGATTAAAGCGCAAACTAAATCGTTTTTCTTCCAAGCTGAGTTTACAAGGCCCGTCCTGTTTTTTGTTTTGCAAGGCTTGGCGATCGCACTACCTCTAACATCTGGTTAAAAGTCTCCGAGCGTACACCACACAAGCGTTTATTTAAAGTCTTCTGGCTTTAAGCTTTTCACTTGTTCGTAGGTCATTTCTGTTACCCAACTCTAACCTCATTTGTCCCATGCATTTGGGACTTTTGCAAGAGGTCTAATGAATGACTAAAGTCCTGATTGCGAACTTACTAGTAAATCAATTTGTATTAACTGGATAATATTCCTGCAATACTCGTCAATTCCATAATTTTCTCAAACTGAAAATCATGGGCTAAATTCTTGATAAAATTTTGCAGTACAGCATTTTCTGAAGGGATTTGCTCAATTAATTCTAAAATCAGGTCATCACTACATTGAGCTGCGGCAGTATATAACTGTTTCACCCATTCAGGGGACATTTCAGATAATAAATTCACTAAATCTGTAAGCGTCAATATTGATTTTGGCCTTTGTTGCTTTAGGTTTGTTAGCTGATAGCTTTCTTCTTGGTAAATATATTGAACTCCCAAATATTCGCTCAACTTTTCTAGTAATTCTTCCTCACGGAAAGGCTTGTTAATATAATCATCGCAACCCGCTTTGATTATTGCTTCTCGTTGTTCCTCGAAAGCATTAGCAGTTAAAGCAATAATAATTGTCTTCCAATTTGGAATTTGGGATTTGGTATTTTGGATTGAGGTTTCTTCTCTAGTTTTAATAACTTTTGTAGCTTCGTAGCCGTCCATAATTGGCATCCGCATATCCATTAAGATCAGATGTGGTTGCCATGTCTGCCAAAGTGCGATCGCTTCAATGCCATTTATTGCTTCTTGGACTGCAAAACCGATAGATGTGAGAATTTTCATTAGCACTAAACGGCTGTCTGTGGAATCATCAACCACTAAAATACGGTATTCACTTTGAGCAGGCGCTAAACTAATAACTTGGGGTCTAGTTTGTTCAATCTGGATTTCGCTGGCTATGGCTAGACCAATTTGAATATCAAAAGTAAATTTACTTCCCTCGCCAATAGTGCTGGTGACGCTAATATCTCCTCCCATTAGTTGCACATATTTGCGGCTAATTGCTAAACCTAGTCCTGTTCCCTGTTGCGATTTTCTTCCGGTTTCAGTTTGCCCAAAAGCTTCAAAGAGCAAGTCAATTTCTTGTGGGGCAATACCGCGGCCAGTATCTTGTACCTCAAAGGTTAGGAATTGGGCATAGGGCATAGGGCATTGGGCATTGGGCATTGGGCATTGGGCATTGGGCAGAGGTGCAAAGGGGCTGAGGCGCTGAGGGGAAAGACTTACTACTTCTCCTTCTCCCCTGCTCCCCTGCTCCCCTGCCTCTCCTACTCCCCAGTCCCCACTCCCCATCCCCACCCGCAGTGTTACCCTGCCAGTATCGGTAAATTTGATGGCATTTCCCAGGAGGTTAAGTAAGACTTGACGCAGTTTACTTTCGTCAACTTGGATGTATTGGGGAAGGTGAGATGTATATTCAAAGACTAATTCCAATCCTTTGGAGGTGGCGCGGAAGCGCAACATTTCTTCGAGGTTTTCTAAGAGGCGAATTAAGTCAAAACTGTTGAGATTTAAGGTTATTCTGCCAGCTTCGATTTTAGACATTTCCAAAATGTCGTTGATTAAATTCAGGAGATGTTCGCCAGCACGATTGATGATTGCTAGATTTTGCTGATGTTCAGTTGATAAATCACGATCGTGGCTCATGACTTGGGTAAAACCGAGGATGGCGTTAAGTGGAGTACGCAGTTCGTGACTCATGTTGGCCAGGAATTCGCTTTTGGCACGATTAGCAGCATCAGCAACGATCACAGCTTCTTGCAATGCTTGTGACTGCCTTTGAGTTTGCGCTAGCAATTGTGCCTGCTGTAAAGCAACACCCAACTGATTGCCAATTTGAACTACGATATTGATTTCTCCTGGTTTCCATTGGCGGGGATCGGAATTTTGATAACTCGCCAGCAATCCCCAAAGCTGACTACCGTGTAAAATCGGAACAATAATATAGGCTTTAGCCTGAAAGCGCTCTAAAAGGTTGATATAAGCAGAATGAAAATCAGCGTTGTAAATGTCTGGGACACAGATGAAACTTGCACCTGGGGTTACTTGCAGATCGGGATATTCCACCTGATTATCGGCGCTATCCAAAATTTTCGCTAGACAACGCCCATCTTGTAAAACACCTTCTGTGAGATGAGGGTCATTGTTATGTTCTTCTATGAGAGAAATCCAACCGTTACCCACCGATTCAGAAACAAATTCGCCATTCCAGTTAGGATTGAAACGATAGACAACAACCCGATCGCAGTTTAGTACTTGGCGTAATTCTTCGGTTGTCGCTGCAAATATCGTCTCTAAATCCAGTGTTTGGCGCATTCTTTGAATCACTTGCGCGATCGCTCTTTCTCGCTCTGCACTCTCACGCAAGGCTTCCTCTGCCAATTTTCTCTCGGTAATATCAGTAATTGTACCGATGTAACCTTTAATTTCTCCATCATCTCTAAATTCTGGCAAAGCATGACAAATTACCCAGACAACTGTACTATCATCATGCAAAAAACGATGTTCGTATTTATAGGTTGACTTAGCAGCTGTTGCTTGATTCCATGCCAACAATAGCTGCTCGCGGTCGTCTGGATGTACGGCATTTGCCCAATGTGTTCCCAGAGAACTTTCTAAACTATATCCAGTAATTTCACTCCAGCGTTGATTAAAATATAAAACATTGCCATCCACATCAGTATGAAAGATACAAGCTGGTGAAGCTTCTGCCAGAAGTTGATATCGTTGCTGACCTGACTGCAAAGCTAGTTGTGCCAATTTGCGATCGTTAATGTCTGCCCAATAACCAACCCATTCGATCGGGGAATTTGCTTCGTCACGAATTAACTTCATCTCTTCGTAGAACCAGTGATAAGTTCCGTCAGCGTGTAACCAACGGTATTCGTAAGAAATGTACTCCTGCTTAATAAGGTGGGAAAATTTTTCCGAGATCGGTTCAATATCTTGTGGATGGACGCGATCGAGCCAAAAACTACTGGAGTTACCGATAAATTTTTGCGCTTCATAGCCTACCATTTCTTTAATGTTTTCACTGATAAAAGTAATGCTAAAATCATCTGAGGTTTTGCTGCTATAAATGACTACAGGGCTAGAGGTAAGCAGATATTGTAGGCGTTCGTTGACTAAACGCAGTTCTTGTTCGACGTGTTTGCGTTCGCGTAGGGCTGCATGTAGTTCGCTAATTTCTACTAAAACTGTGCCAACACCAGAGGGGCGATCGCCTTCACCAACAATCGGAAAATAAGAAGCTAAGAAGTGGCGGATAATATCTGGTTGTTTGATTGATGTGCTGCTTAATTCTTGATTAATAATCGGTTGACCAGTTATCAGAACTTGTTGATAAATTGGTTCTACTAAAGGAGCGATGTCCGGTAAAACTTCATGGATGGTCTTGCCAATATGAGCTTGCTGGGGTAGTCCATTAATCTCCGCCAACAGTTGGTTAATTTGCACAAATCGCAGCTGTTTATCTACAATATTCATGCCAACGGGAGCGCTGCTAAAAAAGGCATTGAGACGAGCTTCTCTGAGCGCTAATTCTTGTTCTAAAGTTTTGCGCTCAATCAACCCACCCAATTGAGCCGCAACAGCACTGACTAGCAAGAGCAAACGCCGATCTACCAATACTGAGCTACGTTTAAAAAACACTAAAACAGCTAATACTTGGTTCCCAGCCAGTATGGGAACACCAAAACCAGCTTTTAATCCTACCTTGGCGGCTTGTGGCGATCGCAAGAAAACTGGTTGTGTAACTTTAGAAACATCTTCTATCCATTCTGGTTCTTGACTTTGCCAAACTCTTCCTGGTAATCCCACTCCCAGAGCAAATTTCAAAGTTTGGCTTTGCTGGCAGAATTCTTTTAAGCTGCTTTGTTCCCCGTACCAGCTTAAACTGTGTTTTAAAACAGTCCCATCTTCGTTAGGTATCCAGGCTTCACCAAAATCCCAGCCAATGGTGTGACAAATTAAGCGCAAGACCACTGCTAAGGCGCTGTTGACATCGCTAGCGCGAGTGATAGCTTGGGTTGTCAACAGCAACAAACGGCTTTCATTTTCTGCCTGCTTGCGTTCAGTAATATCTTTGGTGGTTCCTAGTACGTACCATTGCCCATCAATCTCGATCATTTCTGCACTCAACAGTGTTGTTTTAATTTCTCCTGTTGAAGTGCAGACATCAATTTCATAGTTGCGGATGGCTTTTGCTTGTTGCAGAATGTGGGTAAGAAAATTATATTCTTCTGGATTCACCCAAATATGCAATTCTTTATCGGTGCGATCGATCGCTTGAGAGCGAGAATAACCAAAAAACCGACAAAAGCTGTCGTTTACTTCGATGTAGCGTTTGCCCTGAACAGTAATTAAGGCAATTGGATCGGGAGATGACCGGAAAGCTGATGCTAACTTTTCTTCAGAAGCTCGTCGTGCTGCTTCTGCGCGTTGGCGTTCTTTTGCCTCCAATACCAAGGATACTAAATTGCTCAGAGAGCGAGCGAAATTTTGGTCTTCTAGCGTCCAATAATGCGTAACTTCCACTGCTTCCAGACATAAAACTCCTACGGTCTTTCCCTCCAGCCTAATAGGTGTATCGAGGATAGAGGTGATGTTTAATTTTGAGTAAGAGGCAGAAAATTCTTTAATTCTGGGATCGGTATGAGCATCATCTGCGGCGATTGATTGATTTTGCTGCAAAGCTGCAAAATAAATTGGATAGTCTGCCACTGATAAGAAAAGTCCTTCGCTATGTTGATTGCAACTGCCTTCAAATAGATCGAAACACTGGATTTTTATATCTGTTGCGTCATACAGCCAGACACTAGCTCTTTCTACGCCAATATTTTTGACAGCTGTTTCTGTGATTTTACCCAAGGCTGCTTTCAAATCACCCTGATAAAGTATTTGATTTTGTGCCAATTGTGTGAGCACGAGATTATGATTGCGGAGCTTAATCGCGCTTTCTTGGAGTAATTTTTCTACACCTCGACGCTGCGTAATATTACTAGCAGTGCCCGTCATACCTATAACTTGACCGTCTTCGTTGCGTAATGCGATCGCATTCAACATTAGATAAAGTAAAGTACCATCTTTAGCTACACAAGTAGTTTCATGCTGAAAGATAGACTTTCCCTGAAGAACACCCTCAAAGGCTACTTTATCTTGAGCAATTTGTGTCGGTGAGATGAAATCAATTAAGGCACGCCCGATCATTTCTTGCGGTTCGTAGCCATAAATCTGCTTGACTGCTGGATTGACAAAGGTAATTAGTCCATCAATGTCCACCGACCAGATCGCGTCCTGGGATGTCTCCACTAAAAGCCGATACTGACTTTCACTCTTCTTCAGGGCGGCTTCGACTACCAGGCGTTCGCTTTGATAAACTTCTCTACAAAAGGCTTTGCTAATGCTAACGGGAATTTCTTTAAAAATATCTTCTATTTGTCTGTTGCAAATATTTAACTCAACTGTAAGCCGTTGACGCTCTTGAATTTCCTGTTGCAGTTGGGTATTTTTTTCTTTTAACTGTTTTTTCAATCTTTGGACATTGAGTTGATTTTGGACGCGTAATAAAACTTCTTTAGTTTTGAATGGTTGAGTAATATAGTCAATATCGCTTAAATTGAAGACGCTTATCTTTTCCAAAAAATCATCGAAAATTCCGAAAAGAATTATCGGAATATCTTGAGTTTTATCGTTAACTTTCAAATATTGACATACTTGATAATCATCTTTGTCGATAATGAGAACATTTAGCAAAAGCAAATCCGGGGAAGAAACGAGTGCTGTCTTGATTGCCAATTGCCCAGAAATCACACTTTCTACCTGATAACCTTGGTGTTGAAGGATGTCTGATAAAAAATGTAAATTCTCTAAGTTGTCATCAACTAATAAAATTTTTATTTTTTGAGCATCCATATCAGTTACTAAGTTAATTTTCAATCAGAAAGAATTTCTGGAATAAAACTGAACATGAAATCAGAAAGCAAAACTCTGTCACCAGATTGTAAATAAAATCATCGTCGCTTACAAGCATACTTCAGCGCTGGGTGTATAGAAAAGTTGCAGATAAACCAGGATAACTGTTTATATCATGTCCGCTTCATTACTTAATTAAATCCGAATAATCCCAAACAGCCAATAGCTACGGTGTACATACAAGTCCTAAAAATCTGGATTGATCGGGCTTGACTCGTTCCCAGTCTCCGACTGGGAATGCATTCATTGAGTCAGAGACTCAATGTCTAACTGGAGACAGCAGCCCCCAATCAACCATTGCCATGCTCTGTATGAGAACGAGATAAATCTGAGAACAATGGGAAATCGAGCTTTTTTCTACTTGTGTCCACACCGTAGCCCTTCGCCTTGGGGAGACGCCAAAAGCGTTAGCAAGTCTTCATACGGCAAGCTACGTCCAGCGTCTTTGTCAATCTAACCCTGAGATCGGGCTAGAGCTTCTAGCTACAAGCGAATTTAATTAAATTTACATTACATAACATAGTTTAATTTCCGATCGCCTACTTCTTTGACATTCAATATTCTCAAGCTTTTCATCCGTTTTTTGTTTGATACGGTAAATCCAACCTATGGCTGTACGGTTTACCCAACTGTTTTTAATTTCTTCTTTTATTAAATTACTTACTAGAGAGAAGAAACAAAGCAAATAAAACTCCTCTCTAAAAAACACCTCTAAAACTTTGTTTGATTACCCAAGATTGAATTAGAAAGTTAAGGAGAGATTGAAATATGGCACTCATTCGTTGGGAACCATTCCGTGAAATGGAAATTCTGCGTCGTCAAATGGATCAACTATTCTCCGAGCTGACAGCAGCCGAGCGCGATAACTCCGAGATTTCTGCATCACCGAGAACAGCGTGGGTTCCTGCGGTTGAATTACATGATAATGGTTCAGAGTTGCTATTAAGAGTTGAGATTCCAGGCGTGGAAGCTAAAGACTTGGATATTCAAGTTACTCAAGATGCAGTTTCGATAGCTGGTGAGCATCGTTACGAAAAACATTCCCAATCTAACGCTAAAGTTCATTCGGAATTCCGGTATGGCAAGTTCGCTAGAGTAATTCCTCTGCCAACCAAAGTTCAGAATCAAAAAGTTAAAGCAGACCTGAAAGATGGGATTTTAATTTTGAATTTACCCAAACTGGAGCAAGAACAAAGCAAAGTCTTTAAAGTGAATTTAGGCCAATCTCAAAGTGCTACAGCTTCTATAGAAGCTAGCAATGGCAACAACTAACCCAACATAACATCACAGCAAAGTGTTCCAACTGCTTGAGAAGATGTTCTATTTTCTCATTCTAATGATTCCTATCTCTCTGGAATAGGTAAATTTTGATAGAAACCCCAGCAAATGAGTTTAGCTGGGGTTTTTCTTTTTTTATTTAGCACTGTTTCAGTAAATTCAGGGAGAGGGTGCTATTCCTCTTGCACATCAACCCAGATACTGCCTTCTTCAACACGAACTGGAAATACTGGCAATGCTTTTTGTTGTGAAACCAACGAGAGCACTTTACCTACACCAGGTGGCCAGGCACACCATCCTTGTACCTCACCAGTCCGCAAGTCAAAAGCACTGCGATGAAAGGTACAAACTATTGCTCCACTTTCAGTAATTTTCCCACTTTTCAACGGTAATTTTAAGTGGGGACAGTTGTTATCTACAGCATAAAGCTGATTTTCGTGATTCAAAAGCAGAATTTTCCGGTTGCCAACTTTCACCACTTCTCGCGCACCAGGGGAAAGTGCTTCGACTGCAAGAACTTTCGTCCAACTCATTAGGTTCTCCTCTCTTAATATATCTGCTTACAGTTTCCCGCAATAGTGACCAGTGCGATCGCCTTTCACTACTGGAGAGCCGAGAATGTCTACGACAGGCTTTGTCTACGCTAATGAAATACTAAAACTATAAAATTTTACATTAAATACCATTTTTATACTGAATAAATTTATTTCTGGGTAAACTAAATAAAGCGTTTACTATCTATGCATCACAAGGCTTATAGCTGATAAAAGACAATTTTGAGGAATATAAAAAATGATTAAGACAAGTTACGAATTTGACCAGTCTATCCTCGCCGCAGGATCTTCATTAAAGACAAATATTCTGCTACGTTTTCGTGCCGACATAGCTAAATCTCCTCGACGTAACCTTAACCTTTCGCTTGTAATTGACCGTTCCGGCTCTATGGCAGGCGCTCCCTTGCATCACGCACTCAAAGCCGCTGAGTCTGTGGTAGAGCAACTTGAGCCAGATGACATTCTCTCAGTAGTTGTTTACGACGATGAAGTGGATAGCGTTGTGTCACCCCAGCCTGTGACTAACAAAGCCGCACTGAAAAATTCCATCCGCAAAGTGAGAGCAGGCGGTATTACCAACTTATCGGGGGGATGGCTCAAAGGCTGCGAACACGTGAAGACGCGACTCGATCCCCAAAAAATCAACCGTGTTCTTCTGCTTACCGATGGTCACGCCAATATGGGCATTCAAGACCCCAAAATCCTGACGGCGACAGCAGGGCAAAAAGCTGAGGAAGGTATTATCACAACTACGTTAGGTTTTGCTCAAGGTTTCAACGAAGACTTGCTGATTGGAATGGCAAGGGCAGCCACAGGCAACTTCTACTTCATTCAAAGCATCGATGAAGCAACTGAAGTGTTTAGTATTGAGCTAGATAGTTTAAGAGCAGTAGTGGGACAGAACCTCAAGGTGACACTTGAATTGGCAGATGGTGTCAGCCTGGTTGATACCTTAAGTCTGGCTAAAGTTAGCCAGAATGACGCCAGTCAAGCTGTCATCACCTTGGGAGAGCTTTACGAGGATGAGGACAAACTTCTCGGTTTGAGTCTGGGGATATCAAGCGCTCAAGTTAGTGATTTACCTGTGATGAAACTGCATTACAGCGCCGATGTTGTGCAAGATGAGCGGATTCAAAGCGTTTCCGGTACTATAGATGTCGTCGCCAAAGTTGGCACTGTTGAGGAAGCAGCTTTTGCTGCTACAAGCCATATCATTCTGGAACTGAGCCGCCTTACCATTGCTAAGGCCAAAGAGACTGCGCTTAATCTCGCTGAACATGGCAAGCATCAGGAAGCTGAACAAACCCTGCGGGCGCTCGTGAAAGATTTGCGAGATAAAGGCTTGAATGAGAATTTTGAAATTGCTGAAGAAATCGATCAGCTGGAATATTTCGCCAGTCGAATCGCTCAAAAAGCTTTAGGCAATGCCGGACGGAAAGAGATGCGAGATCAGACTTACCAAACGATGACGCGCAATCGCAGCGATTTGGTGGGTCGCGGTGTCACTACTGGCGATGAAGTGTACGCCATGCCCATTGTGAATGAAGTCGGTTCAGGTGTTGAATTGCACTGCGTTCGTGAAGGGGGTAAACTGCGGGTCAAGGTCATGTCTGAAGGCTATGATTTAACCAAGAACATCCAGTTTCCTCGTGCCATTCGTGCCGAAGGGGCGCGCTATGTCGTTGAAGGATTGGAACTCTCAAGCGATGCTACTTTCTATCGGGTACGTGGTAAAATCACCCGTTTTGCTCAACCCGGTGAAACAGATATCTTCGTTGCCCCTAGACAATCCAATCGAGCTAACACAGGTAAAGCTTCCAAAGGCCCTGCCAGTGCTGCCGATCTGCCCACAACTGACAGCGTCGGGGACAGTATTTTAGTTCAGTGTGTCAAAGATGGCAGCAAACTACGTGCTAGAGTGGTTTCCGACGGATATGAACCGGATTGGAATATGCGTTTTCCGCGATCGGTGCGCGAGGAAGGAATGCTTTACGTCGTTGATGAAGTCAAAACCGCACCAGATGGCAAATCTTATATTGCCTGTGGTGAAATTAAGCGATTTGTCCAACCCACTTGAATTGAGGAGCGGGGAGCAGGGGAGCAGGGGAGCAGAGGGGCAGGGAGCAGGGGGAGAAGAATTAATAATCAGTGCCCAATGCCCAATGCCCAATGCCCAATGCCCAATGCCCAATCCTTAAAATATGCCAAGTAAATATGCCTTAGCCGACTGAGACTGTCAGGATCAAAGAGTAAAGAGTAAAAGGCAATCTATTTTGACTTTTAACTTTCTCCTTTTGTTCAACTTCCACAACGGGAGGTTTAATCTTGACTAAATTGAAAGTTGGTATCAACGGCTTCGGTCGAATCGGGCGACTTGTGCTTCGTGCTGGCATCGATAATCCCAACATTGAGTTTGTGGGCATTAACGATCTAGTACCACCAGATAACCTCGCTTATCTATTAAAGTACGACTCAACCCACGGTCAATTAAAGCACAAGGTTGAAGCCAAGGAAGACGGCATCCTGATTGACGAACATTTCATTCCTTGTGTGTCAGTTAGGAATCCAGCAGAGTTACCTTGGGGGAAATTAGGTGCAGATTATGTCGTGGAAGCTACCGGACTCTTCACTGACTATGAAGGAGCTGCAAACCACCTGAAGGCAGGTGCAAAGCGAGTGGTAATTTCCGCTCCCACCAAAGATCCAGATAGAGTTACTACCCTGTTAATGGGTGTCAATCATCACCTATTTGACCCTGGTAAGGATATCATTGTCTCCAATGCTAGCTGTACTACAAACTGTTTAGCTCCCATCGCTAAGGTCATTAATGACAACTTTGGGTTGACTGAAGGGTTGATGACCACAGTCCATGCCATGACTGCGACTCAGCCAACTGTAGACGGCCCCAGCAAGAAAGACTGGCGGGGTGGTCGAGGTGCATCCCAAAATATTATTCCCTCCTCCACAGGCGCAGCGAAAGCCGTAGCATTGGTTTTACCAGAATTGAAGGGCAGGTTAACTGGGATGGCATTACGAGTTCCGACTCCCGATGTCTCCGTAGTTGATTTAACTTTCAAAACAGCCAAAGACACCAGTTATCAAGAAATCCGTGCTGCTATGAAGGAGGCTGCCGCAGGGTCATTAAAGGGTATCTTGGGTTACACAGATGAAGAAGTAGTTTCCACAGATTTTCAAGGCGATACCCATTCCAGTATCTTTGACGCAGGTGCTGGGATTGAGTTGAATTCCAACTTCTTCAAGGTAATTGCCTGGTATGACAACGAGTGGGGTTACTCAAATCGCGTGATTGACCTGATGTTGTCTATGTCACAGAAGGAACAACTCGCACCGACAGTGGCTGTGGTTTGATTAATTTTTGGGTATGGGGCATTGGGGAGCCACTGCGGTCTTGGGGTCTCCCCAAGTGGAGCAAGTGGCGTCATGGGGTATGGGGCATTAGTAATTAAGTTTTTTCCCCAGTCCCTAATCCCCAGTACCCAGTACCCAATTTGGGATTTGGGTCAAATGGTAAATACTCCGAAAATAAAACGGAATCTAGGATTTTTATTTAGCAAACCAGTGATATGAAGCACGTGTGAATTTGGATGCTTTGAGCGTAGGCGTAGCCCGTCGTAGACATCGCAAAAAGCATCCAAATTTGCAGGTTACTCCTCAACCCCCAATCCCTATGCGTCGAACCAAAATCATTTGTACTGTTGGCCCAGCTACATCTGCACCTGAAAAGCTGCAATCCTTGGTAAAAGCTGGAATGAATGTGGCACGGCTGAATTTTTCCCACGGAGCTTATGAATTTCACGCCCAAACGGCTCACTATCTCAGGCAGATTAGTACTGAACTGCAAAAGCCGATCGCCATTATGCAAGACCTATGTGGCCCGAAAATTCGTTTGGGAACTTTACCACCAGAAGGGTTAAATTTAGAAGCTGGTACTGAAGTTACTTTTGTTTTGCAAGAAAAGGGTGAGAGTATCGACGAACTACCCTTACCATTACCGACTTTGTTTGCAATGGTGCGACCAGGCGAACCGATTTTGATTAATGATGGTCGCGTCAAATTGATTGTTACCGATCGCGATGCCGATCGCATTCGGGCACAAGTTAAAATTGGTGGGCTAATTTCTACGCACAAGGGAGTAAACCTACCTCAAACTCCTTTACCTGTAAGTTCGATCACCGAAAAAGACTTGCTGGATCTGCGTTTTGGGATTCAGTTGGGTGTAGACTGGGTGGCGGTATCCTTTGTGCGATCGCCACAAGATTTAGAACCCGCCAAGCGGATGATTGAAGCGGCTGGCGCTTCGATTCGCTTAATTGCCAAAATCGAAAGAGCAGAGGCAGTAGAAAATTTCGACTCTATTCTGAAGGTTGCCGACGCGATTATGATTGCTCGTGGCGATTTAGGGGTAGAAGTACCAATTCACGAAGTACCCCTAATTCAAAAAGATATTATTCGCCGTTGCAATCGTGCTGGCAAGCCGGTGATTACAGCCACCCAAATGCTAGAGTCAATGATTAGCGCCCCCGATCCCACCCGCGCCGAAGCAACCGATGTTGCTAACTCGATCTTGGATGGAACAGACGCGGTAATGCTTTCTGGTGAAACAGCTGTCGGACAATATCCCGTCGCCACCGTCCAGATGATGCACAATATCGCCGTGCGGACAGAACAGGCTTTAGATGAGGGTAGCAAAAATGCTTGGTGTCATGAAGCAGGCAGTCTGAGCGTTACCGAATCTGTGGCAGAATCCGTCTGTCGTATCGCCTATGAAACAGGCTCACGGGCAATTCTCTGTAACACTACATCAGGAAGTACGGCGAGAATGGTTTCTAAATATCGGCCGACTTCTCCGATTATTGCCCTGACCTCCGACATCACCGCTTACCGCCAATTAGCACTTTCTTGGGGTGTGGAAGCTTTGCTGATCCCACCAGTCCACAATGCCGAAGAGATGTTTACCAATGTGGTGAACACAGTTGTAGACATGGGTTTAGCGAATAAGGGCGATAAAGTAGTAATTACCTCTGGTGTTCCAATTGGTAAATCAGGAACAACTAGTTTAATCAAAGTGCATTCCATTGGACAGCCAATTTCGGCATAAGGCACTTAGAATAAGGCTGTGGCACAAGATAGTAAGCAAAATTGGGCAACGATCAAGAAAAATTGCCAGAATCAGAATTGAAGGAAGAGTAAAGAGTGTAAAGAACTGGGGAATAAGTAAATCCTGTAACAAACATCACGGAGTATTTTATGTCTAAGAATTTACTGGAACAATTGCGACAAGTGACTGTTGTAGTCGCAGATACAGGGGATATCCAGGCAATTGAAAAGTTCAAACCCCAAGACGCTACCACCAATCCTTCGCTGATTACTGCTGCGGCACAAATGCCAGAATATCAGGAAATTGTCGATCAAACTTTACTCCAAGCCCAGAAAGATGCTGGAGCCGGAGCCGCCCAAGCACAGATAGTTTCTCTAGCTTTTGACCGTTTGGCAGTTGCTTTTGGATTAAAGATTTTGCAAATCATTCCCGGTCGTGTATCTACAGAAGTGGATGCTCGCTTGTCCTACGATACCGAAGCTACCGTCACTAAGGCACGGGAATTAATTGCTCAGTATAAAGCTGCTGGAATTAGCCGCGATCGCGTTTTAATTAAAATTGCCAGCACATGGGAAGGCATTCGCGCTGCGGAAATTCTCGAAAAAGAAGGTATTCACTGTAACCTTACCTTGTTATTTGGTCTTCACCAAGCGATCGCCTGTGCAGAAGCTGGCATTACCTTAATTTCTCCCTTCGTCGGTCGGATTCTCGACTGGTACAAAAAAGATACCGGACGCGATAGCTACCCAGCAGCCGAAGATCCAGGTGTTTTGTCTGTCACCAAAATCTACAACTACTACAAGAAATTCGGCTATAAAACCGAAGTTATGGGAGCTAGTTTCCGTAACGTTGGTGAAATTACTGAACTTGCAGGTAGTGATTTGCTGACCATTTCACCGTCCCTATTGGCTGAATTGCAAGCAACCATTGGAGAACTGCCACGTAAACTTGACCCCGCCAAGGCAGCAAACTTGGAAATCGAAAAGATATCCGTTGACAAAGCTAGCTATGACAAGATGCACGCGGCTGACCGCATGGCAACTGACAAACTAGACGAAGGTATTAAAGGTTTTACCAAGGCACTAGAAGACCTTGAGAAACTTTTGGCAGACCGACTAGTTCGCCTGGAAGGACAGGTAGTGGCAAGCCATTAGGGATTTCCAATTAAAAAACATCCAAAGTAGTGTGCGTTACGGCTTAAGCCGTAACGCACTTCAAATACGATCTCTGGGTAATTTAGTTATGATTGCCATAGTCATTTCATTCCACACGCCAGTCGCTCATCGAGAAAACTCCGACAAGCAACAGCAATGCTTGTCTACGTAGGCGTAGTCCGTCGTAGACATAGCATCAAAAATTTACGCTGCGGACATGATATGACTCTTTTAATCCTCGTGGTCATCGAACGGATCGTTCAATTCCTTGCTAGGAGGGCCAAAGGAGGTATAAATCGAAAATCCAGTGATGGCAATCACCACGGCAGCCACAGAAATGCTAAGAACTATTGCGGGTTCCATAATTGAGAGATAGATGATGAGTGCTATTCTTATAGAATATTACAGAAGATTAAAAAAAGCTTTGGCAAGTAATCTTAGGTGAACTATGGCACAAAGGACTAGGTTGGGAGATATCCTGAAACCACTTAACTCTGAGTATGGGAAAGTGGCTCCAGGTTGGGGTACTACCCCTGTAATGGCTGTTTTTATAGGGCTATTTTTCGTGTTTCTGCTGATTATTCTGCAACTTTACAATAAAACACTGTTGGTTCAGGATGTATTTGTCGATTGGCGCAGTTTAGGACGCTAACACATACACAGCGAGCGAGTTTGGATAACAAGTTAAGTTACACCCGGTTTTTCCGGGTTTTTTTGTGAGTTGCGATTTCCGACTAGACTAACTATATATGTGAATTTCTGTAGTGGTTTTAGAGTTTACAGGAGACAAAAAATGAATATATTTGGTATTGGTCTGCCAGAAATGGCTGTAATTATGGTAGTAGCGCTGTTAATCTTTGGCCCAAAAAAGCTACCAGAGATCGGTCGAAGTGTGGGCAAAACAATTCGTAGTTTCCAAGAAGCTTCCAAGGAGTTTCAAAACGAGTTTCAAAAAGAAGCAGAACAGTTAGAAGAAGTTGTACAGACTACTGCTGAACTGGAACCTAAGCAAATCCACCCTGCTAAATCTGAGCAGGATACCGCTAGTTCTTCCCAACCTAGCTAGTAGTTTGTCAAGTTCGTACTAAGGACTTTAGTCCTTATTTTCTAAGGGACTTCCAAATAAAAAAACATACAATTTTTCTTGTGGGGTGGACATCTTGTCCGCCCATAACTAAGGGCGGGCGAGACGCCCACCCCACAAGATTGGATAATTTATTTCTTGGCAATCCCTAAGCACTAAAGTGCTTACTACAAACCCTTCATTACTAGTAGTCTGGCAACCCAAAAATGTTAGGTGGAGGTTGGGTAAAGGGTAAAGGGACTCATGGTAAGGGATAAAAAACCTTTACCCTTTACCCCTGCCCCTTTACCCCGCCAAGTTGCCAAGGCGTACTACTAGAAGAGTGATAAATATCAATTGACTGTAGGCAAAATGACAGAAGCTGTTACGCAACCAGCTTTGGTAATTCCACAACTAATCGTCGGGTTAGGGAATCCAGAAGCTAAGTACGACCAAACACGCCATAATATCGGTTTTGCTGCTTTAGAAACTCTCTCTCGTTCTTGGCGCATTTCCTTAACAGAAAACCGCAAGTTTCAAGGTGAGTATGGCGAGGGTATGGCCCCAGGTGGAGGTAAAATTCGCTTGTTGAAACCGTTAACTTATATGAATCGCTCAGGACAAGCCATACAAGCGGTGACAAGTTGGTATAAATTGCCGCCTGAGTCAGTGTTGGTGATTTATGACGATATGGATTTGCCCTTGGGAAAAACTCGTTTGCGCTTATCTGGTTCGGCTGGAGGACATAACGGTATGAAAAGTGCGATCGCACATCTTAGTACCCAAAACTTTCCCCGTTTGCGAATCGGTATTGGTAAACCCAAAGATGCAGCTAATAACGATGATTCTGGTGCTATCTCTCATGTGCTAGGGCGATTTTCCGCTGCCGAAAATCAGCAGATGTCTCTTGTACTTCAGTTCGTAGTTGAGTGTATTGAACTAAGTCTCAAGCAGGGAGTAGAAAAGGCGATGAATGTTTGTAATAGCCGCACAATTAATAATTCTGAGTCTTAGGGCTGGATGAATACTATCCTATCAGCTGATTAAAGAAAGCTAACCGATGTTTAAAGGCGCTTATTTTGGTTGATGGGTAGCGATTTTAGCTTGCTCCATCTAACCAAGATAAAGTCTCTAACGCGCTCTACGTATAGGAAAAGTAATTTATTTACACCCTAATTAACGGTGCGGCAGACTTTGCTTAATGTTTGTATGAATAATGGCGCAAGCGCTATTGCCTGTTTTCGGTCATAACCTCAAGCAACGCCGATATCACACCAAATAGGTTTATTTAAAACGTCTTGTGCGTCTAGCTGCCACTGCCTTACGTTTGCGTTTTTCTATTGGTGTTTCAAAGTGCCGATGATATTTTACATCAGCTAATATCCCAGCTTTGGAAACCTGGCGTTTAAACCGACGCAAAGCTGAGTCTATTCCTTCGTTCTCTCCTAGAACCACCTGGGTCATTCTTCCCTTTTCCTCATCATCAATAGTTTCCATTCTAATATTACCCTCAACCTTAGTAAAACCCCTCTGAGCTAAAGTCACAATTAAGAGGCTATTCGTCCGGCTGAGGCGGGTTATGTGTACTTCTATCTCGGAAAATCGTTACTTAACTAAAAGTTAATCTAAGTGCCATAATGCACTCTCAGAACCAATAGAGAAGATGAGAAAATTATAATACTAAATTTTTCTGGCTGTACTATGAACTAGCGAATAATGTAATCTTAGCTACTAAGGTAGATGAGTCAATCTGACTATATTTACAGATTTTAAAAGTTGATTCTGCCCTCATTTAGTAATTTATATCCAGCGGCTAATGCTGTAAAAGCAACTATGAAATTCCATAAGCTAGTTGGCTGTAAAATAACTCCACCGCTTAAGAAAACTAGTACTATACCAATGCCTAGAAAAATCCATCCTAAGTTACCAGTTTCTCTTTGAAAAAAGACTAATGCAAATATACCTGTCATCGTTGCTAAAACTGAAGCTGTAGCCGGCAAGCTACGGTAAAAATATGAATAGTAACCACTAACAAATATGATGTTTTGACCAAAAAAGTATAATCCTGTGAAAAGTAGAATTAAACCTATAAGTTTGATTAACAATCTACCCATAATATTTTGATGTTTTTAATAGCCCAAGCTAATTTTTATCCGATTATAGTGGGGTTTTTATATCTTGCCAAATTTTTACCTAAATATGATTTACTTACGTAAATATACTGAATTAAATTCCTGACCGTCTGAAAATGCCAGTACAAGTAATGTTGATTACATCAATTAGTCCTTGCCAGGGTTTTATCAAGGTGCTTTAATAGCGATCGCATTCCGCAAAACAGTCTTACTTAGAGAATATGTACAAAACATGCAGCGACTCGACATCGCTGCTGGTGTTGATAAAATTACAGACTCAAAACATTAAACTCAAAGATATGACAAGCTAGTAGCATATCTTTGACATTAAATTCTCCCCAAAGTTTAATAGGAGCATACATGGAGCCAATTATTGCTATAGTTTTAGCCCTTATAGGTTATGCATTAGGTTCTGCAAAACTGATTAATCAAGGAAATGAAGCCTTAGTCGAACGCTTAGGGCGGTATCATCGAAAACTTAAGCCGGGACTGAACTTTATTGTTCCCTTGGTCGATCAGATTGTCATGGAAGATACTACACGAGAGCAGTTTACAGACATTAAACCTCAGAATGTGATCACCCAAGATAATATTTACGTAGAAGTGGATGCTATTGTATACTGGCGGATTCGAGATATCGAGAGAAGCTTTTACGCGATTGAGGATCTGCAAGGATCGTTGACACAGATAACCACAACTACGCTCCGAGAAATAATTGCCCAAAATACCCTAGAGCAGACCAACGTCTCTAGAGCAGAGATGGACTCAGCTATCTTAGATCAGTTGAATCATGTAACGGCAGATTGGGGAGTTGAGATTCTCCGATTAGATATTCAGAGAATTACTCTACCTGAAAGTGTCCGAAAGTCTAGGGAAGAGGAACAAGCCGCCGTCATCAAAAAACGGGCACTGATTACCGAAGCAGAAGGGGAAAAAGAAGCTGCGATTAAAAAAGCAGAAGGAACTATGGCTTCAGTGCAAATCATTTCTCAAGCTCTCCGTTCCAATCCCGATAGTAGGGATATTTTGCGGTATCTTGTGGCTCAAGATTACGTAGATGCTAGCCAAAAACTTGGTGAGAGCAGTAATGCCAAAATTGTCTTTGTAGACCCGGCTAACTCAAGTGAAATGTTTCAGGAGTTGATAGCCGAGTCAGTAAATCAAGAAGGTAACGGCAAAAAACACGAAGAACAGTAATACCCTAGCAATTACCTTATGTGGCTTGTCTTGATAGGGCATCGGCGACTAATGAAACATCGCGCATTTCTTGAACATCGTGAACTCGGAGGATATCAGCACCATTAAAAATAGCAGCACAACAAGCTGCTGCCGTACCCCAAACTCGTCCTTTGGGATCTGGTTGATTTAAAATGCGACCAATGAAACTTTTACGAGATGCTCCTACCAAGATAGGACAGTTGAGTGGTGCGAGCGATCGCAAGCCGCGAAAAATTTCTAAATTTTGCTCATAGTTTTTAGCAAAACCAATGCCAGGATCGATAATAATTTTATCCAGGTCAATGCCCGCAGTAGTTGCTGCCTCAATTTGCCGAGCCAAAAAACTATAAATCTCACCAAGCAAATCTTGATAATCAGTCTGTTGTTGCATTGTCTGTGGTGTTCCCCGGATGTGCATTAAAATCATCGGCACACCTAAGTTTGCGACTGTTGCCAACATTTCTGAGTCAAAAGTGCCGCCAGAAATATCATTAATAATATCCGCCCCAGCTTCTACAGATGCCTTGGCTACAGCAGCACGGGTTGTATCTACAGAAATCGGGACTGAAATCTTTGGTCTTAACACCTGTAATACTGATAGTACTCGGTCAAGTTCCTCCACCAGAGTTATTTGCTTTGCCCCTGGTCGAGTTGATTGACCGCCCACATCAATGATGTCAGCACCAGCAGCCACCAGTGCTTGCGCCTGTACTAAAGCGGTAGAGGAAGTGTTAAACTCACCTCCATCACTAAAGCTATCGGGCGTTACATTTAAAATGCCCATCAAATAAGTCCGCTGTCCCCAATTGAAACAGCGTTCTCGAATTATCAAGTTCCTTGGCATAACCTTATATTGAACCATTAGTGGCAATCAGCAGCAACAAGCTGGTGACGACACCATAGGTAAAAATTAGTCCTAGATAACCCCAAGGACGAGAAACTCGTTTACCACGCACCCAACGAATCTGCCGTCTGAGCGAAAAATCTCTGCGTACCTCTGCGCTTTACTTTGCGTCCCTCTGCGTTTCAAAATATTATCTGTACCTCACTTAACTGGGAATCGCTATAACCAAGCTTTCATTGATTTGGAATGATTAGTTTATTTCCGCCGTGTTGTACTAGATTGGTCAGCGAATGCTTTGAACTCGACAGCATCATGACTACAGAACAAGCGTACATCTTTATTGCGATCGCTTGATAATGCGCGTAGCCGATCTTGATTGAGCAATCGAGCCTGGCGATCGACTTCCATCATCCATTGGTAGGCGCGTAAACCTGGCGTGCAGCTTTTTTTGGCTGAGTCCATCTCGTGCCGATAAAAATAGGCATCACCTGCGTGCAAAAGCCAACCCTCTGGTGTATTTACGGCGATACCAGCATGACCTCGTGTGTGACCAACAAGGGGAATGAGGAGAATCTCTGGCGGTAGTCCCTCGAGGTTACGTACTGCTTCAAAGCCAAACCAAGGTTCGCCTCCGGCTGAATAATACTTCCAGTGCTTAACCTCATCCCACTGTTCTGGACGATAGCGCCTTTTGGCAATGAAGCCGCCCCGATCCTGGGCGGTTTCCATCTCAGTTTGCATTACGTGTACCGTTGCTTCCGGGAAATCTTCTAGACCACCGGCATGATCGAAATCAAGGTGGGTAAGCACAATATGACGCACATCTCGCGCGGAAAATCCCAACTTTTCAATTTGATCGACTGCTGTGTATTTTTTATCAAACTGGACGCCATTGAAATGAATGAAGAACGGGCTGAGACGAGAGTAAGGCGACTTGATATCGCGCAGTCCAAAGCCGGTATCAATCAGAACAAGTCCCTGTTCTGTCTCGATCAGCAGACAGTGGCAGACGAGGTGAGCCTTCGGGCCGCGACTGAAGCCATCGAAGAGGGCCCCGCCAATCGGGCACATACAGCCGCAATTGAGATGATGAATTTGCATGAATCCTCCGTTACGACTTTGACTGTCAAAGTGAGTATGGATGCACATCTGTGCATTGGTGTCAACTTGACGTGAAAGTCAGCCTATAACCAGCTTTTAGATATTGTCTCGTTCCCCTGCTCCGACTGGGAATGCCGTCCTAGAGGCTCCGCCTCCCTTGCTGGCGGCAGCAGCCCAATTGAAGTGCATTTCCAGCCCAGAGGCTGGAAACGAGATTTGAAAAAGCTTTCAGCTTAAGTTGACAGCAATGCACAGCTGTGCGCCCCTACAGATGTGCAAATAATTTGGGATAATTTATTTTTTAGAACGCTTAAAATGAGTCTTGACTAGGTGCAAATTACTTGTTGCCTGACCCCGGCTCACTGAGCTTGCGATGCTGTTCAGCACTGACTGTATCAGGTAAAACCTTACTAACATTCGCCAGAAGCTTCGTTGTGAGGGAACCAGCAATAATGTGATCCTTTCCTGCCATCAAGGCTTCAAAACCCTGCTTGGCGACCTCAGCCGGATCGTCCTTTTGATCCGTGCCCACTTTTGTGTCGTCCATACCCGCGCGGTGGAAGAAGTTAGTATCGGTTGGCCCCGGCATCAGGGCGGTAACGGTAACGCCCGTGTCCTTCAATTCGTTGCGTAACCCCTCCGAAAAGGAATGCACAAAAGCCTTGGAGGCAGCATAAACTGTCTCAAACGGCCCGGGCATCAGGGCGGCAATCGACGATGTGAAAAGGATTCGACCCTTGCCAAGCTCAACCATATCCTTTACCACCCGTTTAGCAAGATGTACAGAGGATACGACATTTAGATCGATCAGATTGAGTTCGTCCTTTAGGTCGGTTTCACGGGCGAAATCACCCCCGACACCAACACCTGCATTGATCGCGATCGCATCTACTGGTCGCCCAGTCGCCTTAATCTGGTTGTAGAGTGTTTCAACACCGTCATAGCTAGCGAGATCGGCTTGCACCGTTTCAACTTTAGCACCCAGCCTCTCAAAAGCTTGAGCCGCTTCGTCAATGCTCGATCCGGTGGCTGTAACTAGGAGATCAAAGCCGTTTTGAGCAAACTGTTTTGCAAGTTCATAACCGATGCCGTTAGAGGCACCTGTCACGACAGCCAAGGGTCGGGTCACTGAACTGTTCATAACCATCTAAAATTCCTATGTAACTGCTCCACACTCGCTGGCGATGGTTTTATCGCTACCAAATAATTGCATGGACTGTGGGCTTTCAACCCTTACAATCTTAGGCAGGTGGCAGTGCGATCGCGTCTTTCTAAGGAAGTATCGCGAGTGTATCTTCAAGGTTACTTTTTTACAGTTCTGTATATACCTCTAACAGATTTTCAGGCTCTCAAAACTTATTTTAAGTGTTACCTTAGCTACGAACTTTCGTAACGATTTTTTGGGAATAAAATGAAGCCGATTCTTCATTTTTGGCGCAATCTTGGGCAAACTTAATCAAATGGTGTCCGACAAGTCCAACGTGAACCAAGTTTTCAATATTACCTGCTTTTAGTGCTGGCTTGGCCATTTTCCAAAAAGTCTGGCGATAGTTACTAAATAAGCCTATCCGCACCAAAATATTAGTTAAATAAGTTAAACCCTTGCGAATATTAGCCCCAGAAGTGCGAGATGGACTGTTAGGAACTTCGATGCGATTTGGATAGGTGTGTTCCATATTGTAGGCAAATCGCTGATATAAAAATTCTGGCTCATAAGCAGTTGTAATACAGCGCCGCCACATTTCAACAACTTGTTCGTAAGGCATCAAAAATTCAACATTTGATTCCCGGCTTTCATCATAGACAAGTCGTCCTTCTGCTTCTAATCTCCGCCATAATGGAGTTCTCGGTAATGCATGAAGCAGGTTAATTGTCAACATGGGAATTTGCGATGCCCGAATAAATTCGAGAATTCGGTCTGCTGTTTCTGGTGTATCTGTATCTAACCCAATAATGATTCCTGAAACTACTTCCATACCATAACTATTTAAAACCTGAATTGCTTTTAAGATTGGCATACTCAGGTTTTGGTCTTTGGAAATCGCATGAAGGGCATTTGGTTCTGGTGTTTCGATACCGCAAAAGATTGTGCAGAAATAAGCTTCGCGCATCATTTCCAACAGCTTTGGACTTTGAGCTAGGTTGAGCGTTGCTTCACAGGCAAACTGGATAGGATAGCCATTGCGTTTTTGCCAGTCAATCAGATGAGGAAGTAACTTCATGGCGGCGCGGCGATCGCCAACAAAGTTATCATCGACAAAATACACTGCCCCCAAATTGCCTGATTGTCGCATTGCGTCTAACTCAGCGACTACTTGCTCTGGCGTTTTCATTCGGGGACTGTTGCCATAGAGTTCGGGAATATCGCAAAACTCGCAGTGATAAGGGCAGCCACTAGAAAACTGCACATTTGCCAAGAAATAATCATTGATATTCAGCAAATGATAAGCTGGGGTGGGAAACTCTGTTAAGGGTAAACGTTCCTTGGTTTCAAAGCGAATTTGTTGTTGGGGACGTTTGAGGTTTTGGTCTAGATACTCGATCATGCGATCGCTAGCATCTCCCAATTCGCCCAAGTGTAAAATGTCAAAATCAGGATAATATTCTGGACACCCAGATACCGAAGGCCCGCCGACAACGGTAATTTTCCCCGCTCGATGGGCAAGTTCGTTAATTTGATTAATCTGTGGTTTTTGGATATGCATTCCACTCACAATCACCACATCTGCCCATTGATAATCAGCCCTACTTGCTGATTTGACATTTTCATCAATAAACCGCACTTCCCACTCTTTAGGTAAGTAAGCAGCCACAATTAAAATACCTTGGGGTGGCATAAAAGCCCGAACACTACCCATAAGTGGGTAAGCATGATGAAAAGTACCAAAAGAACGGCTGTACTTGGGAAAAATACACAGAATGCGTCGATGGTGCAAAGGAACGTAGCGGGTTCCTTGAGTGACAGAAGCGGTTTTAGAATTGTCCGCTACATTAATTTGGTTCTCTAAAGACTTTAAATTCACAGTCATCGCAAATTTCACCCTGGAAAACTGAGCAGGTAATTTGACAGTTTATTGACAGAATTAGCTGTAATTCCAACTAGCTTACCAAAGAAAGGTAGGAGGCAGAACGAATTAGAAATGTATTTTTGCTCAAAACAAAGTCTTAAAGATTATAAATCGCCCAATCTTACCTTCAGTAAATCGCAAAGTTTTTTTCAAACTAAACAATTAATAACTTCCTCAAGGGTTTCTGAATCGGTTAGGGCTAGTTATTTTGGTGAAGTCAAGAGTAATTATTAGGATGGGCGTAAATTCCTTGTTAAAAAGCAGCAGCAAATTCTTTTGCAAAATCTTCCAACTTTACTTTGCCCATAGCAATTGGCTTATGCAGTTCATAATCCTGCCGCGATGCGCCGCTGTGAATGCTGCTGCCCATTTCAACAAAGTTGGCCGCAATATGTGCCGACATTCCACTCTCTTCCAAACCGCTTTGTGTTTGCTCGTCGGTCAAGATTACCCATTTTAAATCCGGCTTGCCAATGGCGGCACCTAAGATGTGAGCGGTTTCGTTGGCCGTATGCTCGTCACTTGCCACATACCGCACTTGCTTGCCGATAGCAGCTGTTTCTATCTCTTCTGCGGCGGCGGCGGCAATATCTCTTGGGGCAGCCATTACAAGCTTGTCGTCGCCACCATAGTTTGCGCCAATAAAGCCCAGCCCTTTTATCATATCTACAAAGTTGTAGAGATTGTAGTAGAAGTAACCAGGGCGCAGATGCGTAATGGCTACGTCTGACAGCTGATTCAAAATGCCTTCTACATCGTGAGAACCAAGGATAAATCCGGTACCCTGATCTAAATTCGCGCCCATACTGCTAAGATGAACCACACACTTTACGCTCGACCGTTGAATGGCTTGTGCATAGTTGCTGCCAGTTCTTTGGTAATACTCTCTTGGATCGGGTACGGTGTAGTTTGGCGGCACCATAGCATACACGGCATCAGCACCAGTAAAAGTAGACACCAGGAAATCAACGTCTTCCAGTGAGCCGATGGCAGCGGTGGCGCCTAAAGCTTCAATGTCTTTTTGCTTCTCCGGGTTGCTGCTGATAACCGTAACCGTATGACCTTTTTGCACTAACTCCTTTGCCAGTGGCTTGCTGATGTTTCCTAACGAACCTGTTACTATAACTTTCATAAATATTTCGTTTTTGTTTACGAGGGTTCTTGAATTGGTTAGTGCTATTTGTTTTGGTAAAGTTAATGGTAATTATTAGGATGGGCGTAGATTCCTTATAATTTCATTTTTTGAAACTCTTTTCAAGAATATAAGTTTTATTAAAATTTAGGTATTATTTACAACTAATATGTACGGGGAATTGAATTGGCACAGGCGTAGCCCTTGAGAAAAACTTTGCGATTTACTGACCTTGTGCCTGATTCATGGTGATATTTGAAGGGATGTTTAACTGGTAAAATAGAAAATATACCCTAGCAATGCAAATTTAATTGGTTGGCAAACAACTATTATGGAAATCGCGCATGGGACATAAAAAGAGAGATTTTCATTTTTTGTTGTGTCCAACTGGGTATAGGCATTTGTCATGAATTTGATTTACTTTCTTTTGCGTTCTTCGTGGGGGATGGTGGCGATCGCGATCGCTACTGGATTTTTGAGTGGCGGTAGTAGTGCTGGCTTGATTGCCTTAATTAGTCATGCTGCAAGTAGCGGTAATGCTTCCCGCCTCACATCGATAATTTGGGGTTTTGCGGGGCTGGCTATAGTTGCACTAATTACCAGTATCGTTTCTCAAGTGATGCTGATTCGCCTTTCTCAGAATGCAGTCTTGCAATTACGGATGCGTTTAAGTCGCCAGATTCTCGCTTCCGAGTTGAGTCATTTAGAACGCTTAGGGAATCCTCGATTATTGGCTACTTTAACAGAAGATATTCAGGCGGTGGCTAATGCTGTTTATCAGATGCCTTTTATCTTTATTAATTTAGCGCTCGTCCTGGGTTGTATAACGTATATAACCTGGCTTTCTTGGTTAGTATTGCTGATGGTTTGTGGGATTTCAGTAGTTGCGATCGCTAGTTGTCAGTGGCTACTCAACAGAGGCGGGCAATTACTTACTTTAGCTCGTGAAGATGAAGATCATCTGTTTAAACATTTTCGCACAATTACCGAAGGAGTCAAGGAACTTAAACTAAATTACAAGCGGCGTGAAGACTTTTTAGAAGAGAAACTACAATCAACTGCTAACGAGTTTCGCAATCACAACGTTAACGGTCTAAGCCTTTTTGCTATAACTTCAAGTTGGGGTCAACTCATATTCTTTTTCGCTCTCGGTTTTGTACTGTTTGTCCTCCCTAATCTGCTTACTATCAATCCCGAAACTCTCTCTGGCTACATTTTGACCTTCACTTACTTGGTGTTACCAATGGATAACATTATCAGTAAACTTCCTCTATTAAGCAAAGCTAGCATTGCTTTACAAAAAATCGAATCACTGGGCTTATCTCTAGCTAGTCGAACTGAAATATCCACTGTTCCACCTGCTCTGAAATCTGACTGGCACAGGTTAAAATTTCAAAGTGTCACCCACACTTACTATACAGAGCAAGAAGACAATAGCTTTGTTTTTGGCCCCGTCGATCTAACACTTTATCCTCAAGAATTAGTCTTTATTGTCGGCGGTAATGGTAGCGGTAAATCTACATTAGCTAAACTAATTACTGAGCTTTATATCCCAGACAACGGCGAAATCTGGTTTGATGACGAGTTAATTAGCGAAGAGAATCGAGAATGGTATCGCCAGCATTTTTCCGTGGTGTTTTCCGACTTTTATTTATTTGAAGAACTTTTAGGATTAAAAAATTCTCACTTGGATGCTCAAGCCAGAAAATATTTACAAAAACTGCAACTAGACCATAAAGTGAAAGTTGAAAATGGACAAATTTCTACCACTGCTCTTTCTCAAGGACAACGAAAACGGCTAGCTTTACTCACAGCCTACTTGGAAGATCGACCAATTTATCTATTTGATGAGTGGGCAGCCGATCAAGATCCAGTATTCAAAGAAATATTCTACACTCAACTTCTCCCAGAACTGCGATCGCGGGGTAAAACAGTACTGGTGATTAGCCATGACGATCGCTATTTTCATTTAGCAGACCGAATTATCAAACTTGACTATGGCAAAATAGAGTACGATAAAACTTAATCTGGCAAAATCATTCATAATTATTAAAATAATATTTGGAGTTTGACTAAATAAAACTAATGTCTGAACAAAAGCCCATAAATCCTTGGAACTACAAACCTTGGTGGTGTCAACCTTGGTCTATAGTTCTCACGGGTGTAACACTGATTGGTGGTAGCTGGTTACTATTTAAAACTATCTGGCTAACAGTTCTCGTTTCCATCCCGATAGGAACGTGGATGGTATTTTTTGTGTTGTTTTGGCCACAACTAATGATTCGCAGTGGAATTTTAGAGTCGTATAAAGAGTAGTTTGAGCTTAATGTAATGCGGGAAATTAGTCTAGGTAGAGAAAATTATTCCACCACGTTCGAGATTTAGTATATCTGATTGTATGCAGCTAATTATATCAAGTTCGGGTGATTACTTGTAATAAAATCTATCGATGTAGCGACTGTCTGAAAAATCAAACAATCGACTTGTTTGTGAGGATTTATGAAAGCGATGCCTACAACGGGCTACGCCTACGCACCTATGTACTCGATCGCGGTGCGACTAAGTTTGAAGTACCTCAAAACGACTTTGGAGTACCTCAAAACGACTTTGGAGTACCTCAAAACGACTTTTAAGTACCTCAAAACGACTTTGAAGTACCTCAACACGACTTTTAAGTACCTCAAAACGACTTTGAAGTACCTCAACACGACTTTGGAGTACCTCAACACGACTTTGAAGTACCTCAACACGACTTTCAAGTACCTCAAAACGACTTTCAAGTACTTCAAAACGACTTTCAAGTACTTCAACATGACTTCGAGGTATCTGTTGCTTATATAGCAGTCCTAAATCATTCGTGAGTTGAGTCAGATTTTTTAGTCACCTGATTTTTTTGCTTGAAACGCTTGTAAATCAGCGCCTTTTAGGGAATGAATCAGCCCTGCCTTATCAAGGGGGACAACAGAAAATTTAGTTCCCTCCTCAAGACATACTACGGTGTGTGTACAAGTCAAATTACCCCCCTTAATCCCCCCTTATAAAGGGGGGAAATAAGAAAAATCCGGTTCCCTCCCCTTTATAAGGGGAGGGTTAGGGTGGGGTAAAACCGTGATTTCTCGGCTATTTCAGACTTGTGTATACACCGTAGCTGCCCTTGGTAAGGAGGGAGGTCTACCACTTCTTCTAAAATACGTATTATATCTGCGTAAGCGTGCAGAGATGAGCAAAACTGTGCTGCAAAGTTAAGCGATCGCTCAAGAAAATTATAAGAAGAAGTTCTCCTAATCGGTTTCTAACCCTCGGAACTTACGTAGATATAAACTAATTAGTAGTATCAAAAACATTAATCCATGATAAAGAACTCTAACAATAGAATAAGTTTTAATAATTTTTTAATAAAATTGATATTTATTAAGCTTCTTTAGGGCAAAAGACCTTGTAAGTATCTAAATAGTTAGGTAATTTGCACAGGGAAAGTTAGGGTGACATGAACAACAGAGTAAACCAAAGGCATGAAGCACATAATGTAATAAAATATTTCTGTATATTCAACCGAATGTTGATTTTCGTTGCAGAGATATTTATGTTACCCAGCCTTGTAGCTGGAGAGGTAATACCGCGGTTGTTTCAAAATTTACAATGCCCTAGACTTTCCTGGCTAAGGCGTAGACATTCATCTGTGAAAACCCAACCTGTTCCTCTACCTGACAATGAAGCACAAAGGCTCAAAGCGCTGGCAGACTACAATATTCTAGATACCCTACCCGAACAAGCATTTGATGACCTAACTGCGATCGCTGCCTACATTTGTAAGACTCCAATTGCTTTAATTAGCTTAGTTGATAGCGATCGCCAATGGTTTAAATCTAAGCTTGGACTAGAAAGCAGCGAAATAGCCAGAGATGGGTCTTTTTGTTCTTATGCCATTCTGCAACCAGAGGAAATATTAGTGGTTCCTAACGCCCTTAAAGACGATCGCTTTAATAACAATCCCTTAGTCAAAGGTAATCCCAAAATTCGTTTTTATGCTGGTGTTCCTTTAATTACGCCTGATGGTCTTCCAATTGGGACGTTGTGTGTTCTAGATACCATTCCTCATCACTTAAATTATCAGCAGTTAGATGCACTGCGCCGCCTAAGTCGTCAGGCGATCGCTCAAATAGAACTCATTCAGGAAGTTCGCAACCGCAAACAAGCAGAGATCGAAGGAAGACAGTTATCGCTGACTGATGAACTAACAGGTTTACATAACCGACGTGCTTTCTTGCTGATGGCTGCACAGCAGTTGAAAATTGCTCACCGCATGAAAGTGTTTTGCTGGGTTATGTTCATTGATTTAGATGGACTAAAACAGATTAACGACACCCTTGGTCATGACATGGGAGATGCTTTAATTATTGATGCTGGTCGATTACTTAAGCAAAGTTTTCGGAGTTCAGATATTGTTGCCCGCTTGGGTGGAGATGAGTTCATTGTTTTCATCTCTAGCTACTTTAAGGACGCTGATACTATCCAAGCGCGTCTACAAACAAATATCGCTAACTTTAATCAACAGCAAAACCGTAGCTATAAACTTTCGATGAGTATTGGCATAGAGCGTTACTCCCCAGAGAGCAATATGTCACTAGAACAACTAATTGCTAGGTCTGACAAATTAATGTATGCTCAAAAGCGTCTCAAGCGGCAATCAGTTACATAGAATATCCCATCACATAACAGTCTTTAACTACGAATTACGTTAGCGTAGCGGTAGCGAGTTCACGAGCGTCATTACGAATTACGAATTACGAATTACGAATTACGAATTATTTTAATTTACCACCTGGCTCCCATGACTGCGGGGATCATCTTGATTCGCCGTTGGTGCTACTGGGGCTGAAAACTTAGAAACTTTACCGCTAGCTTGAGCATAAGGGAGAGAGGAACCAGTAACCAAAGCTTCTAAGTTACTAGCCATAATCTTCCGAGGTTGATCGCCGATCGCTTGGGCTATGGTTTCTCCTTGCTGACTCAAAAATACAAAATGAGGAATTCCATCCACCCGAAATCTCAACATTTCCGGCAGCCACTTGGTATTATCTACATTCAACATGACAAAATTCATCTTGTCAGCATACTCTGTTTCTAGTTGAGTGATATCTGGTGCCATTTTTTGGCAGACAGTACACCAATCAGCATAAAACTCTACTAGAGATGGTTTGCCATTGCTGAGGGCTACTTCTAACGGTGTGGAAGTCTCGCTTAACTTAGCTAGAGTTGCCGAGGTTGTTTCAGTTCGCAATCCTAAGACGAGGGAAACGCTAAGTGCGATCGCTACCATTACAATTAAGAAGTTTCTCAGACGCTTCCCGAATGTAGATTCAGGTTTTTCGGGAGAATTAACAGATGAATCAGTACTCATAACAGCAGAATTATTAAAACTTCTTAAGCAATTTCTTCTTTAGTTTAGCTGACTCTACGCTCTTTAATTTCTCTAGCTTTGGAACACTTGAACTGGGGATTGGGCATTGGGCATTGGGCATTGGTTATAAATTATTCTCCCCTGCCCGCCTACTCCCCAGTCCCCAGTTCCCAGTCCCCAGTTCCCAGTCCCCAGTTCCCAGTCCCCTATTTACTTAACTTACAAAATTGCTCCAGTTTCCTTCAAATAAACCCGCGTAAATGGTTCATCTTCACCCAAAGTATAATCTTCAATCAACCCTTTGCGACGAATAGAAATATCGTTGCCTTTTTTAATCACCACAGTCGAACCATCGAAAACATCTCGCGCCAAAATCATCTCAATTTCGGTGGGATTATCCAAAACTACGATATTACTATTTTGGTAAAATATGCCCTGTTCTTCGAGGATTTCTTCAGGATACTCGGCAATTAGCAAATCAACTTTGGGATGACGCAGCAAAGTTTGGACATTACTGTTGTAATCTTTGCTTAATACTTTTTTCGAGCGATTCACAAAAACAGCATCACGGCAAACAGCACCTATTGTCCAGTTGGGATTTTGCAAAAGGATATGGTCAATCGTTGCTTGCAGTTCTTCAACTGAGATTTTGTTAAAGGTAATAATTGGTATCCTGGCATCTGTACCCGACTCAAAAAAGGTTTCTAAAATATGAGAAGGTACATCAACACTTTCACCAACAGAAGGTTTCAGATGCATTAAAACGCCTGGTGCAGCATTGATTTCTAAGATGGCAAAGTTACTGGATTTCCAAGATTCTGCAAGACTTTTGGTGATTACATCAATCCCCAGGCAAGTCAGTTGGAAATGTTGGGCAATATCTTGCGCCAAGATAATATTGTCATCATGAACTGTCGGGGTTGCATCGATGCTCATACCTCCAGCTGAAAGATTGGCAACTTTACGCAGGTAAACAGTGCGTCCTTTCTCAATCACGCTCTCTAATGATAAACGCTGTTCTTCTAGGTAGAGTTCCATCGCTTCATCGATCTGAATTTTACTCATCGGCGAGGTTGGCGTGTCTAAACGTGCAGGTTTGCGGTTTTCTTGGCGAATTAACTCTGCAAGCGTTAAATACCCATCACCCACAACTGATGCGGGACGGCGTTCTGTGGCGGCGACAAATCGACCATTAACACACAGCATACGAAAATCCGATCCTGTGATGCTTTTCTCAACAATTATTCGGGTTTGCTGATTTTCAGGAATCGCTGCCAGTGACCGATTAAAAGCAGATATCAGTTCTTTTGAGTCTTGTACATCAGCCGTGACACCAATTCCTTTGTGACCTACCACTGGCTTAACTGCTACTGGGTAGCCAATTTCTCGTGCTGCTGCCAAAGCTTCTTTTTCGGTAAAGACAATACTACCTTCAGGTACTGGGAAACCCAAGGTTTTCAAAAATGCCTTACAATCATCCTTGCGGGTAGTAAATTCCGAATCTAGATGGCTATCACAGTTAAATGTTGTTGCTACTCCCCGGACGTGTTTTTTTCCTAAACCGTATTGCATCAATCCTTCTTCCCACAAATAAAAGGCGGGAATACCTTTTTCATAAGCTGTTCGCAATAGGGCGTAAACCGTGGGGCCTCCGTAGACAGATGCGCGAAATTTATCTTGCAGCCTTACCAGCTGGTCATCAAAGGCAAACTCTTCATCTTGGGTAATGGCTTCAAACCAATCCCAAACAAAGTAAATTACCTCTCTAGTTGTGCGTTCATGTAGTGATTGAATGCTAATCCGGGTGAGATTTGGATATGGCTTCACACTCCAGCGATTAAGGTGTAAATCCATGTCCAATTTTGCGGCTTCGGATACAACTTGGGCAAAGAGATGGGCATAAGATTCGTAGGTTTGCTCGCGAAGATTTGGATAGCGATCGCCAATGCTGGCAATATAATCTTCAATGGGCAAAGGCTCTCTAGAGTCAATTAGAGCAAAATCAAATGCTAGCGCCCCTACATTTAAATAAGAGTTGGGGCCAAGGTAATGCTTGAAGTTGAAAATATCGAATACATCCGTTCTTCTAGCATTAATACGGACTAATTCACTGCTTTTTTGTAGAACCATTGATTACGAACCTTCGGCTAAACACCCTAAATTTTTAATGCTGAGTTGTAATTACTCAGACTTATAGATTGTAGATTGACTCAGGTTAATTTTGGAGAGTGATGGCTTTGCCACTGAGCTAATCAGAACCCACGTTAACTTTATTACTAAGCATTTTTAACTATCTTAAGGCATAATTAAATCTTCAATCTTCTGTTAGGAACCAAGAACAGTCAATTCATCCTCATGAATAATTAAAGATATAACCTTTGAAAGGTACAACACTCATCCTAAAATTGTATAAATATATGTAGGGCATTAAAAAGACAGTATAAAAAGACAGCAAAGTATGAATAGCACACAAGCTGCTCTAAGAGATGAAATTCGAGAACTGGCTGACGAAGCTTTTCACCAAAAGCTGATCTCTGGACATGGGGATGGCCCAGACATGAATGAATATCAAATTGTCTACCAAGGCAAACCCAGGCATCTCCCACTCGAACAAGCACGTTTTTTCTTAACTAACTTGCTTTACAAAAGTCGGATTCATTAGAACTTGCCATCAGATATCTATTTGCATCTAGCTAGGGTCAATACCAATTACTCGCATCGCCCGATAAATCTCCAATAGATCGTTAGCAGTATTGCCAAAAATGCCTCTAGAAAATACTTCTAGAGGCAGTTGATGTTGTAGATTTTATTTAGTGACTGGAAAATTAAATAATTTTTCAGAAAAGTATTTTGGTCTAATTGCGATGTCTAACGACAAGCCGCTTCTGTACGAACGCGAATAGGGTGTCGCAGACAGACGCTTTGCGTAGCAAGATCCCCGTAGGGGTATGCGTCTACGCAAATGTTAACCCTACTTTTATCAAGTAATCTATCAAAGGGATGATTTGATACATTGAATTGTCATGTTTTAGTGAAATTTATTAACTCAAATCCCAGGGGGCATCATGGTTGAAAGTAATATCAAAAAGCAGTTAGTAATTATTGGGGGAGCCGAAGATAAAGAGGGAGATTCCGTAATTTTGCGGGACTTTGTCAGACGTGCTGGAGGTACAAAGGCATATATTGTAATTCTGACAGCAGCCACAGAACTACCAAGAGAAGTGGGAGAAAATTACATCAGAGTGTTTGAGCGCCTGGGAGCCGAAACTGTTCGCATTATTGATACAGAAACCCGTGAAGATGCAGCTTCATCTACCGCGTTGGAAGCTATTAATAAAGCAACTGGGGTGTTTTTTACAGGGGGAGATCAAGCTCGTATTACCAACATCCTCAAGGACACCGAAATCGATGCGGCGATTCACCAACGCTTTTCTGAAGGCGCAGTTATCGCAGGCACAAGCGCCGGAGCTGCTGTGATGCCAGACGTAATGATTGTGGAAGGCGACTCAGAAACACATCCTCGGATTGAAACTGTCGATATGGGCCCAGGTATGGGATTTTTACCAGGGGTAGTAATTGACCAGCATTTTTCCCAACGGGGACGCTTAGGACGTTTAATATCAGCTTTGGTACTACAGCCTGCTGTCTTAGGATTTGGTATTGATGAAAATACCGCTATGGTAGTGGTAGATAACCAAGTTGAAGTAATTGGTGAAGGTGCGGTTACGATTGTTGATGAATCAGAAGCTACATATAACAATGTGGACGAAATTTTGAAGGATGAGTCTTTGGCAATTTGTGGAGCAAAGCTTCATATTTTGCCACATGGCTTCAAATTTGACCTGAAAACTCGTCAACCTCTCGTAAACAATGGCTCTGTATCAAATGCCTCTCAACCACTTGCTTCAATTAACACTTAACTTTTAGCAAGTGTATTTAAACAGAAAGTTTTATTGAACAGAATTCAGGAGTCAAAATTCTGAATTCTGCATTCTTCTTCAACTAATTGCTGTAATATCCCTTGTCTGAACCTTTAATAGGCAGGGGATATCAAAGCGCTTCAAAACCTGAGTTTAAGCGAAATACAGTTTGCATAGTAGTTAAGTTTTTAACAATCTGGTATAGCAAAGAGTGATATTTAAAATAACCATCTTCACCAAAGTAAGTAAGGTAGAAAGAATATCAAGGCGATTTCCTTAAACTATAAAAACTGTCAGAACGAATCTGACTGCCATTTCGCCAAACTTCAACTCTTTGTGGAGTGACTAAATAATAAAAACTACCATTATCTGCTCGATATCTGTCTTTACCAATATTCAAAGCTACTATCTTTATAGGCTTGCTTGGGGCTTGCTTCAATTGCCCAATATAAAATAATTGACCATTTTCTTTACAGACTTTTATACGAGAGCTTATAGTCTCACCTTCAATAAGACTAATTCCATTACATTTAGTATCAGCGCTTACAGGTGCAAAATCTATAGGAATTGGCTGCTGTGAGGGTGAAACTTGATTTGCTATTGGAGGTGGCGAAACTGGGCGGTTCTGGTTATCCACTTGCTGAATTTTAGAACCAAAGCCAACACTTGCAGTTACGGATGTCAACAAACGAAGAGGGTCAACTGCTATTCGACCATTTGGATGAACTTCAAAGTGCAAATGAGGTGCTGTACTATTGCCTGTAGATCCCATCTCGGCAATCATTTGACCTTGAATAACCTGTTGACCCTTGCTCACTAATAAACGGCGATTGTGACCATAAACAGTAGTGCTGCCGTCGAGATGTTTAATAGTTATGGCATTTCCTAATCCCCAATTATCCCAACCTGCTTTAACAACTGTACCGGATGCCGCAGCAATAACAGGAGTTCCAGATGCCCCTGCAATATCAATGCCTTCATGTTGATATTTGCGGAAGCCTTGAGAAATAAACCCTTTAGTTGGCCAGATTAAGTTAGCAGTAGGGATAGGAGTTTGCCCAATTGGGGAATCGCTTGCCAATTGTGTTAAGGCAGATTTAGGTGTAGTTAATACAGCGCTTAAGGATATTAACCCAACTAGTCCATAAGTACGGTATCGATAAATTATAGCTTTTTGCATAAGTTGTAAGTCTATTAGAACAATAATTCAGACACTTTCTGATTATTTGTTGTTTCAAGCTTACTCGGAAAATATCAGGAAATCTTTAAGCTGTTACGCAAAAAGAAAAGCACATCAACTGGTGTACCCCTCTGGGGAAGCAAGCTACGCGCAGCGTCTCCTTCAGGAGAGGTTGTCCTAAGTCAATTGTCCAAAGTCCAATTGGTAAACACAAATGACTAATGACTAATGACGGTCTACACAGAAAATAGTGCAATATGTAGGCGCGTTAGCTTAGTGAGTTTATAGCTTTTTAGCTTGTTAGATTTTGAATTCACCAACGAGGTCTTGATTTTATATCATGTCTACAGTAAAAAAATAGGTGAGTTAAACTTGCCTAACCCACCCGATAAAATTAAACATTAGAGAAATATTAGAGAAATTAACCATTAAAAACGCGACTGCGCCATTTATTCAACCGAGCTTCCCCAATTGTTGCAGATCGTCGAGCATCAGCAATTTGCTCTTGCAAAGCTGAAATCTGTTTTTCTTGGGCGTCAGCTTGCTGTTGCAAAGATGTATATTCACCTGTGCTGGTGGGCAAACTAGAAGACTGCCAAGTACTACTAAATTTTGTTGTGCCGATGCTGGCAAATGGCCGTAAGTCTGCTAATTGTTGTTGCAAAGTTGCAATCTGGCTTTCTTGCTCTTTAATTTTTTGCCGCAAGCTTTCTTCGGCTGCTGTGGAAGCTGCAATAAAGGTATTAACTGGAGCAGCAGTTTCTGGCTTGGGCTTGAATATTTCAGCCAGCAATGCACTAATATCTGTGAGTTTCTGTCTGCCGTAAGGAGCGTTGGTAATTAGCGATCGCACCAGTTGAGGTTCATTATTAGTTGCTAAGTTCTTATCACTGCTAGAGTTGCTCCGCAGCAGTTGTAACATATTGGTAAATTCCAATATCTTTTTGCCCGTTTGAGTTTTATAACCCCGATAATATGGCACTATGTTCTCGCCAAAGGCATCTAGATACTCGTCGCTATCAAGATAAGAATCAATATCCGCTTCAAAACCTTTCTCATCTAGAATGTTGCTGTGATGTATCGTCTCAGAGTAATCATCAGGAGCGCGACCCAACAGGTGCTTAAAGTTAAGTTCAATTGCTCGGTAGCGGTAAACGTTATCAAAAAATCTAGAGCGATATAACTCTGATTTGGCAACTTGACGCACAAACTCACGCACATCGATTATACCTTGCTTGAGTTGGGATTCTGGAACTACGAGCCGCTCACTTTCCATGATGTAAGCATTACCCAACACTTGCCGATAAACTGCTCGAATTACAATTTCAATGTCATCAACTGAAGCAGTAGTCCACAGTTCTATAGGTTCTATTTGGGGAAATGCTTGATATTGGCGTCGTCTGGTTTCTTCGTCTAAGAAGGTCTGCATAGTTGGCTTATTGTGGGTAAGGGGAACTAATTTGTCAAGTAAAATAAAATTTCTGTAGCAGGGTGGCAATACTAAAATGCAAAGCCATAACAGTCCCTACTTAAGATTTACTAATTCCTGGTTATTGATATTAACTTATCAACTTTTGGTGATTTTTTTAGTTACATTTTCTAACAAACTTAGACGGCTAACTATTAATAACTAACAGCTAATCACAATGAGAAATTAGCAATTAGACATTAATAATTAGCCGTCAACCCCCTTGGGGAGTATTTAAAATTCAAAACTTAATTTTGAATTAGAGTATAAACGCCTGTCAGAACAATTTCTACAGGATAGTAACTCTCAAGCACGCTCATCAAATCTAGTGTAGAAACCACCGTATTTGATCCAGTATTGTTTCAAAGTATGATGAGGTGTATGTAAACTGGCTTTTGCCTGATATAAAATTACTTGGCGATGATCGCCCATCCAAATTTTGTTAACTGGGTCAACGGATATTACTGTCCCTCCTAAAGAAGCAACGCATTCAGAGAATCTCTCAATCGTTGTATATTCTAATGTCTCGAATATAAAAAAATTACCCGAACAAATCAAATGGCGGCTGCGAATCCAGCAGCGCATTTTTTTTTCAGCCAGTGGAGGCAACATTTTGGTTTTAACAGATTCAAGCTGAATCAACATGATGCGCTCACCGCACGTAATTCATCAGCAAAACTCTCCCGTTTTTCAAATTGTAATGGCCCAGCAGTAGATCCCCATATTTGCTTATGGGTTTCAATATCCATGCCTTTATCTAGACTTATCCAAGTACGCTCAGTTATTTCTACTTCGCTGACAAGATATGTCTGGCATCCATTGCGTTTAATCAGACATTGATTGCCTGGTTCCACACTACCTCGAAACATTTCACCTTCTCGTTGGAAAACCATTGAACAGTGATAACGCCGTTCGATGCTTTCTGGGGTGATGGTTTTGAGGATATCTAATTCACGAGCTGCACCTGCATAAAGCATCTGATCTTTCAAGCTGTAATTTTCGATATAAATGCGATCGCCCAAATCGACTAGTCGATGTACTCCTTGACGATAGGGTGTCCATAAATCATGGTCATAAGCTTGTTCAGAATAGAAACCGATGCCAGAAAAAAATTCAATCGGTAAAGGACGAAAATAAATGTGAATGTGGGCGTAAAGTTGCGGATTTGCAAAAGATTGCTTGTAATTGCTAAAATCTCCTGCCATCCAACAGGCTAAGGTGAGCAAATCGCTAGCGTTAGTGCTAGATTCGCTGGGCGCTATCGTCACGTCGCTTCGCTCCAAATTCAAAATTCAAAACTTGTACTGAGCTTGTCGAAGTATTCACGTATTACAATCTTCATAAATAAATTTAGGAGCTTGTATCCTTTTATGTTTTAACCTGATATTTGCTAATTGGTTTAAGACAAAGAGCGAATCTCTGAAGAAAAGGAAGCTGTAGTCACGCCTTTACCATCACTGGTTTTAATCGTCGCTACCCGAAATCGGAGATTTGGGTTAGCAAACCAAATTCGCTCCTCAGCAGCAGCGAGTTCATACTGTGTTAACAGGGTAAAAATACCATCATTGCTCAGATGATATTTAGCCACTGCTGGGATTGTTTCAGCGTATCCCTTGTCCCGCAGGAGTTTTCCTCTAGAAGGATTTTCGACATCGGGAATTGGTACTAGTACAGTACTGCCAGAGATTGGTTTATCGTCCCAATCTGACTCACCTTCCCAAGTCATCCGAAAAGGGTGGGTGATACTACTGGGTTCAGTGTCATACAATTGACAGATTGCTACCACTGCTGGATCGTTGGTGGATAGAGACTCAATGTCAATGTTAGATAATACCTCTTCAAAGTGGGCGAATGCTAAATGATGAGCGCTACGCTGCGATCGCCATCGTCCAATTGAAAGTTCAAAAAATTCAGTAATTTCCATTAGAAAAGCGATTTTAAAAAAGTAGCTTAAAATCCAAGAGATATCTTGGTAAAAAAGAAAGTTATTCTCCTAGTCTATATGTTAGCCTCCTTGACTACAACTGAATTTGGGAGTGCTGAGTGTCGAGTGCTGAGTGCTGAGTTAGGAGTTAGGAGTACAGACGCGATTAATCGCGTCTGTACAAGAGTTAGAAGTTAGGAGTTTTCTTTTGTTTGCTTGTCTCCTTGTCCCTACTCCCTTACTTAGACAAATCTAAGCAACTTCAGTGATACTGATAATTTTGCCGCCTGTGCGATGAATGTTTTGCACTTGTCCAGACAGTTGGTTGTAGTTAACTACGTATTCCAGATTGCCCAGACGAGTACGGAGATTACCTGCACCTTTAACAGCTTTAATCAAGAAGCGTTTGTCGGTGCTGCTGACACTAGAACCAGCCGCGGGAGCTTTGATGGATGTGGGTAAATTGGAACCGATATCACCAATCAGTTTGGCTTTGCGATCGCTATCGCTGCTAGCGAATCCTCTGACTAAGCTAAAGGTGCGGTTAAAGGTAACATTCTTAATTCCGACTTGGGAGCTGGTGCTGCGAACATAGGGAACAATATTCTCGCCAAAATTCTGCTGATATTCGTTGCTATCGATATAGGATTCGATCTCAGCATCATAGCCCTGTTCGTTATAGATGCGGACGTGTTCGGAAATTTCTGCTTGATCGGCAGGAGGACGCCCTAGCAGGTGTTTGAAGTTCAGTTCAATGAACCGATACTGAGAAGAAGAGTTGAAAAACAGGGATTGATAAAGTTCTGATTTCGCAACCATGTTAACGAATTCGCGAACGCTGATTTTGCGATCGCGCAATTGCGATTCAGCAGTGGCTAGTCGCTCACTTGACAACAAGTGAGCATTACCCAAAACCTGTTTGTAAACTGCCCGAATCAGTGTTTGTAATTCACTTTCGCTGGTGTTCGGACGCAGTTCAACATTAGGTGAATCAATTGCCCAAAGTGACATTGAGGTATCTCCTGAAAAACGCTAATTTAATTTAATTTCCGAGCATCCTACCCCTTATGGAGGTAGAATTTCCCATCAGTTGTCAGTTATTTTTGCTACTGACTAGCTTTTGTAAAACTTTAGTTTGTGAAAGTGTGTTAAATGTCTTCGTATATCACAACTGACGGCGGAATTGGTCAAACTCCAGATTAGCGATCGCTTTGGCTAACTTTTGATAGGTCGGGATTTACGCAAAAAATAGCCGAAAATCATTCTTTTCAGGTAAGGGCAATTTTATGTAGATGCATACTTCTAGGTGGAAGCTAGCTACGCGGAGTGTCTCGCTCAGAAGCGGCTTTCCGCAAGGTATTGCCCTTGAACGCGTTTAGTTTTGCGTAAATCCCAGAACGAGTCACACTGGGGATTGAAAGATTAGAGACTGAGTACAGCAGAATTATTTCCCAATCCCTAATCTCTAAATTTCCAATTTCTATTCTTTAGTTGACAGGGGTAATACTGGCGATCGTGCCGCCCTGCTTGTGAATCCGCTGATACTCTTGTGAAAGCTTATTGTATGGCACGAAAAAGACTTGGTTACTGCGGCGAAACTTGGAAATGTTATTTACCACATTTGCCTTGTAGCCAGTAACTTCAATCCGGTATACCTTACCATCATCACCAGATCCCACACCCTGACGAGTGCGAGGGGTAGATGTTGGGTTGCGGAATGTAGCGCCCTTGCTGGCTGGTGAAACTACAGGAGTAGGCGTGCTTTGAATTAGCAAACTGTTTAATTTTGGTTGTTTGCCAGCTAAGTCACCTTTCAGGCTGCTGCTAGAAGAACCACGTACCAGTTGAAACAAGTGGGTAAACTGAACCAAATTCTGGATAGCTTCGGTTTTGTAGCCCCGAATATAAGGCACAATGTTTTCGCCAAAAGTTTCTTGGTATTCGTCGCTGTCTAGATAGGAATCAATCTCACCCTCAAAGCCCTTTGTATCCAGAATAGTGCTGTGTGTACGCGTTTCTTCTAAATTCAATGGCGCACGACCAAGGAAATGTCTGAAATTTAATTCAATCGCCCGATAACGAGGGGCGTTATCAAAAAACCGCGAACGGTAAAGTTCCGACTTCCCGACTTGACGCACAAACCCGCGAACGCTAATCTCACCCCGTTTGAGTTGAGATTCAGCAACAGAAAGCCGCTCACTCTCCATTACATAAGCGTTGCCTAGAACTTGTTTATAGACAGTTCTAATTACGGTTTCAACATCCTCATTAGAGCGATTTGGCCACAGATCGACGGGATCGGTGTCTTCAAACAGAGCGACCCCTAATCGTGATACTGGTCCAAAAGCCATTCAAACTATCTCCCAGTTAACAACTAAATTTTATGAGAAGGATATTCAGCAGATGTTAAAAAACTTTACATCATAGTGACAAAGTAGGGGACATAGAGACTTTAAATCCTTATTAGTCGTGATGATTTTAAGTTTTTGCATCGTTTGCCTTTACACATTGTGATACGATGCTGAAACCATATTTATTAAAATTTGTTAAGTTAAATTATACTTTAGAGAAAATTTAGCTTTTTTTTAGTATTGGATTTGCAATTGGGATGCAAGTGATGGTATTTTGCCATTCCCTTAAGCCAGAGTATTAATTGTGCTGAGTCACTTAAGTTTATCTCAATCAGTGGGCATGAATAAATTCAACTATCTTACGCAATATAAAATTAAGTAATATTGTTTGTTAGTCAGGGCTGAAGCTCTGACTACAAACCTTTGATTATTCATGCCCACTTACGCTTAACTTATCGAATTTGGAAAGTAGCCAATTGGCTAATTAAATGGTCAAAATAGGGAGCAAGAATTTGCTGCCGGTCGGCTTGGCAGCGTTTCAAACTAGCAGTTTTGATGCTTTTTAAGCCTAAAATCATTGCATCCAATGGAACTTGTAATTCCTGATAGAGCAAATTCATATAATGCAGTCCTGTGGGACTTGTATATTCAGTGTGGCCACCTGCTATGCCATAAGTAATGCAGCGAAGAAAATGCCAAAAATCTCGCCAGCAAGCTTGGGCGCGTTCAGGTGGATAAAGACCGCCTCCAGGCTGGATAATTTCGGGATAAGTTGCTAAAACTTGTTCTCTAGATTCATCAACGATTTCGGCGGCGCGATCGCGTAACAATTGAGCAACAGGAATCAACTCAGAATTATCGGGTGACAAGGTTTTAATCTGCGATAAATCTTCGTCGCTGAGGTAGCGAAAAGCATCATCCGCAGCTTGAAATATAGCGATCGCTGCTTTTGGATGGGACTGTTCCCACTCAGCAAAGCTGACAATTCTAGCTTTGGCTATTAATTCTTTAACGGTTTCGCTTAATTGAGTCATTGATTTAGGGGATGGGGGATGGGGAATGGGGCATTGGGCATTGTGCTGGAAGGGGGACAAATCAATTCAAAATTCACGCATTCAAAATTCAAACATTTTAGAACTTCTGCCTCCTGCCTCCTGCCTCCTGCCTTTGCCTCTTCTTTTCCAATGCCCTATGCCCAATGCCCTAAAATAAAGAATAGCTGTACCAAATGCACTTATGGAAATCCATAAAATCCAAGCTGAACTAAAGAACCCAGATTTTCACTATCGTTTGAAGGCGATCGCTGCCCTCAATGATTATGAATCAGAAGTTGCAGTTCCTCTGCTCACCAGTAAACTTCATGACTCAGAATTTTTGGTGCGTTCTTTTGTGGCTAGAGGTTTGGGTAATCAACAATCAGCGGAATCTTTTGCAGCTTTGATGCAAATTATGAAATTTGATGATACTCCCAACGTGCGGGCTGAGGCGGCAAATTCGTTATCGCTATTTGGCAGAGTCGCAGTTTCTCATCTAGTTTTGGCATATTATCAGGATGACCACTGGCTAGTTAGACGGAGCATTTTGGCTGCGATCGCTGAAATGGATTGCCCTGAAGAACTATTTGATATATGCGTTCAGGGTTTAAAAGATGAAGATTTCACAGTTCAGGAATCTTCTGTTGATGCACTTGGCTTACTAGCTAATTCTAGTCAACATACTGCCGCATTATCCCAAATACTAACGTTGGTGAATGATGAATCTTGGCGGATGCGCGTGCGAGTTAGCTATGCTCTCAAACGATTTGATGAACCGGAAGCAAAAGCAGCCTTGAACCAACTCAGACAGGATAAAGATCACCGGGTTGTCGGCGCCGCTTTAGAAGACCTATTGCCACAATAGCGCTGTGGGTTTGTCTGCAATGCAATATTGTGAGAAAACTTATCAGATAAATAGTAAACATTTTATTTTACCTTAAATTTGACCAAAATATCCGGTTAATCTGCCAAAATCTGGAATAAAAGATCAACTTTTTCGAGATGAGGAGGCATTTGTGACTGATATACAAACTGGTCAAATGACTTGGCGATTACCAGGTTCCTCAGAAATTGCCTTACATTTGCGGCATAATGCTTCGGAACCTTGGCGATCGTATAAAGAATTTCCCCAATATGTTCTACCCGATCCGCCTGGTTTTTCCGAAGGATACGCGACATTTTTAGCACTCCTGAAAAAGAACTGGCAGCCGTTGTAAACTCACTACAGAGCAACTGGTCAAACAATTTTGGATCGATTTATTTCGCTCACAAGGAGCGCGGCTTGCATCTAAAATCTAAAATTGGCACGGTCAAGCACTCAAACTTTCACGAGTTGTTTTGCGGGTATAGGCGTTCCAAACATCGAGTTCTGAATGTGGACGACTGGAAAGCATAGCTTTAGTTGCTTCTGTGAGTCCTTGAGCAAGAGTAAAATCTGCCCCAGCAATACTTTGAAGATGCTCCATCTCTGCATCACTGAGATCGGTTGCTCGCAGGTCTGTATCCCGCAAATCGGCTCCTGTCAATCGAGCATTCCGTAAGCAAGCCCCTGTCAAATAAGCTTTTGTCAGATCGGCACCACTTAAAGAAGCACCTTGCAAATTGGCTCCTGTCAAGTCAGCGCCACTCAGATAGGCTCCACGCAGATTAGCACCTTGTAAATCTGCATTTCGTAAAGAAGCTGTATTCAGAAAAGCACCATTGAGATTAGCACCCGGCCCTACCGCTCCCGAAGTTTTGTAGTTATATTCTTCGGGCCATTTCGTTTGTAAATCATAACGTGCTACTTGGAGTTTGGCTCCCTCCAAATTTGCGCCACTGAGATTTGCTTGTTGGAGATCAGCACGGTTTAAATAGGCTCCCTGCAAATTAGCCCCACTCAAATCGGCTCCTTGCAGATTAGCGCCTCGCAAATCTGCCCCACTCAAATCGAGATTACTTAATAGCACTTCACTGAGGTCGGCTCCTAATAGATTGGCTTTACTCAAGTTAGCTTGTCGGAAATCGACTTCCTTGAGATTAAATTGGTACAAATCTATCGAATCCACAGGGATTCCGGCTTTCAGGGCTGTTAAGATTTCTGGAGTTGGACTGGGGCGAACGCTTGTAATAAGTTGAATTTCACTATTTGTCATCAGCTGATTAAAATATCACTTTTGGAGTTATTCTACACTTTAGCTAAACCGGGACTTCATCTCATCACTCAGTATTAATAACGCCAAAATTTGATAAAACGAGGTTTCAAAACAGATGCATATAATACCGCCTTTGACAATGATCGATTTCTTCCGTAAAAGTGAGGGTACGTGGTTTACGGAACGCGCCGTTCATCATTTTGACTCGGCGGCGGATGAGTCGGGGGAGTCGAATTTGATTATAAAAGTCATGGAAAAGGACGATCCGAAAGTCCAAGAAGTTTGTAAAGCCCAAGGGATAGATCCTAATAAAGCAACAAGCGGTGCTAGCTTTGCATGGCAAGCTAACCTAGATACCAGGCTACCGAATACCGATAATGCAGCGATTTTGGTTGATGTTCCCGACGAAACGAGGCGTTCTGGAAAACTGATTCGCAACCAAGGCTATGTTGAGAGCATTCCGGTTGTGAGCCGATATCGATTTGCTGATGATGGAGTACTGACGATTGATACTGACTATGACAACAATCAAGGTCAGGAACGTTGTTGGTTTGTTACGGATGATTTTCGTGTCAGAGTCAGTACAGTACGAATGATGAACGGAATTAACTTGATGACTTATTGTTCGGAGCGTCGCTGTGTTTCCCAAGAAGTCTTGCAGCAAATGATCGGTCGCAATCATGCTAGGCGTTAGTGGGATTGGGCATTGGGGACTGGGGACTGGGAACTGGGGACTGGGAACTGGGGACTGGGAAATAATTTTCTTAATTCCCAATGCCCAATGCCCAATGCCCAATGCCCAATGCCCAATGCCCAATCCCCCATTAAGGAATGTTGCTTTGTTTCTCATAAATGAGACGTGCGCGATCGCCATAACTTATTTTCATGCAAGGGTTAACAAATCATGCTCCATGTATAAGCCTTTCCTGGAATTTTTAGAAAAAGAGCTATTTCAGCGATTTGATTTACAAAGTAGGGTCATTCCCCCTGGTTTGGAATTCAAAGTTAGCGATCGCGGTAGAAACCCAGCAACTATTCGCAGTTGGTGTTACCAATCTCAAGAGTTGCGGAAAATTCGCTATACCTACATTGATGCTGGGGAAAGCGCTCAAATTTTTAACAGCGTGATTTATCCCAGTCACGATTACGATTTACCTCTGTTAGGGATTGATTTTTTATCCTTTGGGAAAGTCAAAAACCTGATTGTGCTTGATTTCCAGCCTTTATTTCAGGATGAAGATTATCAAAAAAAATATATAGTTCCGCTGAAATCTCTGCATGATAAATACCCAGATTTGGCGCAAAACTTAGAAATGAAGTTTTACGATGCCAACCAGTATTTTTCTAAATACCTATTGTTTGCCAAAACCGACCCGGAAACAGTGGCAACACGAGTCTTTGAAGCTTTTCAGGATTATTTAAACTTGTATTGGCAAATGTTAGCAGATGCCAAACCGCTCCAAGACCCTAAAGATATCCAGCGGATTGTCAAAGCCCAAAAAGACTATGACCAATATAGTGCAGACCGCGATCCCGCATCTGGTTTGTTTAGCAGTTACTTTGGTCATGAATGGGCAGAACGCTTTCTCCATGAATTCTTATTTGAAGATGCTGTTCCCCTAGCAGTCGGTGTCGGCAAAAGATAATTGGCATTGGGCATTGGGGATTATTAATTTTGAATTCGGAGCGAAGCAACGTGACGCTTTATCAGCCATTTCTCGATTATGCGATCGCCTATATGCGATCGCGTTTGGATTTACAGCCCTATCCTATCCCCACTGGATTTGAGTCCAAGAGTGCTGTTGTGGGCAAGGGAAAGAATCAGGAAGAAGTTGTCACCACCAGTTATGCCTTTCAAACTTCAAAATTGCGGCAAATTCGGGCAGCTCACGTACAAGGTGGCAATTCGCTGCAAGTGCTGAATTTTGTGATTTTTCCCCGCCTCAACTACGATTTACCCTTTTTTGGGGCAGATTTGGTGACATTGCCAGGAGGACATCTAATTGCTTTGGATATGCAGCCGCTATTTCGGGATGATTCAGCATATCAGGCGAAATATACTGAACCAATTTTGCCTATTTTCCACACCCACCAGCAACATCTATCCTGGGGAGGAGATTTTCCCGAAGAAGCACAGCCTTTTTTCTCTCCCGCTTTTCTGTGGACTCGTCCCCAAGAAACGGCTGTAGTAGAAACTCAGGTGTTTGCCGCTTTCAAAGACTATTTGAAAGCTTATCTCGATTTCGTAGAGCAGGCAGAACCAATAACAGATTCCCAAAATTTAGTAGCCATTGAACAAGCCCAACTGCGATACCTCCGATATCGGGCTGAAAAAGACCCAGCGCGAGGAATGTTTAAACGCTTCTATGGTGCCGAATGGACTGAAGAGTATATTCACGGATTTTTATTTGACCTAGAGAGAAAATTAACAGCTATCAACTAAAAACTTTTTGACCTCACTCAGTGCTGAGTAGAGTGTCAATGAAGACTCGTTCAAGTCACGTTAAACTAGGAAAATAATCTAACTTATACCAATTCCAAAAATTTTGCAGCAGATACCCCACCTGCGCTGACGCACATCCTTACCAATGTATTGAGGACGATTGGGAATGGGTCTTATCTATATAATATATGTTGCATTCTTTTTTCAAATTGGTATTAGCTGTACTCAAACTAGTTTGTCTTCATAATGGTTTCCACCTTTCCCAATCCCGCTTCTGTCGATCTATCTCGCATCCGACTTTCTATTCGCTCATTGCAACCGCAATTAATAGAGTGGCGGCGGCGATTGCATCAACAACCAGAGTTGGGTTTTCAAGAAAAACTGACTGCTGAGTTTGTATCACAAAAGCTGCAAGAATGGGGAATTGAGCATCAAATTGGCATTGCCCACACTGGCATTGTTGCCACTATCAAGGGTAAAGAGGAAGTTTCAGAAACAATCCAAAATCCAAAAGTTTTAGCGATTCGTGCGGATATGGATGCTTTGCCAATCCAAGAACTCAACGAAGTGCCGTATAAATCGCAGCATGATGGAGTGATGCACGCTTGTGGACATGATGGACATACAGCGATCGCTTTAGGTACAGCTTATTATCTCCAGCAGCATCGCCAAGACTTCTCTGGTGTTGTAAAAATTATCTTTCAGCCAGCGGAAGAATCACCAGGAGGCGCAAAACCAATGATTGAAGCTGGAGTTTTGAAAAATCCTGATGTTGACGCGATTATTGGTTTGCACTTGTGGAATAATTTGCCTTTAGGAACAGTGGGTGTGCGGGCTGGCGCATTGATGGCAGCTGTGGAATGCTTTAACTGCACAATTTTGGGCAAAGGTGGACACGGCGCACTACCCCATCAAACTGTTGACTCCGTTGTTGTTGCTGCTCAAATTGTCAATGCTTTGCAAACTATTGTCGCTCGGAATGTTAATCCCATTGATTCAGCAGTAGTAACAGTGGGAGAACTTCACGCTGGAACCAAACGCAATGTCATTGCTGATACAGCGAGAATGAGTGCCACTGTCAGGTATTTTAATCCTAGTTTGAAAGGCTTTTTTAACCAGCGTGTCGAGCAGATTATTGCTGGAATTTGTCAGAGTCATGGTGCAAATTATGATTTAGAATATTGGTCACTTTATCCACCAGTAATTAATGATATTAAAATAGCAGAACTAGTGCGATCTGTAGCAGAACAAGTGGTAGAAACTCCTGTGGGTATCGTACCAGAATGCCAAACTATGGCTGCTGAAGATATGTCATTTTTTTTAGAAGAGGTTCCTGGTTGTTATTTCTTTCTGGGTTCTGCTAATCCCGCGAAAGACTTAGCATATCCCCATCATCATCCTCGGTTTGATTTTGACGAAACCGCCTTGGCAATGGGTGTGGAAATATTTGTTAGATGCGTGGAAAAGTACTTTGTTTCATGTCATTAGTCATTAGTCATTAGTCATTAGTCCGTTGTAGTCACAAATGACAAAGGACAAAGGACAAATGACCAAGGACGACCATAACAAAAATGTTCGCAATCTCATTTAGGATGGCTATATCTCTAATTCGTGACTATCGGTTTCTGTTTATTGCTAACTTCTAAAGGTAGGAAAATCGTCATCACTTCCCCATAGTGTGGACGCTGGCGCACAATTAGTTTGCCACCGATCGCCTGAAACAAATGCTTGGTTGCAGCGATATTCAAACTAATCGTACCTGTTTCTGGTTGGAACATCAGCAGTTGGCCTAGAGCCTTGCGGATTGGTGGTGTTGCAGGTATGGCGGCTTTATTTGAATCTTTGCACCGGAATTGCGGCGATAATTGTAACTTTAGTTGATCTCCAGCGGGGATAACTTGTACTTGAATATGGCTGCCAGCCGGTAAGCTGCGAGTAAAATTTTCCATCAAACCAGTGAGAACCCGATCCAGCATGGTGGGATTGCTCACTACTGTTGGTAGTTGCTGGGGTAAAACAACATTCAAAGTTAAGTTACGGCGATGCGCTGCTTGTTCCCAACGGGGAATGCTCTGCTGCAACACTTGATCTAAAGACATCGGTGTGAGTTGAGTTTTTGACGATTTTGCTGAGGCAGTAGTTTCTAGTTCTGCGGCCTTAAACAGCAATTCCATACGGTCAATTTGCTCTGTACACTCGTGATCGATAATTTTTAAGCGATTGATCGCGCTAGCATCTAAGTCTCGCCGCTTTAACAGCAGACGAGTCATGGTGCGAATAGTTGTTAAAGGTGTGCGGACTTCGTGAGCAAAAGCTTGGAGCAATTCTACATCAGGATTTGAGGATTGGACATTGGGCATCGCTTCGGCTTTGCTCAGGGCAAGTGGACATTGAGCATTGGGGAAAACTTTTCTCCCCTGCTCCCCTGCTCCTCTGCTCCCCCGGTTACTGAGCGCAGTCGAAGTATGCTCCCCTGCTTCTTCCACAGTCCCTAGTAAACAGTCTTTAGTCTCTTCTGGTTCTGTTAATTCCTGAAGTAATAACTGACTAAAGTGGATCATCATGCGGTAGTCTGGTGCTACCGGAGAATACTGTTCTACTAATGCGTCCAAGCGGGCGAAAAATTCTGGATTAGCCAGCATTACCCGTGCCCCTAGCGATCGCCAAGCCTGCTGCACTATCTCTGGCTCAAAAGAAAATGAAAAGGTTTTTTTGCCGTTTTTGTGGGTTGCTAAAATTAGTACTAATCTGAATTTATCTGTAAAAACCAAGCAAAACTGTTCTGCTCCGAGCGGATCGGCAGGTAGTAAAGGAAGTACCGATTCATTGGGAGCAATTTCTTCATTGACAGACGCAATTGCACCTGGCATCTGAAATGGCATTAGCGCCAAAGGGTTAAATGGTTTTGCTGTAAAAGTTACTGTTTGTAAACTTTGAGTTAATTTTGGTTGACTAAACAAGGGTGCTGGTGCAGCTAAAACTAATCCTTGGGTTGTGTCAACTGAAGGGTCTGCTAAAGTATTTAATAGCAAATGTTCTGTCGCTGCGAGGCTGATTCGCCACTGCTGCTCTGCTTTAGCAGGTGAACATTCTGCCACACTTGATTGATTTTGGGCCAAGATTTCGCTCAGGCTTGGCAATATCCATTGGTACACAGGCTTTCACCCCTTAATTCAAGAGCGACTAACAGCGTCTAGGTTAGACATTTCACTACTATCTAAGAGGTTATAGCTATTTGTATACTGATGACAGTGGTAGAACCGAACAATTCAGGGGCAATTACCCTCTAACTGCGATGTCTATGAAGGGCTATGCTTACGCACTTAGAGGCTGAAAAACATTGGCACTGACTTTTACCGATAGGCGTGGCGATCGCCAACTGATGAATGTGCTGGTTTCGCTACTCGAATTGGGATTGTAATTACAAACTCTGCACCTTGTCCCGGTGATGAAATACATTGCAAAGATCCACCATGCTTATCTGTAATTATCTGGTAGCTAATCGATAAGCCCATACCAGTCCCTTTGCCAACTGGTTTTGTGGTGAAAAAAGGGTCAAATAAACGCGACTGGATTTCTTCTGAAATTCCTACCCCATTATCAACAATCCGAATAATTATATTTTCATTTACCTGAAGAGAAGAAATGCGAATCAAGGGATTTGGACAAAGTTCTTTTTGGAAACAATCTTCTAAAGCATCGATCGCATTTGTCAAGATGTGCATAAATACCTGGTTCATTTGCCCTGCAAAACACTGGATTTGAGGTATTTCACCATATTCTTTAATCACTTTAATTTCAGGGCGATTATTTTGTAGTTTCAGACGGTGTTGCAAAATTAATAGAGTACTGTCGATTCCTTCATGGAGATCGGCCGTTTTGAACTCAGCTTCATCCAAACGAGAGAAAATTCGGAGACTGAGAACAATTTCCCGAATGCGTTTAGCCCCCATCTTCATTGAGGTTAACATCTTAGGCAAATCTTCTATTAGGTACTCAATATCTGCTTCTTCGTTAGCATTTTGAATTTCTGGCTCTGGGTTGGGATAATGATTTTGATAAAGCTTAATTAACAGCAGCAGTTGTTGAGTGTAATCATCAGTGTGTTGCAGATTGCCGTAGATAAAATTAACTGGATTGTTGATTTCATGGGCAACTCCTGCTACTAGTTGACCCAGACTCGACATTTTTTCAGATTGAATTAATTGGATTTGGGTTTTTTGCAGGTCTTTCAGAGCTTGCTGAAGTTCTGCTTCTGTCTGCTGACGCTCAACAATCTCGTCTCGTAATTGTTCGTTGGCATTGACCAATTCATCTCTGGAATGTTGCAGATCGTCCGCCATTTTGTTGAACGAGGTAGCTAACTCGCCAATCTCATCCTGGGAGCAAATATTAACTCTGGTATTCAGCTTACCTTCAGACAGATTTACCACAGCTTGCTGGAGTTGTTTAATCGGTTTTGAAATGCTTCTAGAGATCAAATAGCCTACTAATAGTGCGAGTATGCCACATGCCAAACTGATAACTGACGTGGCAACAATATTTTTATGGGCTGTTGCTAGGGCTGCTTCATAAAGCGGTGTATATTCCAGAATGACTGCACCAATTCTTTCACCCTTGCCAGTCTTAAAAGGAACAGCAATCAATCGAATCCCATTTGGGTACTCAGGACTGAACTCAATATATGTTCTTGGTATACCATCTTGAATAGTTTTACCAACTTCATTATTGCGATCGCGATCTAATCGCGTACCAATGTCTTCTGGAACTACATCTGCCAGAATGATTTTATTGCGATCTACAATCTCCAGATCGCGCTGACGTTTCTTGTGTAGCGAGATAACATGGTCTTGCAATTCCGCTAACATCTTATCTCGCGATTCCATTTCGTGGTATTCATCAAGTTCATGACTTACGAAATATGCTACTAGTCCAGCAACTTCTTCAGCCTCTTGTTGAGCAATATACTTAGCTATTTTCAATTGTTGATGGGCATTAATCGCACCAGTAATTACTGAGAGAGTCGCTATTCCTAGAATTCCCGAAATTAATTTCTGACTAATTTTCATTCCTTGCTCGAAACCTCAAGTACTGGCTACTGCGCTAATTCAGTTCTAGGGAATTTGCGCTTTTCCTAAAATTCCCAGATGTGTGCCTGAAAGCTACAGAGTCAAGAGCCATTAGCCAAATCTTTAATCTGGTTCCTTTTTGATGATGTGGATTACCGATAGCGTACCCCTGCGGCGAAACGACGCGTAGCGTCTTTGACAGGAGAAGCGGGAACGCACTAAAGGTAGCCTTATCCAGTACAATCTTGTCACCTTCAGAACTATTGAAGTCAGTAATAGTATCAACACCAATAACAGTAGACATATCCGCAAATTAGCAAATGTATGCTAGGAATAGGTTTTAACCATTATTTGGGGCTGGCGATCGCTGACAATAGTTTGACGATATAATCAGGGTTTCAAGGCGAAGAGTCACATTTTTCTCAAAATTTTTATCCCAAATACAATTAAATATATTTAATGTTAAATAGCTCTTTTTAACTATTAAAACATAATAAAAATACCTAGTTAATTCGTAGGTCTTTCTATAGGCTGTTCTGCGCTATCTACAATTAATTTGTATTCTAATAAACCTCTTGCATAAGTCGAATAAACCCCCTTTATCCCCCCGATATATTGGCGGTAAACTTAAAATCTTGCCCCCTCCCCTTGTGAAGGGGAGGGTTGGGGAGGGGTGATTCAAGGATTTTTGCAAGAGGTCTAATAATGATTGGCACAGCCTCTCGTAGACATCGTATTTTTTAGGTAGATTAACAATAGACTATCTCAAGGGCACTTTATGACTTCTTTTGATTCAGCTAAAGATTTAATACTAGTTGCTGGTGCTACAGGTGGAGTCGGGCAATTAGTGGTAGGCAAGTTACTCGAAAAGGGTTTAAAAGTTCGCGTTCTGACACGCAATGCTGCAAAAGCTGAAGAGATGTTTAACCAAAAAGTGGAAATTGCCGTTGGTGACATTCGCCAGCCAGCTACACTGCCAGCTGCAATGCCAGGTGTTACTCACATCATAAATTGTACTGGAACTACTGCCTTTCCCTCTGCGCGATGGGAGTTTGACGAAACCCCGAACTTGATTGAATGGGGAATTATTTTCTTTAATCCCAAATCTAGTGAAGCAAAAGCAAAGAATAGTCCGACAAAGATTGATGCTCAAGGTGTCAGCAATCTAGTAGCGGCAGCACCCCAGAATTTGAAGCGATTCGTTTTCGTCTCTTCCTGTGGAATTCTCCGTAAAAATCAGTTTCCTTTTAGTATTCTTAATAGTTTTGGCGTGTTGGATGCTAAACAAAAGGGTGAGGAGTCCATTATTAATTCAGGATTGCCCTACACCATTATCCGCCCAGGACGCCTTATTGACGGCCCCTATACCTCATACGACCTCAACACCCTCCTGAAGGCAAAAACTGGGGGTAAATACGGTGTGGTCATAGGCACTGGTGATACCCTTTCGGGTGATGCCAGCCGGATTGATGTTGCAAACGCTTGTGTAGAATGCCTTTTTCAGCCAAATAGCTCTAGGAAAATTTTTGAAATAGTCAACCAAGGACAAAGACCACCTGTGATTGCCTGGGAAACTCTTTTTTCTGGGCTTAAGTAACTACTGAGTCTTTAGTATTGAGTACTGAGTGTTGAGTGCTAAGTGCCAAGTGCCAAGTGCTGATGCTGAGTTATTATTCTCTTCCATGCCCCATGCCCCATCCCCAATCCCCAATGCTTCTGTACTTTATTGCCTCAAAAGACGGCAAACACCACTCAGACGTTACGGTTCACCCTAATTACTGAAAGTATTAATTCTTCTACATTAGACAGAGTGAAGACAAATTAATCCATGAACCAACTAAAAACAAAATTTAGTTAGTTTAACCGTCCCAAGTAAGGTTCGGGAAACCACCCTTCATGGACTGGCTACCACTAAGCTTCAGTATATATATCAGCATAGTCTGGAGTTTTAACCCCAGAAAAGCCAAATTAAAGGTATTCATGCTGAACTGGCTGATTTCTTGACCCTGTTGGTTCAAAATTTAGTGCTTTATATTCTCATTCATTCATTTGTAGTTATACGGAGCCAGCACCTAAAATGGCAAAAGTAGTTGGAATTGACTTAGGAACAACGAACTCCTGCGTGGCAGTGATGGAAGGTGGTAAACCCACAGTAATTGCTAATGCTGAAGGTTTTCGGACAACGCCATCAGTAGTCGCATTTGCTAAAAATGGCGACAACTTGGTTGGCCAAATCGCCAAACGCCAAGCGGTGATGAACCCCGAAAATACGTTTTACTCAGTCAAACGCTTTATCGGTCGCCGCTACGATGAAGTGGGTAACGAAGCTACAGAAGTTTCTTACAAAGTTCTTAGCAGCAACGGCAATGTCAAATTAGATTGTCCAATAGCTGGTAAACCGTTTGCTCCTGAAGAAATTTCTGCAAAAGTTCTTCGCAAATTAGTTGAAGATGCCAGCAAATACTTGGGTGAAACTGTAACCCAAGCTGTAATCACTGTTCCTGCATACTTCAACGACTCTCAGCGGCAAGCAACAAAAGACGCTGGTAAAATTGCCGGGATTGAAGTTCTGCGGATTATCAACGAGCCTACCGCTGCTTCTCTGGCTTATGGATTTGACAAGAAGAGTAACGAAACCATCCTAGTATTTGACCTTGGTGGTGGTACTTTCGACGTATCCGTGCTGGAAGTAGGAGACGGAGTTTTTGAAGTACTAGCCACATCTGGTGATACCCACCTTGGTGGTGACGACTTTGATAAAAAAATAGTTGATTTCTTAGCTGAGAAGTTCAAGAAAGCCGAAGGTATTGACCTGCGGAAAGATAAACAAGCCTTACAACGTCTGACGGAAGCTGGAGAAAAAGCCAAAATTGAGCTTTCTAGCGTTACCCAAGCAGAAATCAACCTACCATTTATCACTGCTACCCAGGATGGGCCCAAGCACCTGGATACAACCCTGACTCGCGCGCAGTTTGAAGAACTTTGTTCTGATTTAATCGACCGTTGCCGTATTCCTGTAGAAAACGCCCTTCGGGATGCCAAGTTAAACAAAGGCGATATTGATGAAGTGGTGTTAGTTGGTGGTTCTACGCGGATTCCCGCAGTCCAACAGATTGTGAAGCAGGTATTGGGTAAAGACCCCAACCAAAGCGTGAACCCTGATGAAGTTGTAGCAGTTGGTGCAGCCATTCAAGCCGGAGTACTGGCTGGTGATGTAACTGGCATCTTGCTGTTAGACGTGACACCCCTATCTTTGGGTGTGGAAACATTGGGTGGCGTGATGACGAAAATTATCCCCCGCAACACCACAATCCCCACCAAGAAATCGGAAGTCTTCTCCACTGCTGTGGATGGACAAACCAACGTAGAAATTCACGTCCTCCAAGGTGAACGCGAATTCTCTAACGATAACAAGAGTTTGGGAACCTTCCGCCTTGATGGTATTCCTCCTGCACCACGTGGCGTTCCTCAAATTGAAGTGGTGTTCGATATTGACGCTAACGGTATCCTTAACGTCACCGCAAAAGACAAAGGTACTGGTAAAGAACAGTCCATCAGCATAACTGGCGCTTCCACCCTGGATAAAAATGACGTTGACCGGATGGTAAGAGAAGCTGAACAAAATGCTTCATCTGACAAAGAACGGCGTGAGAAGATTGAACGCAAGAACCAAGCCGATTCTTTGGCATACCAAGCTGAAAAGCAGTTACAAGAATTGGGCGATAAAGTTCCCGATGCTGACAAGACTAAAGTCGAAGGTTTGGTGAAAGAACTGCGGGAAGCTGTTGCTAAAGAAGACGATGAGCAAATTAAAAAGCTCACCCCAGAATTGCAACAAGCGTTATTCGCTGTTGGTAGCAACATCTATCAACAAGCTGGTGCTAGTGCCAGTGCTGGCGCTGGTGCTGGTGCTACATCTGGTGGTGAACCTCAAGATAGTAGCAGTTCTTCTAGTTCTAGTAACGGCGACGATGTGATTGACGCTGATTTTACAGAGAGCAAATAATTCCTCTACTTTCTTTTGAGAAGATTGTTTTGTTCGACCTCATATTACCCACTCAGACAAATGCCTGAGTGGGGATTTTTTTTTAGGAGTTAGAGGTTAGAAGTTAGGAGTTAGGAGTTTGAAGTCTAGAGTTAGAGTAGAACTAATATTAGTAACTCTTGCTCTTAATTCTTAACTTTATTCCTAACTCCTCACTCTCTATTCCTAACTCCCTTATGCCATATCCACAAGCACCTTGGACACTCCAAGGCTATGCCATCCAAACTTTGCATTTGGTAAATATTGACCAAGTGCGCCCTTTGATTCCCTCAGAGTTAGAAATTATTTCTGTATGGCCTGGTAAAACTCTCGCTAGCATGTATTTATCTCATTATGGGTCAGGCTCAGTACTGGAGTATAGTGAGTTAATTGTTGTCCCAGCTTTGGTTAATTACCAAAGAAAAATCGGTGGTTGGGTTTCCCACATTTATGTAGATAATGCTGATTCGGTGGCTGGCGGTCGAGAAATTTGGGGGCTACCAAAGGAACTAGCTAAGTTTACCTGGGAACAAGGAAAGTATGTTACTGTGCATCAGGAAAACCGGAAGTTGTGTAGTCTTAAGTATAATCAACAAAGTTTGGCATGGAGACAGTGGTTAAGTGCCTCTAGTTTCAGCGTCAAGGGTAGTGATTTGCTGATGTTCCCTGCTGAAGTTGAATCTGTGTTGGGTTTGATTGGTTCTAAGTTAGAAATCCCAGACGAAAGTCCTTTTTCTGGAATCGGTTTAGGTCAGCCTTGGTTAACTGTGCGCTATGAGCAGATGAACTTACGGGTTGATGCGCCAAAAGTGGTAGGTCAGATGGGTATCAACACTTCTCGGTTAGGTATTTTTAATTCGGAATCAGGTTTTGGGAAAAGGGAAAAGGGTAAGGGTTAAAGGTTTTTTCTTTCCTCTTTCCCCTTTACCGAAATGAATTCTTGAGAAATTTATACCAATTCAATTAATGATTGCAACACATCTTTGGGTAAAGACGCGACGCCAGTCGCTACAACGGGGAGGCAGCGCGGTCTTGGGGGTTCCCCCCATGAGCGACTGCCGTGGGAACCCCCGCAACGCGCTGGCTCATGAATCGCGTCTCTACAAATGGTCTATTTGTCGCATTCTTTTTTCAAATTGGTATTATTTTATGCGATCGCTCTTTTCCACTTTGGGATGATAAAATATCTTAACTTCCCAACATCTGCAAGTTATGTAAAGTGGCATAAAGCCCTCCTTGTTGCAGTAGTTGCTCGTGACTTCCCTGTTCGATTAATTCGCCACGCTTGAGAACAAAAATCCGGTCTACGTTGCGAATCGTAGACAAGCGGTGAGCGATAATAATCGCAGTACGTCTATGCAAAAGCTGGTTTAATGCCTCTTGAACTGAAGCTTCTGTACCAACATCCAAACTAGCAGTAGCCTCATCTAGTACCAAAATTTGCGGATTGCGAATGGCAGCCCGCGCAAAGGCTAAAAGTTGCTTTTGACCGCTAGAAATATTTGTGCCCCGTTCTCGAAGTTGAGTATCATAACCTTGGGGTAATTCTTCTATAAACTGGGCAATGTTGGTTTCTTCGGCTGCTTGTTGAATCTGCTCAATGGTGTAGCCATCTCCTAAAGAGATGTTGCTTTTAACATCGCCAGCAAACAAAAACCCTTCTTGTAAAATTACTGCCATGTAACGCCGCAGTTCTGCTTGGGGTACTTCCCGAATATCTACCCCATCTATGAGAATGCGTCCTTGGGTGGGTTCGTAAAGGCGGCACAAAAGACGGATAATCGAAGTTTTACCCGCACCTGTAGGGCCGACTAATGCCACTTTTTCACCAGGATGAATGGTAAAATCTAAGTCTTTAATTACGTAATCATCATTTTTATAAGCAAACCAGACACGATCAAAGCGAATCTCTCCCAGTTCTGGCGGGGAAGTGAGGTCTGGGGATTCTAAATTAGCTACGATCTCATCTATGTAGCCAAATTTCGCATCAAATATTGAGAAGCGGACATTGGCGCGATCGCTAATTTCTATCGGTTCATCTAATATATCCCCTACGCGTTCAATGGCAGTAAAACCAGCTTGTATTACTGTAAATTTTTCCGCAAAAGCCCTTAAAGGGTCAAATAATCGCTGGGCATACAATACAAATGTCGATAAAGTCCCGAAAGTCAAGGTTTTTTCCAACAGCAACCAACCACCCACGCATAAAACACCTGCGATCGCAATCAGTCCAATCCATTCTAAGGTTGCTGAAACAAATGAATCATAAAAGATGGTTTTATCCATTTGCTGAGTGTAGTTCCTGTTCGTAGCACGAAACAATTCGGCATTAAATTTTTCTCTACGGAACAACTGCACGACGTTAATACCAAGCACATTTTCTTGTAGCTGTGAATTTAGGATCGAAAGTTCTTCTCGTCCTTTGTAATTGGCTTTGCGGTATTGTTTTTGAATGTAAACAATTACCCAGCTAGTTGGTAACAGCATCAATAACAGCAAGCAAGAAAGTTGCCACTGGATGGAAAACATTAAACCCAAAGTCACCAGCATTAAAAACAAATCGGATATGATGCCAATTGCCCCAGTCGAAAAGACATCGCCTAACACTTCCACATCGCTGGTGATTCTGGTAATTAATTTACCTACGGGTGTGCGGTCAAAAAAGCGCACTGCTAGAGATGTTACATGCTGAAATAAGTCTTGGCGAATTGCTGCGGTGATTTGTTGCCCTAGCTTTTGGACTATATAACCTTGAAAACCTGTCAACATCACTTGGATGGCGATCGCAATTACCAATAATCCCTCTAGGATATTTAGCCCTTGCGAGAAGGGACGATTCCTGAAAAGTTCGTAAGTGCTTGGTTCGTGACGAATCAGAGAGATTACTTGCCCAATCAAGAAAGGTTGTACGGCATTAGCTAGTGCGATCGGTATGAGTAGGCACATCGACAGCGCCAATAGCCGTCCGTTACGACGGGCATAAGGCACCAAACGCAAAAATAACCGCCAGTCATTTTCACGCCGACGATCTGGTGTATAAGATTTTTTCAGAGATTGGTAGATGCTCATAGTAAGAGCATTATATTAATGTTTGGAAAAAAACACGCTTGTTTAAAGTAGCGTTTATTTTTCTACTCTGATACCATGCCTGAGATAGAGACTGCAAGACTACTACTAAGATCCGGATATTCCTCAAGATTTGGATGATTTCCTTTACATTTTGCAATCTTAAAACTATCAGTCTTCTACCCAGAAATGTTGCCACTGTATAATTTAATTTGGCGATTCAAAACGATTCACAATCGCAGCTAGCAAAATCATTGGCGAACCAACTGCGAAACATCAGGGGCGTTACAGAGAAAGCGGGATGATTTTGCTAGTTTTGTGGGATGGGCCGAAAAGCCCGTCCCTTGTATTTCAGGGCGCTCGTGTCGCCCACCCTACAAGAATCATCCCTTGATTCAGCAACGCCACATCAGGACTTTCAAGGGGTGGAAGTCTTCAGGGTGCATTGCTATCATTGGTGTCAACTTAAGCCGAAAACTATATCGGACAAGCGTTTTACAAATCCCTTACGCCCTCATTCCCTAACCCCTTCTACCTTGGGAGAAGGGGAATTGAATGTCTAGCTCTCCTCTCACGGATGGGAGAGGGGCTGGGGGTGAAGGCAAAACGTTGTTACCAAGCGGGTTGAGCGTTAAGTAGACACCTATGAGAAGTACGCCCCTACAGTATTTGTATTAATTGCTTCATAAATATTCCTGTAAGTATGGGATAATAGCATACTTATCTGTTTACGTCTTATATCTAAAGATAGAAGATTGAGGTTAAAATTTGGGAAACCTAAGAGGGGTTCATTCCCAAGAGATGTTCTACCTACTTATCGCAGAATGCAACTGAGGTCAGATGACGCAACCTTTAAATCAAGTCAAAGAATGGGAACAACGTCGTGATGAAGCAAACCGCTACTACCAACGGGGCAAATTTCAAGAGTCTCTCGATCTTGCAACCAAAAATTTACACTTGGCCAGAGCAATTCCAGACCGAGCCAGAGAAGGTTATACATTAAACGACCTCGGTTTAGCTCACCTCAGTTGCTGGCAACCTCAAAGAGCATTAGAGCGTTTTCATCAGGCGCTTTCGGTTGCTATTGAAATTGGCAACACGCCAGCACAAGCAACTGCACTTAGCAATCTGGGTTCTACCTACAGCCGTCTTGGACGCTTTTCGCAAGCGTTGGAATATTTTGACAAAGCACTACCAATTTTTAGGCGATCGCAAGATACTCAAAGTGAAGTTTCTACTCTTAATGATGTCGCGCTAATTTATACCCGCTTAGGAGAACCAAAACGCGCACTGTTGCTACAACACCAAATTTTGAGGATGCGGCGATTGTTAGGTGACTTTTCTGGCGAAGCAACAACGCTCAATGGTATTGGATTTGCCTACAATGTCTTAGGCAAGTTTGAGCAAGCGCTAGAATTTTTTCAAGCAGCACTGCCAATTCAACGAGCCGTGAAAAATCTGCTTCAAGAAGCAACCACCTTGAACAATATTGCTTCTGTCTATCATGATTTAGGAAAACCGAAACAAGCGCTATTGCTCTACTATCAAGTTCTTTTGACACGTCAAGCAATTAGCGATCGCGCAGGCGTTGCAACAACCCTTCACAACATTGGTTTTACCTACAGCACCCTGGCAGAGCATCGCCAAGCCATGAAGTTCTATAAGCAAGCCATTGGGATTTATCAAGAACTGGGCGATAATCTTGGAGAAATTTCAACTTTGCTGAATATGGGAAGCGTTTACGCCACCACAAAACGCAAAAAAATGGCGCGATCGTGCTACCAAAATGCCCAAGAGTTAGCAGAGCAAATTGAATATCAGCCACTTTTGGAAAAAGTACAGCAGTTCATAGATTCTCTGTAGCTTCCAGTTCCCCTTCTCCCATTTTGGGAGAAGGGGTTAGGGGATGAGGGCAACTTTACTAGTGAAATTAAATATGCGTTATCCAGAACCCTTGTAGAGACATAGCACTTGCTATGTCTCTAAATTCTTTTTTACCCTAGCTACAATACCAAAGTTGTAGCTAGAACAAGGACATCTATGAAAGCTTACGAAATTCAAAGCAACGCCGGAATTGATGCCCTGGCATTAGTCGATCGCCCCCAACCAAAACCCGCAGCTGGACAAGTTCTGATTCAAGTCAAAGCAACATCCTTAAATTACCGCGATCTGCTTGTGATTGAAGGAGCTTACGGTTCTGGACAGAAATATCCGTTAATTCCCATGTCGGACGGTGCGGGAGAAGTTGTAGCGGTGGGGGAAGGTGTGACACGGGTGAAAATAGGCGATCGCGTCGCTGGTATTTTCTTCCAAGACTGGATTTATGGCTCTTTAACCAAAGAGAAAATGAAATCCGATCTCGGAGGCGGTATCGATGGAATGCTAGCCGAGTATGTTGTATTACACCAAGATGGTTTAGTAATATTACCCGATCACTTATCCTATATTGAAGGTGCAACTTTACCCTGTGCAGCAGTCACAGCTTGGCACGGGCTGGTAACAAAAGGCAATATTGGCGCAGGTGATAGTGTTTTATTACTCGGTACTGGAGGAGTTTCAATTTTTGCTCTCCAGTTTGCCAAGATACATGGTGCTAGAGTGATTATTACTTCTAGCAATGATGAGAAATTGGCACGAGCCAAACAGCTTGGTGCTGACGAGACAATCAACTACAAAACAACACCAGATTGGGAAAAGCAAGTTTATCAATTAACCAATCGCACAGGTGTAGATCATGTAGTTGAGGTAGGCGGTGCAGGTACTCTGCCAAAATCGTTACAAGCAGTCCGCATTGGGGGACGTATTAGCTTGATTGGCGTATTGTCAGGCAGAGGAAATGAGATTGACCCGATGCCAATACTTTTTAAGAGTTTAACAGTTCAGGGAATTTATGTTGGCAGTCGGGAAATGTTTGAAGCGATGAATCAGGCGCTGCAACAGCATCAAATCAAACCAGTTATCGATCGAGTTTTCCCCTTCAATGAAGCACGAGAGGCTTATCATTACCTCAAAAGTGCGGCTCACTTCGGTAAAGTCGTAATTCGTAATTCGTAATTCGTAATTTTCAAGAGTTTAATTCTATGTTTCAACTGGGGTTTGAATTCCCAGTTGAAACATAGTTATACCAATAGACCATTTGTAGAGACGCGATTCATCGCGTCTTTACCTAAGGATGTATTGCAATCATTAATTAAATTGGTATTATGAATTACCTTTAAACAGCAGCGAGAGTAGGCGTAGCAAATTTAGCATATCGCTCGATGTAGAATTCTTTAGAGTGAGCGATCGCTTTCACAGATTCACGCTCTTTCAAAGCATGTTTCCACTGACGTACACGGGTAAATTGCTCTGGTATTCCAAAACCGCGATATTGCTTCAATGCAGCCCAGCGCTCAAACCAGGGGAAATAGGTGAAATCTACCAAACTAATAGATTCGCCAAACCAATAAGGGCCTTCTTTAGATAGCTTTGCTAAACCTTCGTTTTCAATGAATTCCAGATGTTTAGATAGTTCCTGTTTCGCTTCTTCTTGTTTTTCGGGATCTGAACTCCGCAGCAGAGTAGAAAAAGCGGGAACGAATCTGATGTTAGCAAAATCGATCCAGATGCGAGCTTGTGCCCGATCGATGGGGTTGCTGGGTAACAATGGTGGATTGGGAAATACCTCATCAAGATATTCGTTAATTACCGCTGACTCCCAAACTCGGTTATCGTCATGAGTTAGTGCAGGCACTTTACCATAAGGGGAAACTTTGGTAAATCCTTCCGGTTTATTCTGCAAATCAATTTCAATCAAATCGAAGTCAATGCCTTTCTCTTGGAGTACCAAGCGGGTACGGTGAGCATAAGGACAAACAACTGCACTGTATACTTTAATTTCAGTCATGTTTAAGTTCCTTGGTAAATAGGACTTGTTAATCGCCATTGAGAATTGAATTTTCATCCAAAATCCCAAATCTTAAATGGGCATTGGGCATTGGGCATTGGGCATTGGGCATTGGGCATTGGGCAAAAACTTACTGCAACTTCTCCCCTGCTCTTCTGCTCCCTTGCTCCCCTGCTCCCCTGCCTCCCCTGTCTCCCCTGCTCCTCTGCTCCTCTGCCTCCTGCCCCCCTGCCTTCTCCTAAAGCCAGGGCACTTCTTCAGGTGCATAACGGAAGGCGCGGAAGACTGTATTTTGCTCTCCACGAGTTACCGGCGATTTTTCACCTGGAATATTCCGAGTTGCAAAGTAGGGATTAATGTATTCCCAAACAATCTCTCCTGCAACTGTCACCTCGAATATCCGGCCGTAAGCACCTTCTGTAATTAAGGTATTGCCATTGGCCAAACGTTGCGCTCCTGATATGTAGGAACTAAAGAAATTTTGGGGCGGATTGTCGGTGTATTCCCAAACTATCTCTTTGGTTTGACGGTTCACCTCAATCACACGAGAAAAATTGAGAGCAATGTTACGGCGATGTGCGCCATTGTCGAAAATCAAGATATTACCGTTAGCTAATTCGTTCGGAAAGTGCTGCTGTGCTAGTACGTCATCGCCTAGCGTCCAGATGATTTCTCCGGTTTTGCGATCGATAATGACAACTGTGGAGATATTGCGAAAGCTCACTATAATGCTGCCATCGGCGAGTTCACCCACAGTATTCCCATGAGTCCATTCATGTCGATGATCTTGGGGTGTAATCGTAAATATATCTGGATCGAGGTGTTCGTGAGCGTGCCAAGTCCAAACGATTTCACCTACTGGAGTCACCTCATAAAGCACATCCGCATAGATATCACCATTTGGTTCTGTACCTGGTACGCCACCTTTGATCCGGGGAACCAAAGACTGAGGTATCTTTTCAATGGCGAGTAGAATCGTGTTGCCATTGGCTAGCCTGCGTCCATCATGATGATGATCTGGATGCTTATATTCCCAGATAATATTTCCTTTGGGATCTGCTTCTAAAACAACGCCACTTTTGAATGCAGCCCACAAAGCAAAACGTAGGGGTTCTTCTGGCGGAGTCTTACCATTATAAAAAAGGTTGCCATTGGGCAAAAGATAACCGTATAACCCTGGTGGATAAGGCAGATTCCACTGGTGTACTACTTCTCCTTCCAAGTTCAGAAGGTAGACTTCACCTTTACCTGTCAGGGGTGTGAAAAGTGTGTATCCTTTAAATACTTTTTCGGGATTGTAAGCTCTTAAACCAGTACCCCGACGACGAATAGTATTTTGGTCAATTAATGTTGCTGTAAAAGTCATATTTTACCGACTAAATATTTAGTTTTGAATCTAAGAATTGAGAGAGTGCATCGCGCATCTCTACTTCTACTCTGAGAATGAGAGCCAGAGGCTCTAAGGAGGCATTACCAGGCTCCAGCCTGGTAACGAGGCGAACTATCTAAAATGTTTGAATTTTGTTAGCGCAGCGTTAGCGAGTCCGCGAGCGTCATTTTGAATTTTGAATTGTTTACGGTGCTGGGTTTGGCGACTGAGCATGAACTATATCCAACTCTTCCAAAATGTCTTTGTTGAGAACTACATTCACGCTTTCTAAATTCTCTTTGAGTTGCTCCAGTGTGGTGGCACCAATAATTGTGCTAGCCACAAACCAACGACTCCGCACAAATGCCAAAGCTAGATGCGCTGGACTTAGTTGATGGCGCTTGGCAATTTCTACGTAAGCTGATACGGCTTGACTTACTTTTGGTTTGAGATAGCGCTGACCGAAATTATCAAACAAAGTGACTCTGGCTTTTTCTGGTTTGCCGTTTAGATATTTCCCAGTCAAGAAGCCAAATGCCAAAGGACTATAAGCTAGTAATCCAATTTCTTCGTGATAAACTGCTTCTGCTAAGGCTCCGTCAAATACTCGATTCAACAAGTTATAAGCATTTTGAATCGAAGCAACTTTAGGCAATCCTAACTGTTTAGCAGCGTTACTAAACTGGGCAACTCCCCAAGGGGTTTCGTTACTCAAACCGATATAGCGAATTTTCCCCGCTTTAATTACATCGGCAAAAACTGCTAGCTGTTCAGCAATGGGAACCGTTTCTTTCACCTGAGTCGGATCGAATACCGTTTGTCCAAATCGTGGCACATAACGATCGGGCCAGTGAATTTGGTATAGATCGATATAGTCTGTTTGTAATCTTTTTAGACTATCATCTACAGCTTTTTTGATATTATCACGGTCAATTGCTTCGGCTCCACCACGTAACCATTTAAAGCCTCGACCAGGGCCCGCAATCTTAGTAGCTATAATAACTCGATCTCTTTGTTGGCGCTTTAACCATTCCCCAATATAAGTTTCAGTTAATCCATAAGTTTCTCTACTTGGTGGGACAGGATACATCTCAGCTGCATCAATAAAATTGACTCCTTGGGCAATAGAATAATTTAGCTGTTCGTGGGCTTCTTCAATAGTATTTTGTTGTCCATAAGTCATAGTGCCCAGACAAATTTCTGAAACTTTTAAGTCACTCTTGCCAAGTTGGTTATACTTCATATTTCTACGTTGTTATTCACTCGATTTAACAGTGATATTTTTGTTAGAGATTTTGCATTTTGTCAAGGGCATTATTATTTTTTAAGTAAATTAGCTTCAAACAACACTGGATTCGGCACTAAGCCAATATAAGTTTTTCAGAGAATATACAGTTTATACTACTGTAAATTGATTGTTAAAGTGTAGTTAATGCATATAGCTGTTTATTATTGCATAGATGAACCAGATAAGTAAGTTAGTTTTGGGTAATCAAAATTTTAAATATGTAGTAGAAAATACTTGCTTTTATTGGGTATTTGTGAAATAGACTGTTTTAGACTAAGTATATAGTACAATAAATCGGTAGATTTACCGTAGTAAGGCTAAAATCTTAAGATTCTTCTAGAATGAAGTCTTAATAAATATTCATATTAATTGGGTGATTTCTAAGTATCTTATTTTTAAGATAATAAAAATATACCAAGACTATTTGGGAGAGCTAAAAAGATTTGTCGCAATGAAAAAGATTTAGGTTTTAATAACTTGTATAATCAGGAATTTTTTGCTGCGATCGCTTCCAAGGATGCTCGTGTCTATAGCAATATGATTAACGAACATAATTTCATTTAATTATGCGATCGCAAATGTCGCAAATGTAATTAAGTTAATTTATCGGGATTTTTTGTTATTATAAACAACTCAATTTTGTTATATCATAGATATGAGTATAAAAATCTCAATTTTTTATTATAAGCTTTTTAGGAAGTACGCTTTTTGACATTAGGGTTAAACTCTTGATTTTTCTCCCTATGCCGTAAGTTGTCTTTTCTAAAGACGGCTACATTCAGGAGAATTCCAATGTCATTAGATAAAAATATCCTTGAAAAACCAGCAAATAAGTTGCTGGCAACTTTGCCAGCCAGTGATTATGAGCGTCTTGTTCCCCACCTAAAGCTAGTTTCGCTTTCTACTCGCCAAATACTTCACCATGCAGGCGAAGCGATCGCACAGGTATATTTTCCTAACAAAGCAGTAGTTTCTATAATCACCACTATGGAAGATGGCTCGACTGTGGAAGTTGGTTTAGTGAGCAATGAAGGCATGGTGGGTATGTCCGTAATTTTAGGAGACAACACCACAACCACAACAGCATTTGTGCAGATTCCAGGTAGTGCGATGCAGATGGATGCGGATATACTCAAAAGCGAGTTCAATCGGGGCGGAGCTATTCAAAGCGTGCTGCTGCGCTACGTGCAAGCTGTATACACTCAAATAGCACAAGGATCTGCCTGCAACCGTCTTCATAGACTAGAGAGGCGGTTGGCTCGGTGGCTGCTAACAGTTTCCGATCGTCTGGAATCAGACGAATTTCCGCTCACCCAAGAATTTATCTCGCAGATGTTAGGTGTACGTCGTGTTGGTGTCACCGAAGCAGCTAACATCCTGAGCGAAGCCGGAACGATCGCCTACCGCCGTGGTGAGATTCACATCCTGAATCGAGAGGCTTTAGAAAAAACCTCCTGCGAATGTTATCAGGTTATAGAAAATGAATTTATCCGTTTATTGGGCTTATTGCCCAATAAACGGCAAAAATAATTTTTTTGAAGCTTCTATGTACGGAACCGCACAGACTTGTTAAAGTCTGTTCATTTAAGCTTTTTTATATTGTCCCCGTGTTCTTTTAGAGAATACACCTTTCGACATTAGGATCAAATTCTGAAGTTCTTTCCTTGTGCCCTGAGTTGGCTTTTCTAAAGTCACCTATCTTAAGGAGAGTGACTTTTAATGTCATTAGAAAAAAGCCTTTTTCAGCAACCACTAAATAAGCTGCTGGCAGCTTTGCCAGCCAGTGATTATCAACGTCTTGTCCCTCATCTAAAGCTAGTTCCGCTCCCAGTTCATCAAATCCTTTACCAAGCAGCCGAACCCATCGCACAGGTCTATTTTCCTGATAAGGCAGTGGTTTCTATTGTCACCACTATGGAAGATGGCTCAACGGCAGAAGTTGGGATAGTAAGCAATGAAGGCATGGTGGGTATCCCAGTAATTTTAGGAGACAACACCACAACCACAACAGCCTTTGTGCAAATTTCTGGTGCTGGAATGCAGATAAATGCAGATGTCCTGAAAGCCGAGTTCAATCGGGGCGGAGCTATTCAAAGCGTGCTGCTACGCTACGTACAAGCTGTATACTCTGAACTGGCGCAAGGAGCAGCCTGCAACCGTCTCCATACACTAGAAGAACGGCTGGCTCGCTGGCTACTGACAGTTTCTGACCGTCTGGAATCAGAAGATTTTCCCCTCACGCAAAAATTTATCTCTCAGATGCTAGGTGTACGTCGTTCCGGCGTGACAGTAGCGGCTAGCACCCTGAGCCGAGCCGGAATGATTAGCTACCAACGCGGTCATATTAGCATCCTGAACCGAGAGCATTTGGAAGCAACTTCCTGCGAGTGTCGTCAAGTTATCCAAAACGAATTTGCTCGGTTACTGGGCTTCATGCCCAGTAACCGAGCCAAAAAATTTTTTTGAGCTATGTGTGCGAAACCGAACAGACTGGCAAAAGTAAGTTAATTTAAAGTATTATGAGCGAATTTCTATTTTAATGTTCAGTGAGCGAAAACACTCTTAAGCTGCAAGTAAATAAGTTACTCGCGGCTTTGCCAACCAGTGATTACGAGCGTCTTCTCCCGCACCTAAAGTTAGTTTCGCTTCCCACTCGGCAAGTTCTTTACGAACCGGGAGAACCCATCACACACGTCTATTTTCCCCAAAACGCAGTGGTTTCTATAGTCACTTGTATGAGAGATGGATCGACGGTGGAAGTTGGGATAGTGAGCAATGAAGGTATGGTAGGTATCCCAATAATTTTAGGAAGCAACACAACAACCACAAAAGCGTTTGTCCAAGTTGCGGGTGCTGGAATGCAGATAGACGCAGATATTCTGAGAACCGAATTCAATCGGGGTGGAGCTATTCAAAAGCTGCTGCTGCGCTATGTACGAGCTATATATACCGAACTTACACAATCATGTGCCTGCAACCGTCTTCATTCATTGGAGGAACGACTGGCTCGTTGGCTGCTCACAGTCTCTGACCGTTTGGCATCAGAAGAATTTCCGCTCACGCAAGAATTTATCGCCCAGATGTTGGGTGTAAGGCGCTCCGGTGTGACAGTAGCGGCTAGCACCCTCAGCCGAGCCGGAATGATTAGCTACCAACGTGGTCATATTAAAATTCTGAACCGAGAGGATTTGGAAGCAACTTCCTGTGAGTGTTATCGAGTCATCCAAAAGGAATTTACTCGGTTGCTGGGGAATAAGTCAAGGCGCGTAGGCGTAGCCCGTCGTAGACATCGCCAATGAAGAATATTAAGTTACTATGTCTGAAACCGGACAGACATTTGCTAATTGCTTCCTTTAAGATTTAGTAAAGTGTGCAATCAAATAGCGCGTTTTGATGCGATCGTTACTTCTAGTTTTTAAGCTACGGAGCCGTGAGAATAATGTCTAATCAATCGATGTCTTTTCAAGGTCTGCGATTGCTGATTGTTGATGATGACGCTGATACGAGAATATTACTTACTTTTCTGTTTGAATTAGAGGGAGCAGAGGTAATTGCAGCGGCTTCAGCAGACGAGGCTCTAAAAATAATGTCATCTTTTAAAGCAGACATCCTAATTAGTGACATTTGCTTACCCGACGAAGATGGCTACTCACTGCTCTTGAAAGTCAGAAATTTAGAAGCAAAGCGAGGTAGAAAGATTCCAGCGATCGCTCTAACAGCATCTACTTTCAAGGATGACCATAAACGTGCATTATTAGCAGGTTATGATATATACCAATGCAAGCCAATAGACTTAGACGAGTTAACTTCTATTGTTGCTAGTTTAGTTGGAATCGAACAATACGTTTGTCATATTTAGATGTAACTAGAGATAAATCATTAAATAAAAAAGCTTTAACTAAACTAAATTTTATTTATTTTCAAAATGCGATGTCTACACGAGCTAACCCGTTGTAGACATCGCATTTTTTCAGAGGATGTCTGAAAACTTTTTGGTGTTGTATTCGAGACTTGTAGATCCCCCTAAATCCCCCGATAAATTGGGGGACTTTGATTCCAGTTCCCCCCTTTTTAAGGGGCTAGGCAGGGTGGTTTCATACAACGAGAGAAAAACTAAAAATGGGTTTCAAAGCCTCTCTCCGCTTCGGGGAGAGGTTTGGAGAGGGGTCAAAATCTATCGTTATACATGAAAAATCAAGACTTATATATTTTTCTTTTTTCGTATGAAACCACCCTGCTTTTTAAGGGGGGCTAGGGGGGATCAAGCGAAATATTGAATACTTCTCAGACATCCTCTCAGGAATATTTTGACTAATTTAGCAATCTGATTTGATTTCTGAATTAATCGTAGGGACTAGGGACTGGGGACTGG
>NZ_JAVRCA010000008.1:0-216318 GCF_034530995.1 Nostoc sp. DedQUE04 | reverse complement strand
TTAAACTAATATATCTTCTTGAAAAACTCCAGTTCTCAAGGTGGATGAGGTTTAAGTACTAAACACAATTTGGGTATTTTAGCCATGTTTTGGCATCCAGCGATCGCAAATGTCGGAATAAATCAGGGTTATCTGAAGCCTCTGAAAAGACTAAATACCGTAATACACGTTTTGGTTGATTTGTATAGTGCGTAAGTCCTAGTGATTAATGTATCAAATATTTTTTACCCCACCCTAACCCTCCCCGATATATTGGGAGGGAACCGGATTTTCTTGTTTCCCCCAATACATCGGGGGGATTAAGGGGGGTAATAATTCGATTAAAATCACAACATACCACTTTTCAAATATCCTCTAAGCCTCCGAGATCGAGCAGGTCATGAATCAGTTGTGATAAACGTTTGATTTCGTTCTCAATAGTTTGGAAAAAGCGATCGCGCTATTTCATTACAGCTAGAAAGCCCAAAATTAAAGCATACGCGACCTTTGACTTCCGCCTTGCGCTCCTAATATAGCAGGAGGCAGGAGGCAGTGTTTCGACTACGCTCAACAACCAGGCAGGAGGTAAAAACCTTGCTATTCATGATATTTACGCTTGTCATTATGTCCTAATCTACTTGGCAACTGCTATACAAGGCGGAAATAAACCAATCATTCCAAATCAACGAAACCCTTATGCTGTATACATTTTTAATTTTTAATTGTTAATTTTTAATTGTTAATTCCGCCTTGCGGTACTAGTCTCTGAATAAATTATGTAAGGTTTTTAATAATTCTCTGGCCGTATAGGGTTTTAATAAAACTGCTTGTACATTAGCCTCAGCAGATTGAGCAAAGATTTCCATTGAGTTGAGTCCGCTACAGGCAATAATTTGAACCTGCATATTCATTCTTCGCAAGGTGCGAATAGCGATGATTCCATCCATTTCTGGCATTATTAAATCCATCAATACGGCATTGATTTGATGCTCGTATTGGGCGTAAAGCGCGATCGCCTCAATGCCATTACTGGCAGTTAGTATCTTATAGTTATGGTTTTCCAAGATGATTGTGACAATCTCCCGAATTTGGGGTTCATCATCCACAACCAAAATCAATTCTCCCTCTCCTGAAAGCAAATCCAGGTCTTCTATGTTGAACGCTTGGGTTGCTTCCACTGCTGGTAAAAACAGGTCAAATTTGCTGCCTCTACCAACATTGCTAGACACTTTGATAAAACCGTCGTGGTTTCTGATGATTCCCAGCACTGTTGAAAGTCCAAGTCCGGTACCTGCATTGACCTCTTTTGTAGTAAAAAATGGCTCAAAAATTCTATCTATTATGTCTGGCGGTATGCCAATTCCGTTATCGGCAACGGTAATCACAATATAATGCCCAACCTTGGCATCAAGATTCATTCGCGTATAAGCTTCATCAATAAACTTATTTTCTACAGAAATATTGATATTACCGCCATCCGGTAAAGCATCGCGGGCATTTACTACCAAATTGATCAATACTTGATGCAGTTGCGTGATGTCTCCATTTACAGCCCAAATTTCTTTTGGGATAAACGTGGAAAGTTCAATAGATTTGGGAAATGTCTGTTTGGCAATTTGGACAATTTCTGAAATCAGATATTGGATTTGGATAATTGTCCGCTCTCCTTTATATCCTCGTGCAAAGGACAAGATTTGCTTTACTAAAGCTGCTCCGCGTTTGGCGTTGGTTTCTACAAGTGCCAACAGTTGCCCAGAACGCTCCTCATCTTGTAACAATGCTCTCTGTAACAATTGAGCCGCTGCCAAAATTGGTGTCAATATATTGTTCAAGTCGTGGGCAATTCCACCTGCAAGAGTGCCAAGGCTTTCCAATCGCTGGGTGCGAAAAAACTGTTCTTCGAGTTGTTTCTTTTCGGTGATGTCAGTGTCAACAGTCAGGATGGATTTGGGTTTTCCCGCAGAATCGCGCATCAATGTCCAGCGGCTTTCCACAATAATTTTCTGACCAGATTTTGTAACTTTATTTAACTCACCTTGCCACGAACCACTCTCAATTACCCTTTTCAGGGGTACTTCCAATTGCTGCTGAGTTCCTGCTGTGTAACAAATCTCCTGGAGGTTTTTTCCGATCGCCTCTGTAGAAAGCCAACCGTACATCCGCTCTGCACCTTGATTCCAGAATAAGATTTGAGACTGGAAATCTCGAACTAATATGGCATCGGTGGCAATATCAAGTAAAGCGGCTTGTTCAGAGATTTTTTGTTCTGCCAACTTGCGCTCAGTGACATCCCTATTTGTGCCGACGATCCGGATCGGCTGACCGATTTCGTTATAGTAAACCTGACCTTTGCAGTTTAACCAGTGTAAGCTGCCGTCGGGCCAGACAATTCGATACTCTATAGATCCCTTTCCTTGCTCAATCATCCGCGCTATACTCGCAGCCACTGATTCGCGGTCTTCTGGATAGATTAAATTAAGATAATCTTCATAGGTTGGACACAAGGTGTTGCTCGGTAGACCATAAAGTGGCCCCATATTGGCAGACCAAATACCAGTATTAGCGATCGGGTTCCGCTCCCAGATGCCAATTTGGGCTGCTTCGGTAGCTAAACTCAATCGCGCTTCACTTTCTTGCAGTGACTCTTCGACTAGTTTGCGTTCGGTGATATCTTCGGCGATGCCACCATAGTATTGAACTTTTCCTTGGTCATCATAGATAGCAAAGCCTCGATCCCATATCCAGCGCATCGATCCATCAGGTCGCAAAATTCGATATTCTATTGAAACCGACTCATTAATAAGCTGTTGCTTTGCTGCAATGGTTAAGCGATCGCGATCGTCTGGATGAGCAAAGTCTATCCAAGACTCAGGCCGCTCCAATAAACTTTGGCAAGAGCGACCCCAAATTTTTTCATAGGCAGGACTAACATACAAGGTTCGGAATGAATCTGTGCTGGCAATCCAGATAACTGCGTGGGTGTTTTCAGCAAATTTGCGAAATTTCTCTTCACTTTGGCGCAGTGCTGCTTCGGCAACTTGGCATTCGTGTAGCGTAGCTTGCTGTTCAGTCATATCTCTGCCTACCTCTTGGATTTCAAGAACCTCTCCTTTGTCGTTACGAATTGCGATCGCATTCCATTGAAACCAACGGATACCATTGACTGTCAATGCACGTCGCTCACGATTAATCAAGGGATGCAATGAAGATCCTAAAGCTGCCATATCTTCCATCGCTTCAGGTAAGTCATCTGGATGAAGAAATTGGAAAATTGACCGATCGCGAAACTCATCTTGTTTCCAACCGAAGGTTTGACAAGCAGCTGCATTGGCAAAGGTAATCTGCCCTTGCAAATCAATGCGGATAATTATGTCAGTTTGGCTTTCCACGAGTTGGCGATAGAGATTTTCACTCTGGTGTAATGCAACTTCTGCGCGTTGGCGATCCCTTCGGGCAGCTTCGCTAACGGCAATTTCTTGTTGCAACAGCACATTGGACATCACAAGTTCTGCTGTCCGTTTTGCCACTCGTTGTTCTAATTCCTCGTAAGCTTGGCGCAGTGATTCCTTTGCCTGGTGGCGTTCGCTAATATCGCTGAATAACCAGCGCCAGCCAACTTGCTTACCCTTTGAATCGTACATGGCGGCGGCTTTAATACTAGCCGGAAAAGCTCTACCTCCCCGTGGTTTTAAGTAAGCTTCCCACTTCTGTTCCTGCTGTTTATTAATTAGTCGAGTGTTAAAAGTTTGGCGGTCTTGGTAAGGAATAAATAAAATTAATGGTTTGTTTACCAAATATTTTTGGCGTACAGCCAGCAAGATTGCTGCCGCTCGGTTAGCCTCTTGGATAATACCTGCTGTATCAGTTACCAAATAAGCATCTGGAGCGAACTCAAACAAATTCTGGTAACGTTGACGCTCCAATTCTACTAGCTCGCGGGCAACGGCCAACTCTTCATTTTGTTCGCGCAGTTCTTCTTCCATAACCTGGAGTTCTTCGAGGGCTTGCTGAAGCTCCTGATTAACTTGCATAATTTCAGCCGATTGTGCCTCAACCCATAGCTTTAAGTTATTTTGAGTCTGGCAGCACACTTGCTGTATCTCTGTGTACTGATTAACCTGGCTAAATTCATCTCTGGGTTTTTGTAAATATTGCTGCAAGCCTTCAACGACCCCTACCATTTTTACCAAGTCAAAGGCTTGTAGCAAGCTAGTCTCGTTAATCACTCCTACCAATTGCCCGCGATCGTCTAAAACGGGCAAATAGCCAGTCTGATACTCACGCAATAACGATAAAGCGATGAAAATATCCTGAGAATCTGATTGTCTAAGGGTAATTACTGGCTGGGTCATCACTTCAGCCATTGTCACCCCAGATAAATCTATTCTCGAAGCTATAAGTCTAACTACATCTTTTTCAGTAAAAATGCTTAATAATTTTCCTCCATCCATAACCAAGACACAACCTGATATTGGTTGATTCCCAAGAGTTAAGTTCAGCGAATAATTTAAGTTGCTAGATGCATAATTAATACATCCTTGTTGACTCATCAATAAAATAGCTTCGATTACAAAACTATCAGGGGTAATCTTTAATGGGGAATAATTTATAACATGATTTAAACTAGGTAAGTTAATCAGTCGATCGTTAAATTGCATAGTTAATTTATCAATCCTAATAAGCTTTTTGATATTCAGGACAAATTAGCAGAAGTCAACAACAAGCAAAAGAAGTCAGCTGTTGAACATCAGAAATTATTGTGGCGTAATAATTATCAAGCAACTAGCAGGCGGCTAAATGTAATCATAAATTAACTATAAAGCAACTATAAATTAATTGTATTGATAAATACAGGCTTTAACTATTAGAATGCCTGATACATACAATACAATACAAGTTAGTAACTAAATTAGAAAGTAAATAAAATTTTAGAGTCGTCAAACTCATTCTATTGTCAAATTTATAGATAGATGATTTCCTATCTCAAGATATTACCTTAATTGATAGTTTTGATAGTCTTCTTACTGTGAAATATTTGAAATTAATTGATGAGTGCAAATATTAAACCCTTGGTCTCAAACATTGACAGAGGTTCATAATTTCGGCTTTTTTAATAAACTTTATCAAGACTTTCAATAGACAATACAAAAAATGAGCCATTGCCGGAGACGGTTTCCCTAAAAGTACTCCAATTAAAAAAATGCCCAATTGTCATTGCGGGAGCAAAGCAGAATGAAGCAATCGCAAAGTACTTGAGATTGCTTCGCTTCACTACGTTACGCTCACAATGACAGGTTTTGGATCGTTTATTTTTTGGAACACTTTAACATAGAGGAGACAGTCATGTGGGAAAGTTTCGCAACTTCAAGAGCCACTGCATTGAGCGAGCAATACCCAACTTGTAATCTTCCCTACTGGAACTTTGCGAACTCAGCATCAACTGCCAATAAATCAGAAGGAAAAAGAATTTGACTGGTTTATTCTTTATTCTATTCATAAGTAGGTGGCACGCTAGCAGTAACGCCGCTCTGAAGCCCCACATTTATAGTTATAAGAATTTATACGAAGATAATTTGAGGAACTTGTGAAAAAACCGCTAAATTAGCCTGAAAGTATTACTTAATAATTGTGTATAACTTTTTCTAAAATATTAAGTATTTTGACCATCCTCACAACTTCCTCATATTTAAAGACTATAGTCAAAATATAGACAGTTTCTTTTTAATATCTACGGGCTTCTTAAATAGCTGCCCTGAATCGCAATAACACTTTTATGAACAGGATTTGAGAAAAATATGAATTACTGTCCTTGCTGCTCAAGTTTACTTTTAGAACATGTACGCGGTGCAGAGACTTACTGGTTTTGTCGTCACTGCTGGCAGGAAATGCCTATTTATAATAGGCATAATCGGAACGAATCCAGTTCGTTCGCTGATGTTGTCATGGGAAAACTACCTAGAAAGCCTCAGAAAGAAAAACGTAGAAGTACTATTGTTTACGCAAGCCAATGGCAATCGATTACCGAATGGATTGGGCTAGAAGAGTTATCTACCTAATCCAATTTACTGAAACCGATTAGTCTAATTGCTTTTCTTGATCTCAGTAATTAATTGCTCAAGAATGTGAGACTATAGCCTAGGTTTTAGGTATTAATTGACACATTTAGAGAAAGAAAACAGAAAAATTTCTCAAACCCACAGCCAAAGAGGTGAGGTTGCTTCTGAGGTTAAGCTATGTCTGACTGGAGGTAGCAACCCCTAATTAACCATTCCTATGCAGAGTAGGCAAACGAGAGGACAATAGTAATACCATTTTGGATTTTAGACTTCGGCTACGCTCAGTCGAACGATTTTAGACTTTAGATTGTGAAACATCCATTAGATAAGTGTTTCAGTTTTCTATCTGTCGCAATCATTTTTCAAATTGGTATAAGTTTGTAGGACAACTCTCAAAAACTTGCGTGTACACCGTAGCTCGGTGTAAATAATTATTGTTGAGATAAAGAAGGTAGAAAAAGGGTTTGAATCTTGTTTACTTTTCTTCACACAGGTTGTTTTTATTGTGCCAACTTATTTAACAGAGAATTATGACGCTAGCAATGGTTCTCTGATCTTTTCAAACCAAAGCTATCCATCAAGATTTATTGCTTACTTTAATAATCTCTTGCTTATAGCCCCCGATTAATTCGAGAGTTTTTAATGTTGAAAAATGAATTTGTAATTTTGATTTTATGGGATGCAGCTAATAGGGTTTATCCTTATGTAGCCTCAATCATCTTCCCAAGATTCGTGATTCAGTAAATCGATAATTCTATCTCTGAGTAAAAATTCATTTTTTTCTAACTCAAGTTCAAAATTAATCCAGTCACGATGAGGAATATATTTACAAAGGGTATAAATTGGCTGTTGACGGTTAACAAGTCTCTTTTTAACAAGTTTAAGTGCTTCTTCTTTGATAACTTGGATGTCATATTTTACCGTAGTATTCATAAGTCGTTCCTTTATTTTCAATCAAGGAATTAAGGCTCAAAACAATAGTTGCTTTGACTCTCCCTTAAACTTATCAAATAAAATTGGCGAGAATTGTGAAGAATCAAGACATTAATAGTTGCTGGAAGTTAAATACAGGAGATTTCAACTTCTCGTGCGATCGCGAACAGTGTGTTGGAGGCAGAGGCTACGCTAACATGAGATACACAAACACCCAACCACTTTCCCATTTATAAGGGTTGTCACTACGTTGGTCGTCCCGACTGACTTGTTCGCTCTTAACCTTCCCGTTATGAAAGCAGGTGGAGTCTCTTGCAAAAGTCTCTAACACCTCACCCCCAACTTCTCCCCAAAGCATAGGGGAACGTTTGCTTTATTCAAATGCGGGGTGGGGTTCTTTATTTTTGATTTATGCAAGAAGTCTAATGTAGATGTTCTCTGGGCGACTTGTCAGAAGGTAGGCTAGGGTAAAGAACATTCTCTAGAAAACTTATATTATGCTCCTGAATCTTGATAAAGTTCGTCAATATTTTCCGGCTCTAGCTGGAGAGTGGACTTTTTTTGATAATGCTGGTGGGTCACAAACCTTGAAAAAAGTAGTAGATAGAATTAGCGAATTTCTCTTAAGTTCTGATGTCCAGTTGGGAGCTTCTTATGGAATCTCTCAACTGGCTGGAGAACGATTGGCTTTAGCAACTAGGGAAATGGCTACTTTCATTAATGCCAATTCTTATAAAGAAGTAGTCATGGGGCCATCGACTACAATGATGTTGAAAGTTCTTTCAATTTGTCTGGGTAAAACCTTCACATCTGGTGATGAAGTTATTGTTACTAATTGTGACCATGAAGCTAATATTGGTGCTTGGGTCGCTCTTGAAAAACAAGGAATAAAGGTTAAAGTGTGGAAAGTTCGCCCAGATACTTTAGAACTTCATTTAGCAGATTTAGAACCATTGATGAGTCAGCGCACAAAACTGGTAGCCTTGACTCATGCTTCTAATGTTCTGGGAACCATCAACCCGATCAAAGAAATTGCTGCATTTGTACACGATCGCAACGCTATGATTTGTGTAGATGGTGTAGCTTATGCACCTCATAGATTAGTTGATGTCCAAGATTTAGATGTTGATTTCTATACTTTGAGTTTTTATAAAGTCTATGGGCCGCACCATGCCTTACTTTATGGCAAAGAAGAACATTTATTAAGATTGCCTGGTCTGAACCATTATTTTATTGACCAGACAGATATACCTTATAAATTTCAATTAGGGAATGTCAATTTTGAATTAAGTTATGGAATGTTAGGTTTATGTGATTATTTAAGTGAATTAGCACAACTGCACTATGGGAATGAAACTGCACCTGATTTGAGAAATCAAATGGTGCAAGCATTTGATTTAATTAGCATACATGAAGAACATATTAGCGATCGCCTCTTAAATTACCTCAACAGTAAGCCGAATGTGCGAGTGATTGGTCAATCAAAGGCTGACCGCCAAACCCGTGTACCAACTATATCTTTTGTCGTCGATGGAATAAATAGCTCAACCATTCCGGCAAAAATTGACCAACATTATATTGGGATTCGCTACGGAGACTTTTATGCTAAACGGCTGATTGAATACCTGGGTTTAGCGTCTCAAGGTGGAATAGTCCGGGTAAGTATGGTGCATTACAACACCCTTGAGGAAGTTAACAGCTTGATTGAGGCTTTTGAGCAGATATTTTAACTAATTCGTAATTCGTAATTCGTAATTCGTAATTATTGGGTTTAATTCAAGATGCTTGGGTTAAACCTTTTTTTCATCTCCTGCTCTCCCTACTTGTCTTAAAGCCAAGCAATTAAAGTTGAATTCTGCCTCTCCTACAAAGATGCTACGCGCTTGTCTATACGTGGTTTTCTTTCACATAGTGTTTAAATCCCTTTATGCAACTGTTTTTAATTACGAATTACGAATTACGAATTACGAATTACTAAGCTGCAAAACTTGCACTTCTTCTTGTGGCAAAATTAATGTTTTACCCACGGGTAGAACGGCTAAGGCATTGCTTTGAGCTAAATTAATTAAATTGCCGGAACTGTGACTTCCACCAGCTTTGTGAAATTCATAAACTCCATCAATTAAATGCAATTTACCCCAAAGGTAAGTTTCACGTTTGCCGTTCGATCGCAATTCATCATGCGATCGCACTTTCAAAAATACTGGTTCCCAACTTTCAGTTATTCCCGAAAGTTTCTTGATTGCTGGTAGCACAAATCGCCAAAATGTCACCAACACAGCAGCAGGGTTTCCTGGTAAACCAAAGTATAGTGCTGAGTGTGGAGAGACGCGATTAATCGCGTCTGTACTGGGGAAAGTGGAGACAGTCAGGGGTTTTCCTGGACTAATTTGCACAGCCCGAATGTGGATTTTTGCTTTTAGTGACTCTAGAATTTTGTCAACATAGTCATAATCTCCCACTGAGACGCCACCAGAAGAAAGAACTATATCAGCGATCGCAACAGCGTGAGTAATAACTTTCTCCAAAGCAACTGGATCGTCTTTCACAATGCCTAAAATTAACGGTTCTGCGCCACTTTGTCTCACCAACGCTGCCAGTGCATATTGATTAGAATCCACAATTTGCCCCGATTGCAACGGTTTATCAGCTGTCACCAGCTCATCACCAGTGGAAAAAATTGCCACACGCGGACGGCGGTAAACAGTTAATTGCGGACACTGTGCTGCTGCCAATACGGCAATTTCTGAGGCATTTAACTTAATTCCTGCTGGTAGTAGTTCTGTTCCAGCTTGATAAAAAGATGCTTTGTGTCTAACAAATTCTTGCGGTTTTGGTGCATCCAGTATAAATACGCGGTTTTCCTCGCGGCGTGTTTTCTCTTGCATGACTACAGTATCCGCACCTGCTGGGATTACCGCACCTGTAAAAATTCGTGCGGTTTGCCCTGGTTGAATCGTAGACTTGGGCTGATACCCAGCCGGAATCTCTTCAACAATTTCTAAAACGGTTGGTTGTTCGGCGCTACAGTGCTGTACATCTTCGTAGCGAACTGCGTAGCCATCCATTGCCGAATTATCCCAATGGGGAAAATCTAGCGGACTGGTGACAGGTGTTGCCAAAATGCGACTATCTGCTGTCAATAAATCTACAACTTCTGTATCCCGTTGACGATCCAACGGTTGTACTAAATTTAAAATAATTGCTTGTGCATCGCTGACTGATAACATAGCGATCGCCTCCGACTTTTTTCTTTATCCCTGTAAACTAACACTGACCAATTTTAGATTTTAGATTTTGGATTGATTTCTGCTTGAGGGTAAATCCTAAACTACACACTGCTAGTAAACCGATAATTATGCTTCCTTCGGGGACTTTGGATACCTGAACCGAATTGTTGCTTAAATCTAGGATTTGCTTTGTGCCTGCTGCATCTCTATTATTAAAACCAAATTCTTTTGTTAGAACCTCATCACTAAAACCTTCATCTATAAGCGCGAGATTATTATTAAGCCATGTGTCGCCAGGAAACTCATCATCTTTGCCAACATCAAAAGGACCAAAGATTTGCTCGGTAGTGCTATCAAAGTTGAATCTTAAAAAGCCGTAGTTAGACACCCCACCAAGCACTGGAGTGAAACTATTTATCAGATTACTCAAGGGATCAAAAAAGGAAATTGAGAGAGATTGCAAGTTCTTCGTAGCTCCCAAACCAGCTTCAGAAATGATGCTGGGAGCAGTTGTTGTATCGTAGTTAAATGAACCTTTCGCTGAATAACCTGTGTCTCCTTTCCAGTTAAAGTTAAACTCAGCAGCATGAGCCAGGTTGTTGGTGGTTATGGCGATCGCTAACGCTAAAGTAGTAGTCGTCACCAGACTAATAGCTGTTTTAGTAAACAGATGTGTCATAGATACAACTTCCAAATTAATTAAAATGAAGTTTCTACAACAATACAATATAGATGTACAACCCTACTGTATGTTGCATCCATGACGTGTAGCGGCTACTCTATGAGATGTTAACCAAGTATTCAAAGGTATCAAAACTTACTTATATACCCGCTCTTATTTTTGAGTCGTGCAGTTGGTAGTTGTACAAATTTTTGTTAGCTGGTTTTTGTTCTTTGACAGCGCAGCAACTAGCCAAGTCATCATCTTAATATTAAAAACAGGAGCGATCGCTATTTCCCAACCCCTAAATAAAATACTTATTTTGTATGACTATCGAACGACTTCCCCAAAAACACTATCCCAAAGCTGAGATTGGGCGGCGAGGTATGGCATTGGGACTTGATTTCCTTGGTGTCTGGTTAGTCAGTTCCCTACTGGGAGGCGGCGATATCGGGATTCAATTTCTTGAAATCTTAGTTTTTGTAATACTTTGGCTGGTTTTGCGAGTAGTGGTGGTATACAACAATCAAGGGCAAAGTTTAGGGCGTTGGGCGTTCGATTTAAAGGTATTGGAAGTCGAAGATGGGGAAGTAGTGGGCAGAATTCCCGATTTGCTCTCACTAATGAAGCGAGAGGCGATTATCGGCTTGGGTGCTTTGTTAGTGTCAATTGCCCTGAGCAATATTAGAGCCAATCCCACTGCTATACTGCTAGTAATTCCCCTAGCAATTGATTGTGGGACTGCTTTCTCTGATACCCAGATGCGGCAGGCTTTACACGATCGCTATTGTGGAACTTTCATTGTTTCGTCGCGTCGTGGCTACTCGCTCGATATAAAAATTAAAAGATTAGTTGAAAATATACGGCGGAATGTGAGAAGATAGTCATTTGTGTTAATTCTCTTCAGGCTTCACTGTTTGTAAGATTATGGCTAAGAGTAAAGGTGCCCGCATTATTATCACACTAGAGTGTACTGAGTGCCGGACAAATTCAGATAAGCGTTCTGCTGGTGTTAACCGTTATACCAGTACCAAGAATCGCCGCAACACCACCAACAGGCTAGAACTGAAAAAGTTCTGCACCCACTGCAACAAACATACCGTTCACAAGGAAATTAAGTAGAGATGAGTTATTTCCGTCGTCGCCTTTCTCCGATCAAGCCAGGAGAACCAATTGATTATAAAGATGTTGATTTATTGCGTAAGTTTGTCACCGAGCGGGGAAAGATACTGCCACGTCGGATTACCGGGCTTACGTCTCAGCAACAGCGAGAGTTGACATTAGCAATTAAACGTTCGCGGATTGTGGCTTTGTTGCCATTTATCAATGCGGAAGGCTAAAAAGAGTGATGAGTCAGAAGTTATGAGTTATGAGTTATGAGTTATGAGTTATGAGTTATCAATTAACTTTTCACTCCTCACTGCTCACTCTTAACTACTCACTCCTAACTATTTAAACTGTTCACCAAATTAGAGTGCGAGAGTTGTGGAGAAGGGGACGCTAGTTGAATTTAGGGTTCAAGGCGATCGCCGTCTGGGCATCGTAGAACGTCCAGACGGTAAAACCCGCTGGTTTGTGGTAGACGAACGCGGTCAATCCCACAGCCTCGCGCCTAGACAAATAACCTATACAGTTACCAAAGAGACTTATAAGGCTTCTGAAATTGCCAGCTTTTTGGAGCAGATCGAGCCTTATTTAGACCCATCTAGTTTAGAAGTGGCTTGGGAATTACTGGTTGAAGATGGGGAAACAGTTACCCCAGACCAAATGGCGAATCTGCTATTTTCAGAATCAGCCGCGCCTGCTTGTTACGCCGCCTATTGCTTGTTATCAGACGACAAACTTTATTTCAAGCAAAAAGGAGACGCTTACGAGCCGAGAACTGCTGCTCAAGTGGCAGAACGCAAGCACCAACTAGAAGTAGAGGCACTAAAAGCTAAAGGACAGCAGGAATTTTTAACTCGTGTAGAGCAGGCGCTCAAAGGTGAAGCAGTAGAATGGCAGCGCCACGATCGCCAGCGTTTAGAAGGACTAGAAAAATACGCAGCGCTAATAGCTGACACCGTGCGGACGGGGGTTAATTATGACTCGTTGGCTCGCGCTTATCCGCCCAGCGCTCCAGTATTAGAAACTATGACCATGCTGGGACGGCCCACGACACCCCAAGGAGCCTTTCAACTATTAGTTGATTTGGGTTGCTGGAGTCCTAATGAAAACTTGTTCCTGCGGCGTTCTTCAATTCCGATTCAATTTCCTCATAAGGTATTAGAAGTGGCGCAACAGCGTTTGGATTTCCCGCCGATTGACTCAGATACAAACCGCCTTGATCTGACTCACCTGAAGGTTTACACCATTGATGATGAAACTACCACAGAGATCGACGATGGTCTAAGTTGGGAAGTACTCCCCGATGGACGGGAACGCCTGTGGGTGCATATCGCCGATCCCACTAGATGGTTAGTACCGGAAGATGAATTAGATTTGGAAGCCAGAAAGCGCGGTAGTACAGTCTATTTACCGACGGGAATGATTCCCATGTTCCCAGAGGTATTGGCAACTGGGCCAATGAGTCTGATCCAGGGAAAGGTTTGTTGCGCCCTGAGTTTTGGGATTATTTTAGGTACAACTGGGGGAGTAGAAGATTACAGCATTCATACCAGCTTAATTAAGCCGACTTATCGCCTCACCTACGAAGATGTAGATGAAATGCTGCAATTACGGGTACAAGCAGAACCAGAAATTGCTGCGATCGCAACTTGGGCACAAAAACGCAAAGCTTGGCGTTACGCTCAAGGAGCAATTAGCATCACTATGCCCGAAGCGACGATCAAAGTCAAAGGCGAGGAAATCCACATTGATATTTTGGACGATTCTCCATCGCGGCAACTGGTAGCAGAAATGATGATTGTTGCCGGTGAAGTTGCGGCTCGTTATGGTAAAACTCATAACATACCTTTGCCTTTTCGCGGTCAACCGCAACCAGAACTACCTCCAGATGAGGAATTGCTTCAACTTCCAGCCGGATTCGTTCGCGCTTGCGCCATGCGTCGTTGTATGCCCAAGAGTGAAATGAGCATTACGCCTTTGCGCCATGCTGGTTTGGGCTTGGATACTTACACTCAAGCAACCTCTCCCATCCGCCGCTACAGTGATTTACTCACCCACTTTCAAATTAAAGCTCATTTGCGGGGTGAAGTTCTGCCATTTTCCGCAGACCAACTTAAAGAAGTGATGATGACTGTCACCAGCATCACCCAAGAAGTGACGATGGTGGAACGACAAACTAATAGATATTATGCTCTAGAGTATTTACGCCGTCATCCAGAGGAAACTTGGGATGTAACAGTGTTGATGTGGTTGCGAGAAGACAGCAACTTAGCTCTAATTTTGTTAGAAGATTTGGGCTTGCAGTTGCCAATGGCTTTCAAACGTTCTGTGAAGTTGGGCGAACAGATAGTGGTGAAAGTTAGCCACGCCGATCCACAAAAAGATATAATCCAGTTTCAAGAAATAATTTATCAAGAAGCTCAGACAGCGGCGAATTAACTAATTTGTCATTTGTCATTTGTCATTTGTCATTTGTCATTAGTAATAATCGCCTAGTATTATCATCGGCTGATTTTCCTAATATCGGGCAAAGTTTCGATAATTTTGCCCGCGGGTTACGGAGTTTTCCAGTAGAAGATTATTTAATATTTTATCGCCCTATTGATGGCGGTGTGGAAGTTGTACGTATTGTCAGCGGTTATCGGGATTTAGAGACAGTTTTCTTAAGTGAGGATATTCCTTAAGATTGTATTTGATGTAAGCGATCGCTATCTCTAGCCAATATGTCAGAAAATAATCACAAAGTAATTATTTTTGATACCACCATGCGTGATGGAGAATTGACGCCTGGTGTAAAGATGAATTTGCAACAAAAAATTATTATCTCCCAATTACTCGAAGAAATGGGAGTAGATATTATTGAAGTTGGTTATCCAGGAAGTTCTCAAAAAGATTTTGATGAAGTCTTTAATATTTCTAAAATAATTAAAAATTCTACTATTTGTGGGCTAGCTAGTTCAAATTCAAATGAAATAATCACTCTTGCTGAAGCAATTAAACCAGCAATCAGAGGCAGAATTCACACTTATACTCCAGTAAATATTAAAAACCAGTATAAATTAACCAAAGAAGAAGTATTAGCAACAATCAAAGAGAGTGTTTCTCTCGCACGCAATTACTGTGATGATGTAGAATGGAGCGCTTTTGATGCCCCCAGAAGTGAGCCAGATTTTTTGTGTAAATCTATTGAAACTGCAATCAATAGTGGTGCTACTACTGTTAGTATTCCTGATAGCTTAGGTTTGGCATCGCCAGAAGAGTTTTTGCAACTTCTGCAAATGATTTTTAATCGAGTGCCCAATATTAACGAAGTTGTAGTTTCAGTACACTGTCATGATGATTTGGGCATGTCGATAGATAATTCACTCATTGCTTTAAGTTGCGGCGCGAGGCAAATTGAATGTGCAATTAATGGTTTGGGTGCGAGGAAAGGTAATGCAGATTTGGCGAAAGTTGTAACAGAGGTTTTAAAACAAGACAAGTATCAACTTGAAATTAACACTTCGTTAATCAGTAAAGCAGCAGAGCTAATTTTTGAAATAACTGGGATTGCAAAAGCAAAATAGTTTTTATAGGGTGTGTTACGCCAAAGGCTAATGCACCACTTGACTGAATTAAGAATTATTGATGTTTATCTTTGCTATGCTCGCGGCTTTTCTGGCATAGGATGAGATGATGGTTGGACAACTTCATTACCTGGGTCTACTGCCTCTGCTCCTCTTGAAGCTTGTCTTATAGCATGAGATGATGGTTGGACAACTTCATTACCTACCAAGATATTGGTATTAGTACTGTTATTCAAACTATTCACTAGTTTTCTACGAAGTGACTCTAAAAACATAGTATCATTACCAAGATCGGAAGCTTCGTCCTCATCGATATCTTCGATTTGATTGAGTCGTTCTTGATATTTCTCAATCAGGCCATCGATGGCTTCAATGATAAACTTTATGTCCTTAAACGACAGATTCATTGTAATTTACCTACATAAAATAGCTTTATGTCACAAAAAATTCAACTAAATTCAAAATAAAAAATTTATAATTTTGTTAGCATTAACTTATTTTATAAAATAATTCATCTACCAATTTCAAGGCTGCTTTGTATTCATCTATCAACATCGCTCTAGAAGGTTTCCATAACCAGTGGTTATCGTGGTCATTTACCAATATTTGCTCTGGAATTTCAGTATTGGATTCTAATTTCCACCAGTTTTTGCCATATCCTTGAGTGGTAAATGTTGATACTCCTCCGGGCGATGTCCCGTCTGGTAAAGTAGTCATGACCCAGACTTGACCATCTTTATTATAGGTGGCAATATCTTTATTAGGTCTAACATTCTCCATTCTAGGAGAATTAGCATTACCTTGCCGATAGAGTGCGATTGGTGTTTTTGCCATTCAGTAAGTGTCAATTTATGACTATCATACTTTGAATAGCATACTGGTTTTAATAACGGCTAATAAGTAATTTTTTCACTTTTACCTATTAACCGTTACTACATTTAACTAACTACTGCTTCAGCTTTTTCCTCAGCTTTTTCCTTAACTAGCACATAAGGTTTTTCTGCACCTTGTGCCAAATACTCAGCTAACTGACTTTCAATTTGATCGCGCACAATTTGGCGGTATTCCAGAAAATGCTCGTTGTGGGCGCAAACAGCGATGTAATGTTCAATAACTCCAGGGTTACGTTTGAGAATGCTAAATAAATGATGCCAGAATTTCCAACGGGTTTCCCGTTTGATTCCTTGTCGCCAAATCACAATCAGCAACGCTTTTATAACTACCCACTCTGGCATTTTCGCTGGCGCTTTCCAACTCGGCAAGCCCATCATCAAGAAGCAGCGATAGGTACGATCCAAATATTGTACTGGGTCGTATAATGTACAGAATGCCTCAATATATTCTCTGGCTAGTTCTTCCAGGGGACGGGTGGGAAGGAAGTTCATCAATGTTGTTTGGTTGATGTTGCCATCTTGATTTTCCCGTAATCTTCCTTCTTTTTTCAGGCGATGCCAAAGTGCAGTGTTAGGTAACGCTTGCAACATGGCAAAGGTAGTTGAGGGAATTGCTGCTTGTTCCGCAAAACGGACGATGCGATCGCCTGCGCCTGCTTTTTCGCCATCAAACCCAATAATAAACCCAGCCATTGGGCGCAATCCCGCTTTAGTAATAGTTTGCACTGCCTCAGTTAGAGAACTACGAGTATTTTGAAACTTCTTAGTCATTTGCAAACTATCCTCATCCGGTGTTTCGATTCCCAAAAACACCGCCGAGAAACCGCACTCAACCATCAACTCCAACATTTCTGGATCTTGTGCTAAGTCAACTGAAGCTTCCGTATCAAATCGGAAGGGATATTTGTGTTCTGCCATCCAGACTTTTAACTCTTTCAGCAACAACTTTACATTTCGCTTGTTGCCAATAAAGTTGTCATCCACCATGAACACACCCCGCCGCCAACCCAATTCATAGAGGTAATCTAACTCTGCTAACAATTGCGCTGGGGTTTTGGTGCGTGGTTTGCGCCCGTAGAGAACAATAATGTCGCAAAATTCGCATTGGAAAGGACATCCACGCGAAAATTGCACCGACATCATGTCGTAAGCATTCAATTCTAATAAGTCAAAGCGGGGTATTGGTGTGCTGGTGACATCAGGCTTTTCTGTGGCGCGGAAAGTGCCAGATGTGTCTCCCCTTTTTATTGCCTCAATAAACATGGGCAGCGTGATTTCCCCTTCATCCAGAATCAGAAAATCTGCGCCAACATTTTCAACTTCGTGAGGTACAGAGGTGGGGTAGGGGCCGCCAACTGCGACTAACTTGCCACGTTTTTTTGCTTCCTGGATTTGTTCAAGTAAATCTTGCTTCTGGACAATCATCGCAGAGAGGATTACTATATCTGCCCATGCCCATTCTGCTTCTGTTGCTGCACGGATGTTGCGATCGACCAACTTGAATTCCCATTCTTGGGGCAAAATCGCGGCTACTGTTACTAAACCCAGAGGTGGTAATAAAACCTTGCGATCGACTAACTCTAGGATTTTTTCATAAGACCAAAAGGTTTTGGGAAATATTGGATACACTAACAGGATTCGCATGTAGTATCAATCCTCACACTTTGATTGTTATCCCACTCTAACGAAAATAAAGAGTTATTGACTTTTTATTAAAGTTGTTTTATTTTACCATTCATATTTTTAACTTAAATGGACGACTAGTACAGCACAGCGTAAATCCAACCACCATCTCAATTAACCAGACAAGTTGCTCTGAGCAACTGGTTAAAGGTAGGTAAACTTTCGCCACAGTTTACTAGGATTTCCTTAAAAAGACTCCCACATATATAAGAATTATTGTCATTTAGCTGTATCGTGAAAAGAGAAGCAAATTAGAAAACAAGTGTAGGCTTCCGAATAAATCAATCAGATGATCGCACAATGGCTCTCAAAAGCTTTTGCACAAAGTTTCAGGATTCTCCTTGCCGTTACATTTGTCAGTACTACATTTCCTGTGGTTGCATCCGAAGATAAATCTAGTTCTAGTAATCAACGTAATCTCCTTCAAACTGAGATTACACAGCAGGATCTCAAAATCATCGATCGATTAGTAGCTATTGCTGAACGCAACTCAGCCCAAGTGCTGGAAACAAAAGCTGCAATGGGATTGAATGCTTTTAGAGATGTCTTAGCTATCGAATTATCTCCGGCTCTAAGTACGATCTCAACATCACCAGATTCCCCATCTGAGCGCTCAAACAGTTTTTCCTTAACCGTTACAGTTGACCCGATTAAATTCATTAGTACTTTTGGGCAGCTTCCTGTTTTGCAAGCTCGTTGGAAGGAAGCTAGACAGCAAAAAAGATTAGCTATCGTGCAATATTATGTTGCCTATCTCCAAGCCCGTCAAGCAGCTTTAATTGCCACTTATCAAATACAAAAAATTACTGGAAGTTCTGACATTGCCAATCTTTATTCCCAAACAAGTTTTCCTAAGAATGTCAATCATCTTGCTAATCCTGATTACGTTGCAGCTGCAACGTCTTTGTTAGAAGCAAACACACGCGAACGATTGACATTGGAAGAATTGGCAGCTTGTGTCGGCTTATCTTCGCAAGAAATGACCGCTATCATTAGCAAATAATAGATATTTCATACACGTTTAACACCGCTAATTTTCAAAACATCACTCATGGTTGCACAATAATTTGGTAAGCCGAAACTATCGGGATTGATGAATTTTTCGTATGTAAAATGTCGATAGTTCATACAAAACCGATCCCAAGCGGCCATGCGAATGCGGAATAGAACAATAATCAAATTAGCCAATGCTATAGATATGGGAATACGAAAGTAAATCTTTTTGCCCAGATAAGCACAAACTTCTTCCACTGCTTGATTAGCAGTTAATGGTGCTTGACCTAAAACAAGCCTACGTGGTTGATTATCTTTAGCAGGACGATCGATCAGATATCGCACAACAGTGGCAATGTCTCGTCCGTGGATAAAGTGAAAACTGCCATCTGCTTCTAAAAAGCGAATCAAATTGATATATTTTGTCACTTCTGCAATACCAGATGTGACAGCAGAATCAGGTTTATTCGCATCACCGCCAAATACTACAGTGGGAAAAACTGTGGTAATTTTGGGTGCGATCGCTAATTTTTCTTTTTTCTCTAAGCACTCATATTTAGAACGGATATAATCTGTCCCAATTTCCCCGGCTTCTTTTAATGGTTGATTGTAGCGATCCAAAACGCTAGCTGTCGAAAAATAAATTACCTGTTGACAACGTTCTGGATCTAGGAGTTCGAGTAACTCTATAGTCTTGACGACATTAATATCAAATGTTTGCTCGCCACCCCAAGCTGTGGCTGTGAGTACGGCTGTATCAATTGTGGATAGCAAATCGGCAAACTGGCGAATATTTTGCATATCACCTTGTAAAACGTTGATACCTGAACGTGCCTTGGTATCAACTTGCAGTTTGCTTGGGTTCCTAACTAATAGATACAGTTCGTGATTTGTTTCTTTAATTAAGGCTTCTGTTAAATAATGACCTACACAACCACTTGCACCAGTCACTAAAATCCGTTTCTGGCTCATAATAAGATTTTAATAAGTTAGAAGTTAGGAGTTAAGAGTTAAGAATTAAGTTAAAAGTTCCCTATCAGGAGTTATTTATAAAGTTAGGAGTAAGAAGTAAGGAGTTAAGAATAAAAGATAACTTTGTACCTCGCAACTCATAACTTGCAACTCATAACTCATAACTCATAACTCATAACTCATAACTCATAACTCATAACTCCTAACCCTTAACTCCTGCAAGATTCAATTCCTTCGCAGTTTCAAAAAAGAAAGCGACATTTTCTTCTGGAGTTTCTGGTAAAACACCGTGACCGAGATTGAGAATATGACCCCAATTCCCAGCTTTGCGAACCGTATCGAGGATGCGATCGCGAATAAACTGTTTAGAGCCGAATAACACGCCTGGGTCAAGATTTCCTTGAACTTTCATTTGCTTACCCAATCTGGCTCTTGCATCTGCCATATCCACTGCCCAGTCTACACTGACAATATCAGCGCCAGATTGTCCCATTCTTTCCAACACACCCGCACTACCGCTAACTAGCAAAATCAAAGGTGTATCGGGATGGGTTTGCTTGACTTGCTGGAAAACTCGCTGCTGATAGGGGAGAGCAAAGGTGTCATAATCTTGAGGACTCAATTGACCCGCCCAAGAATCGAACATTTGCACAACTTGAGCGCCAGAGTCAATTTGGTAGCGGGCATAGATGGCGATCGCATCTGCTAATTTAGCTAATAATTGATGCAGTATCGCCGGATCTGAGAATGCCATGTTTTTGATGATGGAGTAGGTTTTAGAACCTTTTCCTTCAACTGCATAAGCTGCTAATGTCCACGGCGCACCCACAAAACCCAACACCGTTGATTTATCGCCTACTTCCGAACGCAACGCTTGCAAAATTGTCTTGATAAATGGTAGAGCTGCTTCTGGTTCTAAAGGATGCAGACGTTCAATTTGTTCTTGAGTGCGGAGGGGCGAGTGAATGATTGGCCCTTTACCTTCGGCAATATCCATGTCAATCCCCAAACCAGGTAATGGGGTGACAATATCAGAAAATAAAATTACTCCGTCTGGTTGGAAAGCTCTCCAGGGTTGCAAAGAAACTTCAATTGCTACATCTGGAATTTCGGAGCGATCGCGAAACGAAGGATACTTTTCTCTTAAGTCTCGATATGCTTTCATATATCGTCCCGCTTGTCGCATCATCCATACAGGGGGACGATCTACTACTTCACCACGAGCAGCCCGTAAGAGATGAGGAGTCGTTGAATAAACACCCATTTATTACTTCATCCTATTTATGCCACTGTTTAGCTTATCATTCTGGGATTACGCTTTTCCAGCAGGTTTTCAGGAAAAGGTGAATAGCAGGGCATAATAGTAATATTTTATAATATTTTGATTATTGGATATGAGCGCTCGGTTGGCTTGACTACAGTATTAATGCCAGCAAGCGCTACAATTTATTGTTTTTTTGGCTAGTCCCACGTAGCAATACACCTCTCACTTCTGCATCAGGGGAATGTGTGAGGAAAACTGCATAAAAAAATGTGTCTCTATGTCATGCATAGAGACACATCCTTAAGGATTTTCACCAGGGATCTGGATAAATTTATGCTTTCACTATCGCTTTATGTTGTGAGCGTTTGAAGACTGACATCATACCACAAGCACCTATTGCTAACACACCTAACATCGCACTAGGTTCAGGAACGCTGGCTAGTCTATAGGCGTGGTTATCTGTTTCAAAGGCAACACCATTTGAGCGCATCACAACTCGGTCAAATGATTCTCCTGTATCACCTACAAGATTGATAAACATATTAGCTTGAGAGCTAGTCCAACTACCATTAGCTATAGCAGTTGGCACATCTGCACCACTAAAAGTCTTTAATAACTGATCGCCTTTGTAAATGTCAACAAAGTTATAATCATCTAATGAACCTGCATAAAAACCGAAGTAATTAACAGCTTCTTTGAACTTAATATTGACCAAACCACTGTCGCCTGCAACATTACTACCTACTGGAGCAATTGTTAGAAATTTGGTGTTATCTCCATAAGGTGAGGCGTATTGACTAGATACGCTACCTTGAACAATGTTACTAGTAATATTAGAGTAAGTAACAAATCCATTAGGATCGTTTGCTGTGCCATCGTCAAAGGTGACAGTTTTGGCATCAGCGTAGCTAGAGAACGGGCCACTATTGACTTGCAGAGTTACCGCACTAGCTGGATTCGCACTCATGACTACAGCAGTCATTCCGAGTAAAGCCAAGGAAATTTTTTTCAACATTCTAGTAATAAACCTTGAAAAAGACAAAGATAATTAAGATTGAACTTTTCTTGAAACCTAGCTATGAAAAACTGGTTTCATTACTCCAACAAATTAGAAAAAATCACAAAGATTATTAGCCCTTTATATATGACTTTTGTTGGGTAAAACAAGCTCGAATATATAAGTTGAGCTTGATACTTTGTAATCCTATTTTGATTTTTATAACTCGCAAAAGATACGGTGTATATACTAAAATATTTTTAAAGATTAAGTGAAGGTTATTGTGCAATTGTAGTAGGCAGTACAAACACATCTAAATTACTCTCGATCGCAACCAAGGTTAAAAACCAACAAAAAATCACTATTTACCATTTGGTTTAGTTTCTCAGGCTCAAAGCGATGTCTACGATGGGCTACCCCAATACGGTTCGGTTAACAAATTTATCTGTTGAGGTAAGCTTTTGAGGCAGGGGGAGAAGAGAGGCAAGGGAGGAAGAATTAACTTTTTTCCTCCTCTGCAACGCCAGCCTCCCCGGTCTCAAGAGCTTATCCGAACCGTATTGTGAGCTACCCCTAAATCTTTAGCAGTAAGAATAGGTTAATGAGATTCTATTGAGAATAGACCATTATTATTGACATAAGATTCTCGCCTTGGGGAAGTGGGGAGTGGCGAGTGGGGAATGGAAAATAAAGACTGTGATTGAGAAATAGAGTAAAACAAGAATCAATATTTAATTGAGGATTGGCCAAACAGGGCATTAGTTAATTCTCCCCCTGCTCCCCTATCTTTGCGATCTCCCTTTTCCCTCACTCCCCTAACTTCTTATGCAAACTGACTCTAACAGTTCCGATCGTGTTGCATCTGCTAATAATGAGCCTAATCCAGGAAAGTATTTGATTCCGCGATCGCAGCGACAGAGGTTCTTTATTCAGTTTACCGTAATGACCCTCATTGGATGGGTTGTCGGTGGCGTTGCCAGTATCGCTTTAGAGAAAATTATTCTCCAAAGTCTCTCATCTAACGTTGCTAATCAACCACAAACATGGAGTATTTTGGTTAGAAGTCTTAGTAACGTTGTATTTGCCGTGATTTTCGCTGCTGACCAAGCTCTTGTGCTTTACCGATATTTACCGGGTTGGCAGTGGCTATTTGCTACTAGTGTCGGTTGGCTAATTGCCAACGGCGTTTCTACAGCCTGGATTAACTACATTTCAACCATTGCCTCATCATCTTCTGAAGATACCTTGATTTTTGGATTTTTGTCTGCGATCGCATATATAATTTCTGGAATTTGGCTAGGAATTTGCCAATGGCTGGTGTTGAGGCGATATACAGCAGGCATTTGGTGGTGGAATTTTTTACCCTCAATCTCTTTTTTCTGGATTACTATTTTGGTTTGGTTGCTTTTTATTATGCAAAATTTGATTCCAGAAACCTACCGTACTCCCATACTATATTGGAGTGGACAAGGACTGACAGCAGCGATTTTAGGAGCCATACCAGCAATTGGTTTGTGTACATTAAAAAGAAATTTACATCCCAAAACTGGAGTTTCTTCCTGACTTTTATCGATATATTCTATAACCTTAATATTTATGACTCGCCCGCGCATTCTCCAACCCGATCAAAGTTATACATTTAGTAAGTATTTTGAATTACCATATACTCCAGCAGATATCTTGGCGGAACTGGGATGTAGTTACGAACGCGCATCGCTACAACTACCACAATATTCAGGCGTAATTGACTATTTAGAATTTTTGCAGCGTTACTTACGGCGCAATATCATGCGCGTAAATTTTATCAGTGAAGCTGCAAAACGTGAAGTTTTAATTGCTCCTATTTTGTTGGAAATTTGCGACCAAACGCAAACTCAACTAAACATTGAGTACCCCATTAATATTAGCGAACAACTCAAAGGGAGTTTTGATTACTATATTTCATCTTCCAATTCCCTGTTAGTAGTCGAAGCCAAGCAATCCGATTTAAGCTGGGGATTTACTCAACTTGCAATTGAATTGATAGCACTCGACCAATGGACAGATTCGCAAACACCAACTTTGTACGGTGCTGTAACAAATGGAGAAGATTGGCGATTTGGAATATTTTATCGGCAAGATAAACGGGTCATGCAAGATATCAAACTTTATCGCGTTCCAGAAGGTTTGGAAGAATTAGTGCGAGTGCTTGTAGGAATTCTTACCAATGCTGGTAGTTAATTACAATAGTTTTCTTTTCTATGAAGTACAAAGCTACAGGTTTGGAGGCAGAAGGCAGCCCCTATAGGACTTCTAGTTAAAAAACAGCACTCACCACTAGTTCTATTTATTTGTCATCCCAAATCAAATCTAAACGCTCTTGTGCTTTCTTGAGGGCTTTTTCAGCAGACTCTCCTAGTACCGTCGCTTCTATAGCTCGACCAAGACTCTCAGAAAGACGGCTATATCCAGCAATTATTGGTTGAGAATGTGCCACAGGTAACTGGTCAAAAAACACTTTTAATACTGGTTTTTCATTAATGAATTGCTGATAAGCTTTGCTTTGAGCCGATGTAAGGGTAACTGGCAAAAAACCCGTCCCTATACTCCATTCGGTTTGGAATTCCTCACTCAAAACATACTCTAAAAATTTGAATGCTGCTTGCTCTCTTACTGGTGTGGTCTTCATCACAAAAAAATTTCCAGTACCTGTGACTGTAGCAGCTTTGACACCTGCTGGTATGGGTAATACCTGATGATCGACCTCAGATTTCATAATTAACGTCCAAGGGCCTGTTATCTGCATCGCAACACGACCTGTAAGAAAAGCTTCCTCTTCATAACCTCGTTCTGGGGCAGAAAGCATTACTGAACCATCTTTTATCAGGTCTTGCCAGAATTGTAAGGCCGCGATCGCACCCGCATTCGTTAAATTGGGGCGATTATTAGTTACAACCTCTCCCTCTGCACCAAATAAAAACGGGAACCAACTAAATACAGTCCATCCTCCTTTTCCTAAAGGCAGTAACATACCATACTGTTCGGGGCGCCCATCCCCATTGCGGTCTATAGTTAATTTTTTGGCAACTTGTCTCAATTCATCCCAAGTCTTGGGTAATTCTGTAATTCCCGCAGCTTCAAAAAGTTTAGGACGGTAAAAAATACCAATATTACTGGTGTGCATTGGCACTGACCAAATGTGACCATCTAACTGCATTTCTGGCAATAAGTTAGGTCTAATGTCTGACTTGAGGGGCGATTTATCCAACCAATCTTCTAAAGGTCGAAGTGCCCCTAATTCCACAAATTGACCTGTATATTCAGGATGGAATGACAGCAGGTCTGGTGGTACATTGGCAACCACTGATGTCAATATTTTTGGTAATTGAGGTTCACTCTCAAAGATAGATTGTACCTGAATATCAGGATGAGTTTGATTAAATTTATCTACTAGTTTTTGAAATATATCTCGATTTGCAGGGGGATTAATAGCTTGCCATAGTGTCAGATGAATTACCCCATCTTCCTTTTGTCTTATCCCCTGACAACTAGATAAGAATATCAGACACAAACTTAGAATGATTCCTAAAATAAAAAACTGCCGAGCCGAATTTATCAAGTAACACCATAAATCTCTAATTCTGGTAGCTAAAAAGTTAGTATTCATACAAATTTTTTAGATATAAACATTAGTAAAATAGTATATTATTCAATTATACTCATTTTGAAATGATTTGCTTTCTCAAAACTTCTAATCTTTCAGCACAGCTAGCCGCACTAAATAATTGTGCAATTTTTTCAGAGCATTCAATCTTCTCTTGAGGAGTTTTTATATGGTCAATAATAGCTTCTGCTAACGTATCTACATTACTTGGTGATATTATTTTCCCACATTTAAGTACTTCAGAAATCTCACGTGGGCCAACTGGGCAATCAGTGGCAATAAACGTTACACCACTAGCTACAGCTTCTACAAGAACCAGTGGTAAGCCTTCAAAATGGGAAGCAAGTATAACTGCTCTAGATAGTGAAAAATAAGCTCTAAGATTGAGAACAGAACCAGCAAACAGCACAATTTCATCAATAGCTAAAAACTTTGCTAGAGCTTGTATCTCTGTCTCTAAATCACCTTCTCCTAACAAAATTAACCGGATATTTAAGTGATTTTGACTAACTTTAGCAAATGCTTTGAGTAAGATTTTATGGTCTTTTTGATGGTGAAACCTAGAAGCACATACAAATGTAATCAACTGCGAGTTGTTAAACCAAGATGTGGCTGTAGGATGGAGAGGTTGGTTACTAATATCATCTATTGTTGGATTGTAGGATATCACTATTCGATGATGGTTAAACCCAATGTTTGCGAATCTTTGATAGAGAGACTTGCAAACAAATATTAATCCATTAGCTTGCTGAAGCGCAAGCATATCAATTCTACTAGCAAGACTTATAAATAATTTTTGAATCAAGGCGCTGATAGGGTTTATTTTAAGTTCAAGCCGTGATTCAGAAATATAATCACCGTGAATATAGCTAATGTATGGAACAGAGAAACTGCCAGGGATGAATTTAGATAGATAAAATAGTTTAGTAATAAATGCAGTATGACAAACAATAATATCCGGTTTTTGTTCAGCAATAACCCTGCTTAATTTTATCGCTACCCATATTTGGTGTATTATCCCCCCAATAATAAATAGAGTACCTGCAACTTTCATAACAATCACAGTTTTAGCCGCTTTAAAAGATACTATCCATTGTGGCTCTAAAACAGTAAGCACCATAGTAGAGACTTGGTAGCCAGCTTTGGATTGAGAAGAAATTAGCGAATCAGCAACTTTTGGCGCTCCACCAATGTTATTCAAAACTATATGACAAATATGCATAGTTGCAGGTAACGTTATACTGAGTGGATCGAGACAAACTGAATTAAAGTTTTTAGGTTAATGAACGCTGTTCTAAAACATCCTTGGTAATGCTTGTTTCTGCTCTCGTATAAACGTAGGTTTGTGGTTCTGTAACTTTTTGAGTTTTAAAAATTTTGTCTGCCCGTTTCCAAAAGTCTGTATCTTCTCCATAGGGAATATTATTAAATCCCTGCAATTCAAAAAATACTCGCCTCTTACCAAAAAATGTCGGGCCTAAAACACATTCGCGTAAATTAATTATTTGACCTGGTTGAAAATAATCGGCTACAAAAATCTCTTCTTCAGAGAAAAATCCTCCTTCAATCAAGTCAATTTCTGGATTAGCTTGCATGTATTTAAGTCTCGACTCTAGATGATTGGATTTATATGTATCATCGCTGTCAATAAATGTAATGTATTTGCCAAAGGATGCTTGAACTCCAGCGTTTTTAGAGTACCCCAATTTTTTATTTTGGTGTTTTAAATAACGTATATTATTAAATTTTTGCAAATATGGATTAACAATTTCAAAAGTATTATCTTGGCTACCATCATCAACTACCAACAGTTCCCAATCTTTAAAAGTTTGAGCAATAACACTATTGATGCAAATATTCAAATATTTTTCTCGGTTGTAGGTACAAAGTATAACTGAAATTTCGGGACTAAAGTCAAAGACAATAGGACTCATAAGAGTTAGATGTTTAATTTGTAACTAGTTGAAAATTTTTCGTAAGTATCTAGGCATAAATAAATTTAAAGTTTGTAGTAAGGACTTTAGTCTTGATAATCCTTGCTCTGAGCGAGAAATCGCTCATTGCAAACTAGAAGTTTATTTTATATTCAATTATGTCTACCTACTTACTAACAACATAGCATTACAATCAAATAATGATACTATTTGTAATTTATTCACTGATATTCAATATGCCATAATCGGCATCAAGCAAGCGATGGCTACACCCACCAATGGCATTGCGCAATACTTGCTGTACAGTAAAGGTAAGTAAATTTTACCGTGATTTACACTAGACTGGTTGATCCCCTCAGGCAATTTTGCAGACTTTATAAAACACTACTTAAACATTATTGCCCTGAAAATGGCATTTACCCTATTTTTACTTTTAGGACTATAACCCAGATTAGTGGGTATGTCTACAGAATTATTAAAATTTAGTTTTTTGAAAAAAAGTAAGTAGAAAAGATTGATTCAGTTTAAGATATAAATTATTGAATTAATGATAATAGTTAAAATTCATGGTTAAGTATCCCGCTCCAGTTTTCTTAAGCGATTATTGGCAAAATTCATTTAACTTAAAAAAACATTTACAGGAATTTTTACATTTAGATTCAGAAACACTAGAAAAAAAGTTAGCAGCAGGACAAGAACAAATGGCCGAGTTAGGCCATAAAGATTTTGATTGGGAAAAAGCAACAGATTTTGATCGCGAACAAGTGGGAGAGATATATTTATTTGAGTTCTGATTTTAACTTAATGTGGATGCGCGATCGCTAATATTCCCGCATCTCCATCTAAAGTTACCTCTACACCCACTGGTAATGCTGCATTGGGACTATCGTGGCCAAAAGGCAAATCGGAGACAATGGGAATCCCTAAATCACCTAAGCGATCGCGCAATACTTCTTCTACACTAAAACTAGATATAGTTGGTGGCGCTTCACAACGAGTAAAACCGCCTAAAGCAATACCGCAGACTTGAGACAAAGCACCACTCAAACGCCACTGTGTCAGCATCCTATCGATGCGATAAGGTGCTTCGGTAACATCCTCCAACGCCAGAATTACACCATCCAGATGTGGCAAGATTGGTGTACCTAAAAGGTGAGTAGCCACCGTCAGATTCCCTGGTAATAAAGTACCATTCACTACACCACCACCCCAACCGCAACCTTTAAGAGGGGTAAAAGAACCACCTTCTATCCAATCAAATAATCGCTTAATTGACCAATCTGGCTCATCTACCAAAGTTGTCATTACAGGGCCGTGAACGCCGGAAATTCCTGCTGTATAAAGGCTCCATAATAAAGCTGTGATATCAGAAAAGCCTATAAGCCACTTGGGAAGCCCTGATGGCCAATTCCAATTTTCTAAGATGCGGGTGCTGCCAAAACCACCTCTGGCACAGAGAATACCACGACAATCAGGATCTTGCCATGCTGCTGCTAGCTGTTGACGACGGGTTTCGTCTGTTCCAGCTAGATAACCCCATTTGTCATCTATCTGGGGACTGATTTCTAATTTGTAGCCACGCGATCGCCAAATTTCTAGACTCTGTTTAAATTCCTCGAACTCTCGCAAAGCACCACTAGGGGCAATTACTCGTAGTAAGTCTCCAGGTTTTAAGGGCGGTGGTAAGATTTTGGCTGGCATGAAACAAGTTAGGAGTGAAAAGTATAATATTAACAATGCTGCAATTGTGTTAACAAGACAACAACTTCATCAATTGCCTGCCGTATAACTGTTGCAGACTGATTCGACTGATTGACGATAATACTAAAAACTAGCGGCTCATATTTCGGCGCATTCATATATCCAGATAGAGAAACTACACCCGTTAACGTACCTGTTTTTGCTTGCACAATACCCTCAGCAGATGTACTTTGAAAGCGGCCTTTCAGAGTTCCACTTTTACCAGCCACGGGTAAAGATGCGCGATATATATATGCTGTTGGGGTTTTTGCCATTCCCCGCAGAGTTTGTACAAAAGCTTCTGGTGTCACTAAGTCACGACGTGATAAACCTGAACCATCGACCAAAATGTAATTAGCTGGATCGACTCCCAATTTAGTTAAACTTGCTTTGACAACTTCTAAACCGACATCAGCACTAGTCTGATTTTTCAGTCTAGTCTTTTTCACAGCTAATGCTCTCAGCAATGCTTCAGCATAAAGATTATTACTATTTAAATTAGTTTCTGCTAATAATTCAGCTAAAGGTGGCGACTCTACAAATGCTATTTCCCTTTGATTCACACCACCATTTACTACTAATGTCTGTGCCAAAGTAATTTTTTCTGTTGCTAAGGCAGTACGAAAACGTCGTAAGAAGTAATAATTAGGGTCAACTACAGGCAAATCTATTAAAGATTCTTCAGAATTCGTTGTCAGTTGTCCTTGAATTCGTAATACTGTTCCTGATAATTCGCGGGTGACATTGACGTAGCTCGGTTGATTTTGAGGGACGGTTATTGACTGATTAATTATCCGCCACTGTTTTGCTTCCCCAGGATCGATCCACAGCACTTGCAAAGATTTACCTACAGCCTGTGGTACAAGTTTAAAGCTAAAAATATTTTGATTCAGAATAAAGCTGCTGACTGGTACACCATCACTTGACTGCACATCTTCCCATTGCCAGGTGGGGTTAACAATATCACCTTGAATATAACTATCATCAGCACTCAACTGCTGAATTTGAGTAATACCTTTCTGTTTTAACTGCTGTGCCAATTTTTGCAGTTCAGTATCACTTAAACTAGGATCTCCCCTGCCGACAACACGTAAAACACCATTGCCATTCTGATAAATAGAGGTGCGAATCCGAAAATTAGCACCCAATTCCTGCAACGCGGCTGCTGTTGTCAGCAATTTGAGGTTAGACGCAGGAGTAAAATATTTTTGAGCATCTCGACTGTAAAGAGTTGGCCCCGTTGACAGAGGTTGTATCAAAATTCCCCAGCGTCCCCGACTAAATAAGGGACGATTGATTACAGCATCTATCGCTGTTCCCAGTTGGCTAGAGCAAATTGATTTTGTGGTAGTTGTTGGTGCAACTGGGGTTTGTGCTTTCGCAATAGAACTCAATCCTATCTGGCTAGTCAAAAATATTAATAAAACACCCAGTGGTTGATTTAAAGTCTTAAGTCTCACCAATTTTCCTTATCCCAAAGACAGATATTTTTACTTTGCAAACAATTTCTTTCCGGAGAGAGAAGAATTAGCTCAGTAAAGTTACTTAATTAGTATAGGGAAGATGTTCACATGTTTCATACATAGGCGATGTCTACGACGGGCTGCGCCTACGCACTAACATAATTTATGGGACTACAAAATCGAAACCCAAGTCAACCTGCATATACAGAAATACGAAATCGAGGCAATGGTGTGAGTACATTTTTATCTGGTGTAGCTGTATTACTCTCTACTTTGGCTTTGGGATGTAGCGGCTATGTAGCTTATGAAGTTTTTATGTTACGGCAAACACTAAATACTACTAGTACAGCCAGTAACACCATTCCCACTCAAGTCCCAAGTCCTATAGCTACAACTTCTCCAGAAGCAACTGTCTCACCATCCCCAGCTAGTGCTACAACTTCAGCAATTAGTCCTGGCCAATTTGTGCAGCCTGCTTTTGGCAAAAAGGCAGAAGTTGAGTTACTTTCAGCAAAACGAATTAAAGATCCAGAAACTGGAAACCGTGATGTGGTAAATCTGCAAATGCGGATTCGTCGCCTTGCCACAGACGGAGTTGTTGGTAGCGATATTATCTCGGTAGCTAGTACAACAGCCCGCAATCCTGAGACTAGCGTAACCTACAAAGGAGTTGCTCTTAATCGCTCAACAGGAAGCGTTTCTTTGTTTCCAGTACGTCCACAAGCCTCCGCAGATGCTTATATCTGGCTAAGAGTTCCCGATGGTGTTAATAACTTGGACATTTTTGTGCCAGATACAGCCGCATTTAAAAATGTACCAATTTCATCTTAGCTAGCGAACTGATATTAAATCACTCCCCATCAAGGGGAGTCATTAATTGTTGATTATACAAGATAATGCTTTACTTCTCTAAACAGTAGCCTGCAACTGTAAGCAGGAGTCTGAGACATAATCAAATTTCCAAAACTCAAGGATATTTTACCTTTTTGTTCGACTGCTACGACGCGTAGGTGGCTGCGGTGGCGGTGGTTCTTGAGATTTTAGTTTGTCATCATCAGTCAAAAATTCTACATAGAAACCCTTTTGGTGATAGTGCCAACCCAAGATGACAATACTAGCATCACCCATAGAAGTCTTTTCTACAGCTTGATTGGGGAATTTAGCGGCTAAGTTTTTCAATTCTTCCTCCTCCCAAAGGACAATTTGCTCACGGAACTTAGCCCAAGGTGTGGTTTCATCAGCCGCATAAGTTATGATTTCAGCAAATTTATGAGCTGCTATACGTTTACTTTCTGAATTTGCTGTTTTAGCCTGTGCAATGTGATTACCCGTTTCTATAACAGCAGCTAAAGGAAGTACCAGCGTTGTTGATTTGTCGATTTCTGCCTGAATTTTTTGATTTACACGCTGATAATCCCATTCATTATTACCAGCAGTTTCTCTACCGGGAACTTCTAACCAAACGCATAAAAGCGATGTATCGATGAGTAGTACCTTTCTCATATTAGTAACTATTCATTACGAGAAAGGCTTCTTTCAATTGCACCCTTAGTTGTCATATCACCCAAAGAATATGATGCAAATAACTTAGAAAAATTATCAATATCTTCTAAAAGTGTAAGCTTGCTTTCTCCAGTTTCAGAATCGCGGTGTGCGACAAGCACAAAAGGAACTATCTCTGGGCCTAAAGCATCAAGTAAAGCTGGGTTATGGGTAGTAAGTAAAATATCAATTTTTCTTTTACTGCCAATTTCTCGCAGTATTCTTACAAGTAATCCTGCACGTGATGGATGAAGCCCATTATCTATTTCTTCAATTACCAGTTGACTACCTTCGGGTCGAGTAAGCAATGCTGTAAGAATTGCGATAAAACGGAGAGTTCCATCTGACATAGTTTTAGCATCTATTAGTGTCATCTCTCCAGGTTTCCATTCTTCTTCACAGTAGAGCATTGCATCAGTTTTAAGTCTACCGACTGGCTCTGCAAATACTCTTTTAATATCACCTTCTGGTAAATCTTTAATGTAGGCTGATAGAGTTGATTCAACTTCGGCTTTTTGTTCACCATCCAATGCTGCTAGTACACCAGCAATATTAGAACCATCGCTTTCTAAATTATCAGAGAGACGTGAATAATTCCGCATTTTATAAGGAACTGGATTAAGAACTAAAATATTTTCAATTGTTGGCAAAATTATATTATTAATTATGTTAACGCTATTTTTTTTGAAATAATTTGACTGATATAATTCTTTTTTTGATTGTTCAGAAATAAAATTAGATTCAATAAAATGTAATGGTAGTCCATAGAAATCACTACGATTAAGCAAGGAACTTCTTGCAGAAAATTTATCACCTGATAATCCAAACTCTATGGGAAAATATTCATGATCTTCTTGAAGAATAGTTATTTTTTCTGTTAAATTATTAAGAGTTGGTCTTGTTTTTAATGTGATTCTGTAAAGATAATCTACTTTACCATCATTATCTGCAACTAGTATCTTTAATGTAAACTCATTTTCACCATTTCTTGCAGCCCATTCTACACCACCGCGAATAGATGGAAGTGTTTTATCTCCTGCTAAAGCTACTTCAATATTTTCACCTCTAGCTATTCTTTGTAAAAATTCCAAAGCTTCAACTACATTAGACTTACCACTTGCATTTGTCCCAATCACAACAGTCAACGGGTCAAGTGGAAGCTCGGCATAACGGAAACTTTTCCAGTTCTCTAAGATGAGTTGCTTAAGCATGATCAACTCCAAAACTCTACCTACTTAAATTTAGCTCTTAACAGTAGCGTAGGCAAAGCCCGCCGCAGGCATTGCACAATTTTTTTATCCTTCAACATCCCACCCAAAAAACAGCAAAGCCAGCAGACAAAGTAAAAAATTGTGTAATTACTCTATCTAACTGGCTACATCTCACTATGATTTTGGCGATTTATTTTTCTGGCGGTAAATCTACACTGTAAACAGTCTTCCCAGCCAAGTTACGCAATGTTACCGTCATCACCTTCGTATTTCCATTAATTTTGACTCCTCCAAAGAATTGCAAACCTTCACTTGGTGGTCGATTTGCTTTTGTACCTGGAGGGAGGCTTTGAAATATCAATTGTGGGCCAAAAGTATTTTCTAATTCGTTTGGCCCAAATGTGCCAGAGTTAAGTGGCCCGGCGACAAACTCCCAAAAAGGCTTAAAGTCACTAAACTTTGCTTTGGCGGGGTTGTAATAGTGAGCTGCTGCGTAATGTACATCAGCAGTTAACCAAACAACATTCTGGATATTCTTGTTTTTGATAAATCGTAGTAAATCGGCAAGTTCTAATTCTCTTCCTAAAGCTGGGCCATCTCCATTAGCCCAAGCTTCAAAATCAGTGCTACCGTCTTTAACTATCAGTCCCAAAGGCATATCACTAGCAATCACTTTCCATGTTGCTTTTGATGACAGCAGTTGCCTTTTCAACCATTCCACTTGGGTTTTGCTCAAAAAGTCTGTTTTTTTACTTGGTACTGGCTGATTATTGGGGGAATTTGGCCCCCGGTAGGTGCGCTCATCCAGCATGAAAATGTCTAATAATGGGCCATAGTTGAAAGAGCGATAAATTTTCGCTTTATCTGGATTATTGCTTTCATATCCAATAGGCAGATATTCTAAAAATGCTTGTCTTGCCCTTTGAGCTAGTAAGTTAACATCCTTAACTGTATAACGGTCATCGTTGAGGATAATTTGCCCAGGATACCAATTGTTTCTTGTTTCGTGGTCGTCCCACTGTGCCAATATGGGAACTTCAGCATTGAAACGCTTGATATTTTTATCTAGCAAATTGTAGATATAGTTACCACGATATTCTGTGAGAGTTTCTGCTACTTTTGATTTTTCTGGTGTCGTGATGTTTTTCCAAATAGTGCCGTCGTCTAAAGTTACTTCTGATTGGATGGGGCCATCAGCATAAATATTATCGCCAGAATGAATGAAAAAGTCGGGATGAAGTTGGCGCATAGTTTCGTAAATTTTCATTCCACCAAACTCAGGATTAATTCCCCATCCTTGACCGGCGGTGTCGCCACCCCAAACAAAGAATATATCTCGTCCAGATTTGGGGGGTGTTCGGAAAGTACCATAAAAAGGAGCGCTGCAAGTCCGTTGATAATCTAAATCTTGGAAAATCACCCGATAAAATAATTTTTGGTCTGGTGGTAGATTCTTCAGATAAAGTCGTGCTGTAAAGTCGCTATTTTTTAAAGCATTGGGCCCCACAACTCGCTGCACGTTGCGAAAAGATTCGCTGGTAGAATATTCTACAATCATTTTGGCGGGGCGATCGCTCCGACTCCAAATCACGATGCTATCGTTAGATATATCTCCGCTAGCTACACCATAAGGTATGCCAGGACGCATTCTATCAGAGGTGATAATTGCAGGTGCTTCGCCAAAAACTGGTGATTTAGCGACAAAGTTTGTGGAAATAATTCCACCAGCAGTGATAGCTGAATGTAGCAAAAACTGACGCCGATTTAGCTTCAATGGGTGATGACATTCCATACTAAATAACAGCAACCTTAAACTAAAGTATTACAGGATAAGTGTTTATCACACCTTGTTATGTCAACAAGTAAAGATTGAGTTATCTAAGGGTTAATAAAATATATTTAGTTTGATGTAATCAGAATGGTAGTCTTGATTATGAACTGGTGCGAGCAAGTTTATCCATGACCGAACAGAAAAGGATACAGAGCAACTAAATTTATTTATGAGTTGGTTAATTTTTAATTTTTAATTTTTAATTTTTAATTCGGAGCGAAGCGACGTGACTGCTGCTGTCTTTTTAGAAAATGTCTACAAGTTTTACAACAATGTACCTGTAGTCAATGACCTATCATTCCAAATTGAAGCGGGGGAGATATTTGCTTTACTTGGCCCGAACGGTGCGGGTAAATCAACCACAATTCGGATGCTGACTACACTCACGAAACCGTCCCAAGGACGGATAGAAGTAGGTGGATATGATGTGACACGCCAAGCAACGTTGGCAAAACAGAGTATTGGCGTTGTCTTGCAACAAGTCAGTGTGGATAACGATTTAACCGTCTGGGAAAATATGGAACTGCACGGGAGACTACATCACATTAGTAACCCGCAGCGACAAAAATTGATTAATCAATGGCTAGAGTATGTTGAGCTAGCAGAAAAACGTAATGATTTGGTAAAAACCCTGTCTGGGGGTATGAAACGACGGTTGCAGATTGCGAGAGCTTTATTGCATCAACCGCAAATTTTGTTTTTAGATGAACCAACGGTAGGACTAGACCCCCAGACTAGGCGACGCCTCTGGGAAATCATTCGGGATTTAAATAAACAAGGAATGACGATGCTACTGACGACCCATTATATGGATGAGGTCGAATTTTTATGCGATGCCTTTGGTTCTACCAAGCCAGGACGCATCGGTATTATGGATAGCGGTAAGCTGATTTCTTTGGGAACTTTACAACAACTGCGTTTTGCTCACGGTGAAGGTTTGGTGATGAAACAATTAGGTGTATCTAATGTCGGAAGTGATAGCGTTCGTAATTGGGAATATCTGTTTTTCCCATCCTTGGAAGCAGCAAATATCTATTTGAATGAACAGCCAGATAAAACTGGAATGATGGTGCGTCCCTCTAATCTAGAAGATATTTTTGTGGAATTAACGGGACGCCAGTTAGATTAACCTCATCCTCCTAACTGCCGCAGCATGGCTTCTACCCTTTCTACGCCATCTGAGTCATTGCGTCGTTTGTACAAGTCACGGGCTTTCTGAAGCAAGCTGTTTGCTTGTTTGGCTTGTCGTCGCTGTTTATACATCGAACCCATCAACTCATAAGTCTGGGCGTTGTTTTTATCCAAGTCGATTGCTTGTTGGTATGCCCAGGTAGCAGCATTATAGTCTCCCATACGCGATTGGGTTACAGCCAATCCTAAATAGGCGTTGACGTTGTTACGGTTCAGTTGTATGGCACGACGATAACCTTCCTTTGCCCCACGCGTGTCGCCCAAATTGGCTTTGATGTAACCCACAGCGTAGTAAAAATCACTATTATTAGGGTTGATACCAATCGCTTTACGATAAGCTGCTAATGCTGCCTGGTAATTTCCCTGTTGAGCGTATAAATACCCAATACCTGAATGGATTTTAGCATTCTTAGGATCTAAACTAGCTGCTTGCTGATAAACAGCGATCGCACCACCATAATCCCCAGCATTGACTAACCTCCGTCCTTCCTCCAGTAATTGCTTTAATTCTGGGTTTTTGGCTTGCGCCACTAATACCTGAGCTTGAGCTACTGAAGGTATGGTGAAAGCAAAACATCCTAGTAACACCACACTAAACACGAATGATGTTGGTTTGTACACAGTAAATTTCCTGAAATTTTAGAGGACTTTTTTCTTGTACATTAAAACAAAAATATGGGTTTTTGAAAACTGTATTTATTCGTAGTGATTCAGATGTTAATAGTTCATTTTCTTTTCGTTTACATTTAGCACTACATAACAGAGTTTTTACTGAAGGATGAAGTGTAAGCGATCGAAAGCAGGTGAAGATACCCTACATATAAACCAGTACTATAGCAAAACTACACATTTTTTAATCAGTAGTTATACGTGTTACCCAGAACAACTCACCAGGAATTTGACTTAATCCTAAATTCTGATACAGCAAGCTTATAGGCTTTGACATTTATTCCTATTTTTATTTCATTTAAAAGCTTGCTGACTCTGTATCCAATTTTCTGGCATTTTTAATCCTTGATACTACCCTTTGAGAAGTTTTAATTTAGGCATTTACATCCTTTTTTGGTCATTCAAAGATAAGATAAATTTAAACTGTCAAATGTAGGATTAACCTGTTTAGGACAACACTAACCCCAAAGTGCAATCTAAAATTGTATGAGAGGATGTTTATCACACTTGTCTTCTGTAAGAATAGTTACAATTATTAAAGTATTTCTCAAAATACTTTAATAATAAATATTAAGATAGATCCCATATAGGAGGTTAATTTATGATTATAACTACCACTGATGTCATTCAAGGAGCCGTGATTGAATCATATTTAGGCATTGTGACAGCAGAAGTCGTCTACGGTAGCAATTTCTTGCGGGATTTTTTGGCTGGTATTCGAGATATTATCGGTGGACGCACTGGTAGCTACGAGCGTTTATTTGAGCAGGGTCAACGCAAGGCACTAGAAGAATTAGAACAACGCGCACAACGTTTAGGAGCAAATGCTGTAATCGGGATTGAAATTGATACCGGCACAATAAATATTGACCAGTCAGGAGTGCTTTTGCTGATTACTGCCACAGGCACTGCTGTGAGGATGCGTTAGTTTTTGATGATTTTTATTTTTGACAATCATTACAAAGTTTTAATTAGATTAAGTCTAGTTCATACATAGCTAAAGCTGCTCTATGATAGCTATCTAATAGATGATAGCTAGCTAATATTTGCATTTTAAGTTAATAATTTTTATTTGAAAATTTAGAAAAAATTCTTAATGCATAAATAATTACTAAATTATATTAAAAATTGTGAAAGCAAATCTATTTTTCTCACTAAAGATACACCTATTAAATCTTTCTATCGATAGAGATTAAAACAGCTAGTTTAGTTATTTAATTTTAAGCATAAACATGAATATACCTAAGCAGCAACTTTGCTGAAACAGCACTGGAGAACATAAGCTATGTCATACGTAAATCGGACAGGTAATGACGCTATTCATACTGAGCCTGCGGTAGCGGGCCGAGTAGCCGAATATCACGATCTTGTTCGCTGGGGGCCGATTATCTCTGGTTTGTTGGTTTCCTTAGCTACCCAATTAATTTTGAGCGCTATCATTGGTGCGTTTGCAGCAGGCACAGTTGAAGGTTCAGGTGCGCCCAGAACAATTGCCCCTAACGCTGCGGGTAATGCGGGGCTTTGGTCAACTATCGCTTTACTAATTTCCCTATTTACTGGTGGTTGGGTTACAGCCCGTGCTTGTGGGCCCATGAACCGCAATACAGCGCTTCTGAACGGTGCAATTCTTTGGGCAACGACTTTGGCAGTTAGCTCATGGCTTTTAGCAAGTGGAGTATCTGGTGCTTTTGGTGTTGCTGCTTCTAACGCAGGAGAAGTCATAAACCAGGTACAACAGCAAGGTGGTGTTAATGTACCACAAGCAAACATAAGTGCCCAACAAGCTCGTGAAACGGCAGCTAATTTACGTTCGGGATTGTGGTGGTTTGTGTTTGGTTCTTTGTTGGGTTTAATAGCCTCAATGATTGGAGCCGTAACTGGCGCTCGTAGTCCTCGGACTAACACTTACAATACTTAAACTTAAATAATTGTTTGAAAAATCAAATGTTATTTATAAAAAAAAGCACCTTTAAAAAGGTGCTTTTTTTTATAGCACAATACAGTTGTTAAACCTAAAACTCAACTTATACGTAGGTTGGATTGAGGAACGAAACCCAACATTTCCTCAACTTTGTTGAGTTTTACTTCGTTCTACCCAACCTACAATTTTCTTCACTGAACATAAAATGCAAACTTTACTACCACAGTTCACCATTTTAGATATGAACCTTCAATTCCCTGCTCGCGACGAATTTTTCCATCTTTTTCAAACCAGGCAATTACTTGCTGCGCTGTCAAATCTTCAATAGCAACACCGTACTCTTGGGCAATATGCTTCAAAAGCTTTAGTGATGAAATTGTCAATCTTGTTAAAAACTTTTCTGGGGAAGACAACAACGCTGCATCTACTTTTGCTGACTCTTCCAGGGTTAAAAATTGTGTTGATGGTTGCTGTGGTGATACATCCATAAATGAAAAAATGAAATGCTATCTCAAAGTTAGTTAGGTATTAGTTATTAAAAAAATGACAAATGACAAATGACAAAGGACTAATGACTAATGACGAATTTGTACTAAATAACCACAACGATGTTCGCCATCAATAATCCAGTGGGTGCGCTCTACGTTACAATCTGGTAAGACGGCTGCAAACATTTCTAATTCGTGACCACAGATGCTAGGAAAAGACTCGGCAACGTTAGAAATGGCGCAGTTATGCTCCATTAAGATAAAGCGATCGCTCTCAAAGGAGTCATTCACATCAACAGGGTGATACTCCGCCATGAAGCCTTCTGCTTTTCTCAACTCTACTAAGTTGGCTACACGTTCTCGCAGTGAACCGTTACCGACGCGATCGCGGTATTCTTTAGCTTTGCGCTGCCACTGTTTCTCTAAAATCGATTTAAATTGGTCGTGTCCTACCGTTTCGGCTAAGGTGTCTAGCAACGAAACCGCAAAATTTCCGCTTGCATCACCAAAGCGATCGCTCATTGTTCGATGCAAGCGATCGCGTCCTTGACGACTCAGCTCATAAAGATGCTGCGGACGCCCCATCCCCGCCGTCTGCACTGATGTCGAATACAAAACTAGCTCCTCCGTCTCCAAATCTTTGAGATGGCGACGAATAGCTTGAGGGGTAACGTCTAAAACTTCAGCTAGCTCCAAAGCCGTTGCTTTTTCGTGTTTGTGCAGATACTCTAGGATATCTTGCTTGGTTGAGGACTGGTGGGTAGTCGCCATCTTCATGTGGTGCGAGACGTTCAGCGAACGCCCCAAAAATTAATTTCTTTGAAAATTTGACCGTGCCGATTTTGGATTTTGGATTTTGGATTTTGGATTAAAAAAGTTTTCTGGTATATAGCCCGCTACGCGATCGTCAATCTAAAATCCTTGAGCCAAGCACCTTTGTGGTCTCTTTCAATCCCAAATTGCAAATCTAAAATCCAAAATTGTTTGACTTTGACAACATTGTTGTTGTTAATTTAGCGTAAAATGAAGATAGATTAAACAACATAGCTGTTGTTTTACTCTCCACCACTATTCTAGCAGCCGTGTAACCATTCCGTAACGGTAGATGGGAATCGGCTAAAGAAAACCGTCTCCCATCCTTATAGAGAGATTCAAGTTCCGAACACGAGAGATTATTACTGATGAGTGCCACTGTCAAAACCTTAGTCAACCAACCCTACAAGTACGGCTTTGTCACGGACATTGAGGCCGACACTATTCCGCGTGGACTAGACGAGGACGTTATCCGCTTGATCTCCTCTAAGAAGAACGAGCCGCAGTTCATGCTGGACTTTCGCCTCAGAGCTTATCGCCAGTGGCAAAAAATGACGGAACCAACTTGGCCGAATGTCAAGTACCCGCCAATAAATTATCAGGATATCATTTATTACTCAGCGCCAAAACGCAAGAAAGAAAAGCTCAACAGTTTGGATGAAGTCGATCCAACCCTTTTAGAAACCTTTGAGAAGTTAGGCATTTCCCTATCTGAACAGAAGCGGCTGGCAAATGTCGCCGTTGATGCAATTTTCGATAGTGTCTCTGTCGCTACTACATTTAAAGAAAAGCTAGCGGAAGATGGCGTTATTTTCTGTTCGTTTTCGGAAGCTTTGCAAGAACACCCAGAACTGATCAAAAAATATTTGGGTAGCGTTGTTCCTATAGCTGACAATTATTTTGCCGCCTTGAACGCCGCCGTATTTAGCGATGGTTCTTTTGTCTATATTCCTAAAGGCGTAAAATGCCCAATGGAACTGTCTACCTACTTCCGCATCAACTCTGGTGACACGGGACAATTTGAGCGGACTTTGATTGTCGCCGAAGAAGGTAGTTATGTTTCTTACCTCGAAGGTTGCACCGCACCGATGTATGACAGCAACCAGTTGCACGCCGCAGTTGTGGAACTCGTCGCCCTCGACAACGCCGAAATTAAATACTCCACTGTGCAAAACTGGTACGCTGGCGATGCTAACGGTAAAGGCGGTATTTACAACTTTGTCACCAAGCGCGGTTTGTGTCAGGGCGTAAATTCCAAGATTTCCTGGACTCAAGTAGAAACAGGTTCGGCAATTACTTGGAAATATCCTAGCTGTGTTTTGGTGGGTGATAACTCTGTGGGTGAGTTTTACTCCGTGGCGCTGACAAATAATATGCAGCAAGCCGATACGGGTACAAAGATGATTCACGTAGGTAAGAATACCCGCAGTACAATTATTTCTAAAGGAATCTCCGCAGGTAATTCTAGTAATAGCTACCGGGGTTTAGTGAAAGTCAATCCGACTGCTAAAGGAGCGAGAAATTATTCCCAGTGCGACTCAATGCTGATTGGGGATAATGCCCATGCCAACACTTTCCCTTATATCCAGGTGCAAAATAATACTGCGAAGGTGGAGCATGAAGCTTCTACTTCCAAGATTGGGGAAGATCAGTTATTTTACTTTGCTCAACGGGGTATTTCTTCAGAAGATGCCATTTCGATGATGGTTAGCGGCTTCTGTAAGGATGTTTTTAATCAGCTACCGATGGAGTTTGCTGTGGAAGCTGATAAGTTGTTGAGTTTGAAGTTGGAAGGCAGTGTTGGATAAATGGAAGCAAGGATAAACACAGGGACATCGGCGTTCTGTGTTTATCTTTTGGAAGAGTAACGAACCGCAGAGGCGCAGAGAAGGGAGAGAAGATGATTATTGAAAATAGTGAAGTTGTGCTGTCGGTACGGAATCTGACGGCTAATGTTGATGGGACACCAATTTTGAAGGGTGTGAATCTGGAGGTGCGATCGGGTGAAATTCATGCGATCATGGGGCCGAATGGTTCTGGTAAGAGTACTTTTTCTAAGGTGTTGGCTGGGCATCCGGCGTATGAGGTGACTGGCGGTGAGGTGATTTTTCAGGGACAAAATTTACTGGAGTTGGAACCGGAGGAACGCGCTAGAAGTGGTGTGTTTTTGGCGTTTCAGTATCCGTTAGAAATTCCGGGTGTGAGCAATTTGGATTTCTTGCGGGTGGCGTATAATTCTCGTCGCAAGGCGCAAGGTTTAGAGGAAATAGACGCTTTTGATTTTGACGATTTGATTGAGGAAAAGCTGGATGTAGTGAAGATGAATTCCAGTTTTCTCAGTCGGAGTTTGAATGAAGGGTTTTCTGGTGGTGAGAAAAAGCGGAATGAAATTCTGCAAATGGCGCTACTAGAACCAAAGTTGGGAATTTTGGATGAAACTGATTCGGGTTTGGATATTGACGCGCTCAGAATTGTGGCGAATGGGGTAAATCAACTGGCAAGTCCAGAAAATTCGACAATTTTGATTACTCACTACCAACGGTTGCTTGATTATATTGTGCCTGACTTTGTGCATGTGATGGCGCAGGGACAGATTATTACGAGTGGTGGTAAAGAACTGGCGCTGGAATTAGAGTCTCGCGGTTATGACTGGGTGCTGGAAGAATTTGCAGCTACTGAGGTGGGTGTGTAATGAATATTCAAGTATCTCCTAGTCCAATACCTAATTCAAATGCAGTCAGTTTGACATCGATGTTAGATAGAGATGATTATCTGACTGGGTTGTTAAATCAAGTAACAGCAACTAAAACAGAAGGTTGGTTGCAGGAATTACGCCAAGGTGCTGCTAATTGGGTACGTCACTCGATTCTCCCGACTACCCGCGAGGAAGAATGGCGATTTACTGATTTGTCGTCTCTACGAAAGGTGCAATTTAATGTAGAGGCGGGAAATTTTGCGTCTTTGCAATTTGATATTTTGCCAGAAGCAGCTAATAGTCGTTTGGTATTTGTTAATGGCGTTTTTGCGCCGGAGTTATCCGCAGTTTCAGATTTACCATCTGGAATTGTGGTGAGTAATTTGGCTGATTTGTCTGTGGTTGAGCAGGAAGGTGTACGGCAGTATTTAGCTCAAGCTGAGGGAGCGCAGGAGGTTTTTACTGCTCTTAATACGGCTGGGATAACTGATGCAGCTGTGGTGTGGGTGAAGAAGAATGTGGTAGTTGAAACGCCAATTCATTTGGTGTTTATTTCGGTTGCGGGTGAGACAGCGACGATTTCGCAGCCGCGTTGTTTGGTGGTGGCGGAAAGTGGTTCGCAGGTGACGTTGGTTGAAGAGTATACGAACCGCAGAGGCGCAGAGAAAGAAGTTTACTTAACTAACGCGGTTACGGAAATTTGGGTTGGTGACAATGCGGAAGTTAATTACACTAGGGTTGAGTGGGAAGGTGCAGAGGCTTTTCATATTGGGAAAACTGCGATCGCACAAGCTCGTGATAGTCGATATACTTGTCATGCCATAACTTTAGGTGCAAAGTTGTCACGGCACAATTTGGAGATTTTGCAAACTGGTGAGCAGACACAAACTACTCTCAATGGTTTGACGATAATTTCTGGTAAGCAGTTGTCTGATACTCACAGTGCGATCGCACTTAACTATCCTCACGGTACAAGTGACCAATTGCATAAATGTATTGTAGGCGATCGCGCTCATGCGGTGTTCAATGGTAAAGTTTTTGTACCCAAACTAGCGCAGTTAACAAATGCATCCCAGTTGAATCGCAATTTGCTACTATCATCGAAAGCCAGAGTTGATACCAAACCCCAACTGGAAATTACTGCGGATAATGTAAAGTGCGCTCACGGCGCTACCGTTAGCCAATTGGAAGATGACGAAATATTCTATCTCCAAAGCCGGGGAATTAATGAAAACGATGCTCGTAAGTTGTTAATCAACGCCTTTGCTGCCGAAATCATCAACAAAATACCAGTTCCTTCTCTACGAGAAATCTTGTTAAACACAGTCAATAATCTTAAGTCTCTGACGAATGACGAATGACAAATGACAAATGACTAATGACTAATAACTAATCTACCAATGACTTTTACTCCTACCAAAACCCTTGCTGATAAAGTTCGCGCTGACTTCCCGATATTGCATCAGGAAGTCAACGAGAAAACCTTGGTTTATCTCGATAATGCTGCGACTTCGCAAAAGCCTTTATTCGTATTAAATACCCTGCGGGATTATTACGAGCAATATAATGCTAACGTACATCGAGGTGCCCATTCTCTAAGTGCTAAAGCTACTGATGCTTATGAAGGTGCTAGAGATAAAGTTGCCAAATTCATCAATGCTGCATCCCGTCAGGAAATTGTCTACACCCGCAACGCAAGTGAGGCGATTAACCTAGTAGCTTATAGCTGGGGAATGAATAATTTGCAGCCGGGAGATGAAATTATTCTCTCGGTGATGGAACACCACAGTAATATTGTGCCTTGGCAATTGGTAGCACAAAAAACGGGTGCAGTACTGAAATTTGTAGAATTAACACCAGAAGAAACTTTTGATTTGGAACAGTTTAAAAAGCTGATTTCCGAAAAAACAAAGTTGGTGTCAGTAGTGCATATTTCTAATACTTTGGGTTGTATTAACCCAGTAGAAGAAATTGGTGCGATCGCTCACCAATATGGTGCTAAATTCTTAGTTGATGCTTGCCAAAGTGTTCCCCACTATCCTGTAGATGTGCAGAAGATAGATTGTGATTGGTTGGTAGCATCTGGTCATAAAATGTGCGCTCCAACTGGGATAGGATTTCTGTATGGCAAATTGGAACTGTTAGAATCAATGCCACCTTTTTTTGGTGGTGGTGAGATGATTGCAGAGGTTTACTTAGACCATTCCACTTATGCAGAATTACCACATAAATTTGAAGCTGGTACACCTGCAATTGGAGAAGCGATCGCACTTGGTGCTGCGATCGATTATCTTAGCACTATCGGCATGGATAAAATCCACGCCTACGAAGCAGAATTAACCGCTTATTTGTTCCAACAATTAGAGCAAATTCCCCAAATTAGAATTTACGGCCCCAAACCAAATGCAAAAGGTGAAGGGAGAGCCGCTCTTGCGTCGTTCACAGCCGGAGAAGTTCACGCTAACGACTTATCTACATTATTAGATCAAGAAGGCGTCGCTATCCGTTCTGGACACCACTGTACTCAACCATTACACCGTTATTTAAGTCTTGCTGCAACCGCGCGAGCCAGTCTATCTTTCTACAATACCCGTGAGGAAATTGATATTTTCATCAAAGCACTGAAAGAAACTATTGATTTTTTTGCTGATTTCTCTAGTTAAAAGTAGACAAAATTTTAGATGCTGATTGTGCCAGTTATTAACTAACAATAGTTGGCACAATTTTGCTGTTTCGATTATTTTTAGGAGCAACTAAACTGTCATACAGTGACTTTACTTTAATTTGTGTTCATGATATGAAGAAATTTATTCAGCAAAGTAAAACTATAGATAAAATTAATTTGCTGGAATCCTTTAGCACTTGGGTGCGGGAAAAGATAGCTTAAAATCATGAATTAATTACGAATTACAAATTACGAATTATTTTAATATGATTGTCAAGTCAACAGTTGGTGAACAAAGAACAGTGCTATATAACATCAGTTGGGAAACCTTTGAAGCCTTGTTGAGAGATACAGGTGAAGATAGAGGTTCTCGGTTTGCTTATGATTGCGGTGTTTTAGAAATTATGACTCCACTTTTTGAACATGAAAACCCAAAAATTCAATTTGACCGTTTTATTCTAGTCTTAGCTGAAGAATTAGGAATTGAAATTAGAAGCGCTGGTTCTACAACATTGAAGCGGAAAATATTAAAGCGGGGAATAGAACCAGATACTTGCTACTATATCCAGAATGAACTAGCTATTAGGGGTAAGCAAACTTTAAATTTAGAAAATGATTTGCCGCCTGACTTAGCAATTGAGATTGACATTACCAGCAGTTCAGTTAACAAATTGGGGATTTATTCAGCGTTGGGTGTAACTGAACTTTGGAGATACGACGGGCAAAATTTAAAGTTTTCTCAGTTGATAGAAGGGCAATATGTAGAGTGTAAATCTAGTATTGCTTTTCCTATAGTTTCAGTGAGTGAGATAAGTAGATTTATTGAGCAGAGTAAAAGTATGGGAGAAATTGCTTTGTTAAAATACTTTCGGACTTGGATGAGGGAGAAGATAAGGTAGTTTACAAGAGCTACTATAAACTAAGAAAATTAACACTAGCTTTGATAAAATATTGTGAAATAATACAAGTTTAGGATATTTTAATAGTTAACTATTAATTGAAAAAGTTATTATGATAAAACTCAACATAGATATTGACTGGATAATAGAAGTATTAAAAAACTATAATGAATTGGGTGAATTGATTATAGATATGGAAAGTAAAGTCATCCACCTATCTAGGGATAATGAAATTAATGATTTAGATTTTGAAGAATTAGAGTCTGGTAATCGGTATCTCCAAATACCAGATTTATGTGATGGTAGCAATGACATGGAACTTTTCATCGAAAATATTGAAGATCCTACACTACATTTACAGGTGGAAAATGCATTTCATGGAGGAGGAAGAGGACATTTTAAACGAGTCAAATATATTGTTGGTAATACTTGGACAGAATTTGAAAATGAACAAATAAAAAAGCGATTAACAGATTGGTTAGAATCAGTAGGTATTGAGATAATCAATGATGATGCCTTAGATAAAATAAGAATTCATAGCAGCATTTCAAATAACAGTCAAATTCAAGAAGAAATTCCAGAACCTAATAATACTGACACTTTAGATAATATTATTGATGATTTTGATCCAGAAAATATTCAGGATGCTAGAAAAAAAATCGCTACATCAATTACTCGTCGCCAAGGTCAGCCTAAATTTCGTCAGCAGTTGCTTGTAACTCATAACGGGAAATGTGCCATTTCTGGGAGTGATGTAGAACAAGCTTTAGAAGCAGCACATATTATTCCTTATCTTGGTTCAGAGACTAATCACCCTTGCAATGGTTTGCTTCTTCGGGCAGATTTACATACTCTATTTGATCTGAATTTGATTGCAATTGACCCAGAAGAAATGACGGTACTAATTGCTCCAAGTCTATGCGGTAAATATTGTGAGGAATTTATAGGTAAAAAAATTTATATTCCTGAGAATCCAATATATGCACCAAGTAAAAAGGCATTGAGAAAGCGGTATGAGCAATGTGAGTGGCTCAAACAAGTAGTTCCTCTACCATCTGAATGTGTAGCCGTAGCATGGCGATTTACAGGTGATTGTGAAGGAGAATATTGTACAGTTATATTTTGGTCTGTTCGGCTTGTTGGTTATGAGTCTCTTTATTGGTGGACTAATAAATTTGTCGGCAACCAATCTACAGACTTTGAAAAAGTGAAAAAACAATCGATTGAAATAGCCGAAACTAATAAACTTCCTTTACTGTGGGGTGTAGGTCACTTGGTTCGAGCTGGAGAAGGGGTTAGTGCATCTGCTAGTCATCAGCCTATGTCACCTAAAAATGGCTTTGATTCCCGTGTATGTAATTTTTATCCAGTAGATGAGCAAGGTAATCAACTTGAATTAAAGTCAGCCACAACATTAAAAGATGAACTGGGTTTAACTTCACAACAAATCAGGCAGTTGGGAGAGCCAGATGGGATCAGAAAAAATCCATATTACAAGAATGGACATCCAATGAAATTGTATTCGGTAGATAGAGTTAAAAACCTATTTTCCATTTAATGAGAGGTTTACTCTACATTACTAATCAATATCAATATCAATCCAACGCATTCCAGCGCTTACAGGGTCAAACCCTTGATGAAATTTAGTAAGTCTGTTGTAGCAAGCATCTTGAAATTTGGTATCGAAAATTATTGCTTCTTTAAGCCTTGCAAAACTTAAATCTGCTCCTGTTAGGTCTGCACCAGATAAGTTTGCCTGTAATAGTTCTGCACTATTAAAGGATGCTCCTTTCAAAGTTGCTCCTTGTAGGTTAGCTTTCTCCAAATGTGCTTCAGCTAAGTCTGCCCCTGTTAAATTTGCCTCACTTAAATCGACTTCAAATAGTAATGCTCCGACCATGTTTGCCCCTTTCAGTGACACTTTAGGAGCAATTAAATACATTTCAGCACTCACTGGATCGAAATCTTCAGGAAAACGAGTTTTTTCGTTATAAAAAGCGCTTTGAAAAACTGCATCTTGAAGTTCGGCGCTACTCAGGTCAGCTTCAAATAAACGTGCTGTTTTCAGGTTAGCTTTTCTCAGGTTAACTCCTTGCAGGTTTACCTTCTCTAGGTTTGTCATCTCTAAGTCAGCGCCTTGCATATCTGCTGCAAGCAAGTCTGCCATACTTAAGTTTCTAACACCTCCTAAATCTGCTTGTCTCAGATTTACCTCTTGTAGGTTTGCTCTACGTACTTCCGTCCCGATCAACTTTGCCCCTTGCAAGTTTGCTTTTCGCAGATTAGCCCCTTCTAAATTTGCTTCTGATAAGTTGGCTTTTTTCAGGTTTGCTCTCTCCAGATTAGCTCCTTTCAGGTCTATCTCTTCTAAGAATGATAATTGTAGGTTTGCTCCTCTCATATTCACCTCTGACAAATTTACGGCTATGAGATCCGCTTGTTTTAAGTTTATATTTTGAAAATCTCTTTTTCCTTCTGCATAGAGTCTCAGTAACTTATCTATATTCGTCTCTGGAGTAAACCCTTGTCCCATAGGTGTGTCTTCAAGTCTTTTGTAATGGTATTAAATATATTTAACCAGAAAGATTACCAAAATCTACGCTTGTATTTGTTTGTCTGAACTTTGGCTATGTGTTCAAATTTTAAAGACACAACGCCGCAGGCTTCATCAAAAGATAAGAATTGATGCTTTATTTAACTGGTAATTAAGATAAGTCATTTATAATTTAAAATAAGTTTATATTTAACTAAATACATTAACAACAACCATGCACCCTATATTAAAATTCGATATTTCTGAACTAAGTGTATCTGAACGTATACAGCTTGCCGAGGACTTATGGGACAGCATTCTTACCACACCCGATGAAGTTCCTCTCAACGATGAGCAAAAACAAGAATTAGATAGACGCTTGGAGATGCATCGCCAAAACCCAAACCAAGGTTCAAACTGGCAATCCGTCAAGCAAAGACTAGGTTTAACTGAATGAGCTATCAGTTAATAATTAGTCCAGAAGCAGAACTGGATATTCAAGATGCTTTTGAATGGTATGAGCAACGTGATTCTGGAGTAGGTTCGGAGTTTGTACGTGCCGTTGATAGCTGTTTAGCATTAATCGGACGTAACCCTTCAGCTTATCCCGTGGTGTATCGACAAGCGCGGCGATTATTAATACGTAGGTTTCCCTATGGTGTTATTTATATTGTAGAAGAAAATGTTATCACTGTAATTGCTTGTTACCACGTCAAACGTAATCCTAAACAATGGCAAAGCAGGAATATTTGAACGCTTTTATGATCTCGCCTACAATCACCTGAACCATCTATATATATCCTCTTAGTCTCTCGATTTTGACAACTCATTTAGGATTGCTATAGTTAGAAAAACCTTTAACTTAACAGAGTAAAAAAAATAAAATCGGCAAAAATGTTAATTGCTGAGTTGGGATGTGCAATAAGACACCAGGGGTCTTTCTTGAAAATTGCTGTAACTGTGGCTATGGCATTCACGGCATTTATACCATAACTCATAAAGAAATCTGCCGTACCCCCATCAACAATTGAGTACCGCTGAGAACCTAGAGAAGACTCTTCCTTGATAGTTACATCTAAACTGTAGTCTTTGTAAATACCAATGGCAAAGGCGCAGCTCTTCGTAGACATCGTTTAGTAAAATCCACCATGTTCTGCTTGTGCTATCTAGTTTGTACTTAAGTTAACTTTATTCAACCGAGAATTGTTAGTTGACAGTTGATTACTGTTAGTACAAGCAGCAATAACGCTGCTATTAATTCAGCTAGAAGCGTATTGAATAAAACTATGGCGAGTAAGGCGATGAATTGTTGTTGATGAGGATGATAACAGATTCGTAAGACAGTATGATGCTCTCCCCTATCTGCCGTTGTAGCTGAATCTAAATGTACATTCTAGAATCAACTTTTGATTCACTAGGGAATAGGGCTGAATTTCTAAAGCACGTTGAAAAGCTCGGATAGCTTGACTATACTCTCCTATTGCTGCATAGCATAAGCCCATACCATGAAGCGCCCCAAAATGTATTGGATTTATCTGTACAACCATCTGACAATCAGCCAGAGATTTTTGATAATCGCCAATACTGTAATAGAGAAAAGCTCGACGATTCCAAGCTTCGGCAAAATCTGGCTGGTCTTTAATTAATGCTGTCAGCGCTATTTCAGCTTCAGCAATTTCACCTGCATCCAGTAACTTTTGACTGCGGTCAATTATTTCCAGCCCATAGATTCCCTTTTGCTGAAACCAGATCCGCCAGATTTTTCTGGTTGCCTTGTCGCGCACTGTGGCATCCGGGTTTTTCAACTCTTCAAGTAAGGAATTGATAAATAAAGAATCCATGAATTTGAGATCAGTGAATATACCTTTGTATTAACTTTCTCACAAAATACATCGATTAAATCATTTTTAAAGTCATCTTTAAATTAATCTTGATTAATTGCTAATTATGAAATTTATATGTGATTTATTGTGTTCAACAATATGACTAATACCATACTAGATATTTAGAGTCATAAAAATAAAAACTGACTTAGGTAGCTAGCAGCTTTCTTTGGCGACATCAATATACTAGAACTGCAATATGCAGTTAGATAAAGGTTGTTTGCAGGTAGATGGCAAGATTATGAAACCAGGCGGTAATTTGGTTATTACCAAAGCCGCAGTTGAGCCAGTTTGGTATTTACCAGGAATTACTAAGCACTATGAAATTACACAATCACAGTTGCTTTGCCCGTAAAGAATGTGATGAGCTTCTAAAAAATGCCGAATATGTTGTGTTAGTTTTTCACAAATTATCTTAGTGGCTAATATACTCTTTAATAGAACCTAAATTTATCTGCTTACTAGCTGCACCGGAAGGTATAGAGAGTCTTGTGATATACATTACATTCCGATGTAATATTATATGCCTCTGTCATTGATGACCATTTGGATAAACATCGCTAATTAAGTACTGGGTTATGAGATACAGGCACGGTGGGCTACACCTAAGCTTATATAACACAAAATAAGCTGATTATCTCAATCGAATGACGCTCAAATCCAGTTATTAACCTAACACTGCACAAATCGTAAGTTAACAAATTTTACTTCATTAAATATGGCAATATTCTTAAATAAATACATACTAAATACATCACATTGATACAGTAACTTTATATAAAATGGTGATTATTTTTCTTAGTTATTCCATAATCATCTATAATGTTGGATAATTTAATTAATTTTTCGATTAAAACGAGAAATATTACATAGTAAGTACTAATGATACAACCGACTATCGCACAATTAGAAACAGAAATATCAAAGCAAATCATCAAATTATATAATGATAGATTAGGAAAATCTCCTAGCCAAATCATTTGTCATTTTTTTGATACTGAAATCGTAATTTCTATAGAAAACTCGGTTACTCAAGCTGAACAAACTTTACTGAAAGGAGGTTATGATACTTTAGCTGAACAAGTACGATTATATTTAGAAAAAATAATTAAACCAGATTTAAAAAACTTGATTGAAGAAATTATTGGTCAACCTGTCCTTTACTTGATGACAAATACAAATTTAATAACAGGTCGTACTGGGATTGTTGTAATTCTCAAAGAATTACCCGAACTTCGTAATCCCGAACCTATTCCCAAGATAAATATTAGGAATTTAGCTGACTGATGTGGCGACTGATTACCACTTCTAATTGATTAAAATCATAGGGTTTAGTAATGCAATCATCAAATGCTGTGAGCATTGTGAAGCGCTCGTTTTTTACTGTTGTTATAGGTGTGACTGCAATGATTGGAATGGTAGCAGTTTTTGAGTCATCTTTGAGATTGTCAATGACTCGGTTCGCACTCAAATTAGATAGCTTCATATCTAGCAGAATTAAATCTGGTTGATGAGTTTGTGCCAACATCACAGCCCTCACCCCTTGTTTGGTACAAATACATGAAAAATTTAATATTCCTAAATGAGAATTAAGTAGCTCTAAATCATGTAAACTCTGTTCTACAACCAAAATTAAAGGCTGCTCATTCATAAGCACTTAATCCTGTCCAATAAAAGCTATTCATCAAAACTCCACCCATCAGGAAAATCTGAAAGTCTTTGTTTATAGCAAGTGTTTAATTGAATGTACCAATAACCAACTAAAGCATAAAAATCAATAGCTTAATATATGGTTCATTCGGTTGTCCATCAGTGCTAATTAGGAAATAACATCGTAAAGCAGTTATAACATCAAGCAAATATTAGCATAATTGATGTATGTAATTGCAAGGATTGACCATAAGAGCTGATTCGTGAAGAGAATCTGAATAGTACTCAAATCCTTGCTAGGTCTGAGTTTCAGCGAATAAGTGCTGTATTAACTAAAATTACTGAAACCCTTATTAAACAAGTACTTTACTTGAGTTTACAAATTAGCTCTAAAGATCGGTATTTTAACCCTGTTTTGTCACTCTTGGAAAACAATAATCGAAGCAAGATTTTGAAACTTTGATTGAGTCAACCTTTGAGCCTCAAATTAATTAAGTATATTTAACCATCAAGTAACTGACGTGCATAAGCGATCGCCTCTGTTGGAGTTGAAAGTTTCCCTTCAGCTTGTGCTACGCCAATTTCAGTTAGCAGTTGACCGATAATTGGCGAAGCTGGAATATCTAATGTTGTAATCAACTCCTTCCCGCTTACTAAAGGAGTGGGATGAGCGATCGCATCATCAGGGTTAAGGTAGCGGTCGATCAAAGGTGCTAAGATTTGGTAGCCCATTGCTTTAGTTTCCACTGCTGTCTGTAGTGGCTTGTCGCCAGATATTGTCTCTACCAAATTATTAATTGCTACAGCTAGCACTGCCGTAGTAGGAAAGACAATATCTGCATCATGAAACAAAAAGTATTGTTCTCGCAACGACATATCAACTAGTTGAAATTGCGGTAACAGTTTCAAAGCAGTAGTTACACCTCGGATTTCGGCACGACTATAAGTTAGTTCCTGTAGCTGTATTTCTGCTAATTCTGGATCTGGGTTGACAAGACAAGCAAGTTTGGCAATACCTAGCCAAGTAGTTTTAATACTATCGCGGACATATTGTTGCAGTTGTACGCCTAGTTGTTGCCAATTTTCTGTGAGTAAGGCGGCGGCTGTGTCAACTGCTGCTAGTTTGAGCAAGCTTTCACGGGTGGCATTTTTGAAGAAAGGGGCAAGTAAACCATCTTCCCAAGCCATCGTAATCCAAGGAGTACCTTGAGAATTTGCCAGTAGATAGCCAATTTCTACCCTAACTCTTTCGGCTGCAACTTTGCTAAGATGTGATGCCAAAGAACGAATTGCGGCTTGGGTAGCTGGCTCAATAGTAAAACCTAGTTGGGCGGCTTGGCGATAACCCCGCATTAACCGCAAAGGGTCATCTTCTAGGTTCGCAGGTGATACCATTCGCAAAATGCCCTGTTGTAAGTCTAGATAACCTTGCAGAGGATCGATAATTTCTTGTGTATGGGGATTATAAGCGATCGCATTTACTGTAAAATCCCGTCTGTGCAAATCAACTTCTAAACTATTTCCTTCCTGTTGGGCAAAGTCAGCTGTAGCGTGGGGAAAAACCACACGCGCAATTTGTCGTTCGGCATCGAGTAACACAAAACCAGCTTTGTAATGATGAGCGATCGCTCTGGCTACCTTTACCGCCTTAGATGGTATAACAAAATCTAGATCCAGATATTCACGAGTTCTGCCCAGGATCGCATCTCGGACAGCACCACCTACCATGTAAGCGGGTTGTGGCAAGAATTCCAAGCTAAAAGGCCAATTTTCGGGAGCGAGGGTAGAAGGAATTGATTCGTGCATTGTAATAAAAATCAACCCAGCAACTCATGAATAACAGTTGGGCTTAAGTTAGATTAACAATAAAGGCCCCTGGAGTTGGTTCTATTATGTGTATTTGCGTGAACTGCCACTATGTAGACAGCTGTGTTACCTATCATGCCGTAGAAGGGCAGCACCAACAGCCTCACTTGACTGAAACACCAAATTTTGATCCGAATGAACCTTCTATCAATGTCAACATTCGGACTAAAGATGATGTGATTGAAATGGAATGGGATGTTGTTGGTTGTCTGAGCTTTAAACGGGAAACAGGTAAGTGGTCGAAATTGCGTCCTGGTGAATTAGTGCCGACTTGATAGAAAATGATTGGTGTATGTTACAGCTATTTTCAGCTAAATAGACCACGCGGTAGGGGCGCAAGACTTTGCGCCCCTACAACATATATGGTTAAATACATGATTTTTGCTGTAATGAGATTTTGTCCATCAGCGATCGCGAATTCATGATACAGAAACGAGATGTCAGGAAAGCGATCGTAGAAGATAAAGAAGTCAGCCAAGAGAAAACAGCATGACCAACACACAGCGACTAGACCGTGTAGAAGATGAACTCGAAACTGTTAAGCAATTGCTAGTGTCTACTGCTAGCTACGCAGAATCAGCAAACAGGCGGCTTGATGAATTGACCATAAAACAAGACCGTACTCAATCTCACCTTGATGAATTGACCATAAAACAAGACCGTACTCAATCTCACCTTGATGAATTGACCATAAAACAAGACCGTACTCAATCTTACCTTGATGAATTGACCATAAAACAAGACCGTACTCAATCTCACCTTGATGAATTGACCATAAAACAAGACCGTACTCAATCTCACCTCGATCAACTAGAGGTACGTATTGACCGGGTAGGGGCAAAGGTTGACCAACTTTCCGATCGGGTTGATAGTTTTATCACTCACACGCAACGCCTATTTACAAAGGCAGGCAGTGAAATAGAGGAAACAAAGGCACGAACTGAGCGATTAGAAGCACTCATGCTAAAGCTTGACCGCAATTTTGAGGAACAAAAATCTCAGTTTCAGGAGTTTCAACTGACTACAGGTGCTGCCTTAGAGCGAATTGACCGAGTTTTGGACTATCTATTGAGACAGCAAGGCGGTAATCTAAATCCCCCATCCTAGCCGCGATCGCTATTAGAAAGTCAACAGCATTGGCTCTCACAAACCTTGTAACAAGACTGTTTGACTGATTATTACTCAGTAGTTTTTCAATTAAGAACCGCTATGTTATATGCTTAAATAAATCACGTTAACTCTATAAAAATAGATATTTTAACTAACTTTGACAACGGAACTAGAAAACCTTGCAATAAATAAATACGCTTTAGCACTACACACCACCACTCCCGAATTGGGTTTGGCAATTAGTAATTTTGCAGGTGAAACTCGCTCTCAAATTTGGAATCTGGGGCGCGAGCTATCTAGCTTAGTGCATCAATATTTAATTGAATTTATCAAACCGCAAACTTGGGCAGATTTGTCTTTTATCGCAGTTGCTAAAGGCCCTGGTGGCTTTACGGGAACTCGCATTGGCGTTGTTACTGCTCGGACTTTAGGGCAACAGTTAGATATTCCTGTATTTGCGATTTCAACTTTGGCTGCGGTAGCTTGGTCACAAGCAAGCAAAAGTCAAAATCCAAAAACTATTGCTGTGGAAATGCCAGCACAACGAGGTCAAATTTTTGCTGCTATTTATCAGTTTCAGCCAGATACTTCTAAACTAAACGTGTGTTTGTCAGATAGAGTGTTGACACCAGAAGCATGGCAGGAAACTTTAGCGAGCTGGAACACTAATTATCAGCTGATTCAAGCCCAATCTGGGTTAGCAGCAACGGTGACAAGTATTTTGGAATTAGCTAATCTCGATTGGCAAGAGGGCAAATTTCCTCATTGGTCAGAGGCTTTGCCATATTATGGGCAGCATCCTGTAGAACTTTAACTGATATGTATCGCAGTGCATAAATCCAAAATCAAAACAGCCACAGCCAAACAGGGAGAGTAACCAGTAATACTATAGCCCCAGCAGCTAAGGCAGTAACTGCCAGATCGCGATCGAGATTGAATGTCTCAGCAATTACCAGTGTGGCAAAAGCTGGAGGCATAGCCATTTGTAGCACGATTATCTTTGCGATCGCCCCAGTTAATCCAAATAGGGGTAAGATGCTACCCAATATCAAAGGAACTAGCAACATTTTGATTCCTAAGCTCATCCCTGCTTGTGGTAAGCTACGCCAAGATTTGAGCAACGCCAGACGCATTCCAATTAATACCAGGGATAAAGCTACACTACTCCAAGCAAATTTTTCTAACCAGAATTCTGCAACTGTGGGAATTGTCACCTGCCGAAACAGCAAGCCAAATCCGAAACCCCACAGAGCAGGATTAATTAAAATCGCCCTAGTAATCTGCCAATGATTCTGGACGCTACCACCAAAACTAGCTGCTAGCAACACACCCAGAGCATAAGTTCCTGGGAACGTACCTAGTAAATCGTAAAATAACGCCCAAGCAAAGTATTGCTTGCCTACCATTGCCAAGGTAATGGGAAAACCAAGATAACCAGTATTACCCAACATTGCGGCTAATATCAAGCTAGCCTGAGTTGATGGTTGGGAAACAGTCTTTCTAAAATAGGCTTGGCCTTTTATCCCTAACCAAGCAAAAAATGCTCCTAGTAAAATAGCTAGGTAAGCGATCGCAGGTGCAATCCAAATTTGCCCTGATAAGCTAGATTGACGCAAAAACGATACTATGCTTATGGGTACTCCCACCCAAAAAAGAAACAGTCCTAAACGTGTAGGAACTGTTACAGGTAGTTTGCGTCCCAGGATAAAACCTACCAGGACTAATCCTCCCAGCTTGACGTATAGTTCTAAAAGGTTTGTCAAGATTGCGCCTAAGAACCACAGATGTAAAATGCTACCTGTTACGTCTACTTTTGTCCAGTGCAAAATCTGTTATGGCTATTCCACAAAAACAGGAGTTTACCCTTGAATAAGGCAGGGTTTTCTGGAAAACCGCAAAACTCATCGAATGACTTTGGTGATGATATTCCAGTGGCTGTACGCGATACCCCTGTTGCAACACCAAAAATTTGGTTGCAACCCCGAATTATTTTGATTGGGGGAGTAACGGGATTTGTCTTGCTATCTTTAATTAGCGGTTTGTGGTTTTTTGTGACTGCACCCAAAAAAACCGCCGATTCTCAACCTTTACCAGCTACTTCTGCTCCTACGACGACCGCAGCATCTAATAATTCCAGCGATACTGTGTTAGGGCATTTTCCATACCCAGAAGCCCCTGAGTCAGAACTAGTAACCATCTCCGCAAATAGGGGCATTAGAATGCGAAAAACTGCTGCCCAAAAATTTGAGGAGATGGTAGCAGCAGCCCGGAGTTCAGGTGTAATTGTAGTGCCAATTTCTGGCTTTCGCTCAGTCAAAGACCAAGAGCAGTTGTTTTTTGCTGTCGGTGCCCAGCGAAATCAAACGCCAGCAGAACGAGCCGCCCTCAGCGCTCCTCCTGGTCATAGCGAACATCACACAGGTTATGCAGTGGATGTTGGAGACGGATCGGTACCAGCAACTAATCTTCAAACTAACTTTGACAATACCAAGGCTTATCGGTGGCTACAAGCAAATGCAGCGCGTTTTGGTTTTGAAATGTCATTTCCCAAAGATAATGCTCAAGGTGTAAGTTATGAGCCTTGGCACTGGCGTTTTGTAGGCGATCGCAATAGTTTAGAAATGTTTTACAAAGCCAGAAACTTGAAACCCGCTAAGATATCACAATAGGAGCGAAAATAATTCGTAATTCGTAATTCGTAATTCGTAATTATTACCTCTGTTTCTCATAATGGAGGCTGAAGTACTACTTCCTTAAGGGCTGGACAATAATATCCAGCGATTTCTTTAGCGATCGCATCTGGTCGGGAAATTTTATCTAGATTGCAAAGTAAAATTACGGTAATTTTGTCATCAATAAGGCGGGTAATGTTACTTGCAAATCCTAAAATTGACCCATTATGACCAACTACTCGGCGATCGCCATAATTAAATACCCACCAACCTAAACCTGCAACATATCTCAATTTTTCCCAATCATCACCCTGATTGGGAAAATGAGGAGTCCACATCAAATTCAGGGTTGATTGCTTTAGCAAAGTTTCACCACAAAGCGCTTGTTCCCACTTCACCATATCTTCCACACTGGAAAGTTGACCTCCAGCAGAATAGGTAACTGAGGGACTGTAATAAGGTTTGTTAACAAGCTTGCTGTTTACCAACCGATAACCAGCAGCCCGGTGCGGCACTATGTCACTGGGATTATTCATTACGGTTGCATTCATTCCCAAAAAAGCAAAAATACGCTCTTGTAACAAATCTCCATAAGATTGTCCAGTTACTTTTTCTAGGAGCAAACCTAGTAGATAGTAGCCTGTGTTGTCGTAGGCGCTAAACTCACCCGGTTGGAACTTGAGGGGTAAGTGAGTAACTAGAGCCAAAATTTCAGACTTAGATAAATCAAGATGAGTAATTTCCCAATAGTTTGGAGCATCGGTATAGCTAGGAATTCCAGACTGATGAGACAGAATATGCCCGATTGTGACATTTTGCCACGTTATGGGTAGACAATCGAGATATTCTGCGATCGCATCATCTAGCGAAATTACCTCTTGTTCCACCAGCATCATTACGGCTGTAGCGGTGAAAGTTTTACCGACAGACGCAATTTCATAAACTGTGTGTTCAGTAGCTGGAACAGAGTGTTCAGTATTCGCCAGTCCATAGCCCTTAACTAAAACAGGTTCACCTTCCTGCACCACTGCAACAGAAAGCCCCGGAATTTGATTTTGAGTCATTACAGCTCGAATATAGTCGTCAATCATAATTGACCTGATTTTTGTTTGGCGATGTGGAGATGAGGGGGCAGGGGAGCAGAGGGGCAGGGGGGCAGGGGAGCAGGGGAGCAGGGGAGCAGGGGAGACAAGGGGACAAGGGGACAAGGGGACAAGGGGGAATTATTGAACAAGTCTTTTCCTTTTTTCTTGTCTACCTTGTCTCTTCCCCATGCCCAATGCCCAATGCCCCATGCCCCATACCCTACGTTTAATTTCGTCTGCTATTTCCTGGGTTCTCAGGCTGAGGTTTTTGATACTTACCTGGATACTTGCGCTGAAAGTATTCCTCCATAATTTGTAAGATCATCGGCGCGGCAATACCACCACCACCACCACCGGAATGTTCAGCAAATGCTACGATCGCAACTTCTGGCTGTTCAGCAGGTGCATACGCTCCAAACCAAGCGTGATTTTGCTTAACACGGCCTTTCCACGCTTCAGCAGTGCCACTCTTACCAGCCACTGCGGGAACTGTTGGCTGCTTCAAAGCTTTACCCGTACCTTCAGCTACTACTTTCCGTAGTCCCTGACGGAGAACACTTATAGTTGTCGGCTTCATATTTAAAGATGCTCGCCAGCTTTTTGCTTCTTCATTGTCTTTAAGCAAATGCGGCTGGACTCGATAGCCACCATTAGCGGGCACAGCAAACATGATGGCAACTTGTAAAGGTGTCGTTTGTAAAGCACCTTGACCAATTGACATATTAATGCTGTCGCCTACAGTCCAAGGTATCTTCCAAGTTTTCTGCTTCCAAGCTTCATCTGGTACTAAACCTTTTGCCTCTTCGTTGCCAAACTCAAAGCCCGTTCTTTGACCAAATCCATACTTGCGAGTCCATTCAATTAAAGTTGGGCCGCCAACTCCCCGACCAATTTGATAGAAGAAGGTATCACTACTCCACTGTAATGCTCCGACAAAACCCAATGGCCCGAATCCGGCGTGATTCCATTCGCCAAATCGGGTGCCGCCAAAACTCAAAGAACCGTAGGTTTGCAGGACTGTGCTAGGAGAAAATTTACCAGATTCTAGACCGGCTGTGGTGGTAACAATTTTGAAGGTGCTAGCGGGTGGAAAGGCGCTGAGGGCGCGATTCACCAAGGGATGATCGGCACCTTGGACAAATTCCCAATCTTTTTGGGTGAGTTTCTGCTTCGAGAAAATATTTGGATCAAAGGTGGGGTGAGATACCATTGCTAAAACGGCACCGTTCTTGGGATCAAGAGCAACGATCGCACCGTCGCGATCGCCTAAAGCTTTTTCTGCTGTCTTTTGCATATTTAAATCTACAGTCAAGTGCAAATCGTTACCAGCTTTCGCCTGTTTCTCTCCCAAAACCCGGAGCGGGCGACCTGCACCATCCACTTCTACCTGCTGACCGCCCCATTCACCCCGCAGACTTTTCTCATAAGCTTTTTCAACTCCCATTTGACCAATCACATCACCCAATCTATAACCTTCCTGCTTCTTTTCTTTTAACTGCTCGGCGGTCAGTTCTCGCGTATAACCTAATACATGAGCTAATTCCTTGCCGTGAGGATAATAGCGAACGGCCTCTGTAGAGATTTCTACGTCTTGAAGTTCGGCTTGATACTCCTTCAATGCTGTGATTTGCGCCTCGTTCAAGTCACGAGCGACCCGAATCAGTGAAGAAGAGTTAGCACCTGCTTCTTCTAATTTCTTTTCCATCTCTTCTTGGGTAACTTCGAGAATTTGAGATAGACGTGCCCCTACAACTGACCATGCTGGCTTGGTATGTGCCATCGGCCACAAATATACAGAGCGAGGATAACGAGTACTGGCTAAAAGTTTGCCATTGCGGTCAAAGATATTGCCCCGTTCTGGTTGTTTGGGGATCATCCGAATTCGATTTGACTCGGCTCGTTTTCGGTGGCTTGCTCCTTCAGTAATTTGCAAATATGCCAAACGAACACTGATACCAGTCATCATCAGTAGAGTAAATATAATTAAAAATACCGGCTGGAAACTCTTTCCAACTGTACGTGTATTTTTTTGTCCGCCAAGTGGAGATGGATTCAATAAACTCATAAGACAAAGAGAATTTCAAAATTAAGATTATTTTTAAACAATTCTGTTTTAGGTTTTAATTTTACACACTAGTCTCCAGTACCATGTCCTGAATTATGAGTTTTAGCTTCTGATGGGTCAGGCTGAGGTTTGTGATACTTACCTGGATATTTGTGCTGAAAATAAGCTTCTAGTACTTGTAAAACCATCGGCCCGCAAATAGTACCGCCATGTTCGCCAGTATTTTCCCCAAAGGCTACAACCACAATTTCTGGCTTATTACTGGGCGCATAAGCACCAAACCATGTATGATTTGGGCGACCAACACCAGCTTCAGCTGTGCCACTCTTCCCAGACGCTGGGGCAATTGTCGGCACGTCTAAGCGCTTACCAGTGCCTTCACTCACCACCTTTCGCAGTCCGTCGCGGAGAACTTTAATAGTTGTCGGCTTCATATTTAAGGATTCTCGCCAACTTTTTGCTTCTTCGTTATCTTTAAGCAAATGCGGTTGAACTCGATACCCACCGTTAGCAGGGACAGAAAACATAATCGCCGATTGCAGAGGTGTGACTTGCAAAGCGCCTTGACCAATTGACATATTAATGGTGTCGCCAACAGTCCAAGGCATTTTGAAAACTTTCCGCTTCCATGTTTCATCTGGAACCAAGCCTACTGATTCTTCATCACGAAATTCAATACCAGTTCTTTGACCAAACCCGTATTTACGGCTCCATTTGATTAGAGTTGGGCCGCCAACTTTTCTGCCAACTTGATAGAAGAAAGTATCGCTACTCATAGCGATCGCTCTGGGAAATCCTAATGGCCCGAATCCGGCGTGGTTCCACTCACCAAATGTCACCCCACCCACGGTAAGAGAACCAAAGGTTTGTAGTATTGAGTCAGGAGAAAATTCACCTGATTCGAGTCCAGCTGTCGTAGTCACAACTTTAAAAGTACTGGCGGGTGGAAAGGCGCTCAGAGCGCGATTGACCAAGGGATGATCTTTACCTTGGACACTTTCCCAATCTTTTTGAGAAAGTTTTTGTTTGGAAAAGATATTTGGGTCAAAGGTGGGGTAAGATACCAACGCTAAAACAGCACCATTATTTGGATCGAGTGCTGCGATCGCACCTCGGTGATTTCCCAAAGCTTTTTCGGCTGCCTTTTGCACATCCAAATCTATGGTTAGGTGCAAATCATTACCAGCTTTTGCCTGTTTCTCTCCGATAACCCGGATTGGTCTACCCGCACCATCCACTTCTACCTGCTGACCGCCCCATTCGCCCCGTAGAGCTTTCTCATAAGCCTTTTCTACACCCATCTGACCGATGACATCTCCCAGCCGATAGCCTAACTCTTTCTTGCCCTTTAACTGGTCGGCGGTCAACTCTCGTGTATAACCTAGTACGTGCGCTAATTCTTTGCCGTGGGGATAATAACGTACAGAATCTGTATTAATTTCCACTTCTGGGAGTTCATTTTTATACTCCTTTAATGCCGTAATTTCTGCTTCATTTAAATCGCGAGCAACCCGGATGAGTGAAGAAGAATTAGCACCTGCTTGTTCTAATTTCTTTTCCATTTCATCTTGGGGAATGTTAAGAATTTGCGCTAGACGCGGGCCGACTACAGACCAGGAAGGCTTAGTATGCGCCATCGGCCACAAATATACAGAGCTAGGATAGCGAGTGCTAGCTAAAAGTTTGCCATTCCGGTCAAAAATATTGCCCCGTTCTGGTTGTTTGGGAATCATCCGAATTCGGTTTGCTTCGGCTCGTTCCCGGAGTTTTGGCCCATCAACTATTTGCAAGTAAGCCAAACGAGCCTCAATCCCACTGGTCATTAATAGGGTAAATACGATTAAAAATATTGATTGGACACCACGTCCAACTGTACGTGTATCTTTTTTGCTGCCAAGTGATGGGAATAAGGACATAAGTATTAATTCAAAATTCAAAATTCAAAATTCAAAATGAATAAATGCAATTCTAGCCAGCCTTTTAGCAATTGCTAATATGCAATTTTAAGACTTGTTAACTTAATTACAGATTATTTAAATTAGAATTCTAGTATATAAGTTTACCATTAGCTTATTTTTTTTACTGAGTACGAAAGAATCGAGCGAGTATATTCTTGAACAATTGTTTTTGGCGGATACAATAAACCAAAGTGTCAAATATAGTCTGCCCAAAAGACTAGAGCAATTGACAAAATCACTTAAGATCGCGGCATTCTACTGAGGATTATGGCTCAAATCGTCATGCAAAATCAGAGGGGGATAACAACTTTTCAGCCACTTGATGTTGAACTGCGTAACGTCTTCAAGTTTTTTAACCAAGAACCAGCAGTAAATGGCATTGATTTGGATGTCAGACAAGGAGAATTTTTTAGTATTTTAGGCCCCTCCGGTTGTGGTAAAACAACAACACTGCGCTTAATTGCTGGGTTTGAAATTGCTGACGCTGGTAAGGTGTTTATTCAGGGTCAGTCCATGACTAATGTGCCCCCTTACCGCCGACCCGTCAATACTGTATTTCAAAGTTACGCTTTATTTAACCACCTGAATGTCTGGAATAACATCGCTTTTGGACTGCGGCTAAAAAAAATACCCAAATCGAAAATTGAAGCTAGAGTCCAAGAAGCTTTAAAACTGGTGAAAATGGAAAGTTTGCGATCGCGCTTTCCCAATCAACTTTCTGGTGGTCAACAGCAGCGAGTCGCTTTAGCAAGGGCCCTAGTCAACCGTCCCACCGTGGTACTACTAGATGAACCTTTAGGGGCGTTAGATTTCAAACTACGTAAAGAAATGCAGGTTGAGTTATCAAATTTACACAAAGACTTGGGGTTAACCTTTGTGATGGTGACACACGACCAAGAAGAAGCATTGTCTTTGAGCGATCGCATTGCCGTAATGAATCAAGGCAAAATTGAACAAATTGGCACTCCCAGCCAAATTTACGAACGTCCCTGTACATCCTTTGTTGCTGATTTTATTGGTGATACTAATTTATTCAGTGGTGAAATCGTCGCGGTAGACTCCTCTAATATTAAAATCTCCACAAAAATGGGACTCTCAATTGTTATTAGCCGCGCTGAGGATACACCAACTGAATTATCACAAGCTGTAGTAGTGAGTGTGCGTCCAGAAAAAATACAGCTTTCGCTTTATCCACCTAATTTGCCAGTTAACTGCTTTGAAGGACGGCTGGTTAACGTTATGTATTTGGGCACACACGTTAATTATGTTATGGAATTAACAAATGGCATTAGGATTAATGTGTTGCAACCTAATACTTTGGGCACTTTACCAGACCGCGACACACTTATTTACGCCTGGTGGGCAGAAACTGATTGTTTAGCTATTAGTCAATAGTTAGTGGTCATAGAAAGCGGTGGCAAGTCAGTCAACCTTATGGAAAAGGAGTACAACCGCCCCACAAGGGATATAACCTTACAGTTGCAAAAAAACCTTAATGCTGAATTGGAATTGTAATTACAAACTCCGTTCCTGCTGCTGGTGATGAATGACATTCCAGTTTGCCACCATGTGTTTCTGTAATGATTTGATAACTGATAGACATTCCCATACCTGTGCCCTTACCCACAGGCTTGGTGGTGAAAAACGGATTAAAAACTTGTTTTTGAATCTGTTCTGACATACCTATTCCATTATCAGCGATCGCAATTCTTACCCAACTGGAATCTATCACTGATGTCCGAATGGCGATCGTGGGAGTTAACAACCCAGATGTGAAATTGTCTATTCTTAATTGTGCATTCTCAATTGTCCATTCTTCTAAAGCATCAATAGCATTCGCTAATATATTCATAAATACCTGATTGAGCTGTCGGCCATAGCATTCCACTAAAGGTAATGTGCCGTAGTCTTTGATGACTTGAATGGCTGGAAGCTTTGTTGTTTCTTGGAAGCGATGTTGCAATACCATTAGAGTACTATCGATGCTTTCATGAATATCCACTGCTTTAAACTCGGCTTCATCTATGCGTGAGAAGGTTCGTAACGACAGCACAATCTGACGGATGCGCTGAGTACCAACTTTCATCGAACTCAATATTCTTGGTACATCTTTTTGGATGTACTCTAGGTCAATTTCCTCACACAAAGCCTGAAATTCCGACTTATTACCAGATTGCTGCTGATGGTGAATTATTCGCAACAGGTCTTGAGTATATTCCTCTATATAGGTGAGATTACCGTGAATAAAATTAACGGGGTTGTTGATTTCGTGGGCAACTCCAGCCACAAGTTGACCCAAACTAGACATTTTTTCTGCTTGAATCATTTGTGCTTGAGTTTGTCTGAGTTCTTGAAGAGTTTGTGCTAAATTTTCTGTTTGTTGTCGCAGTTGGTCTTCCATCTGTTTGCGTTCACTGATATCCCTGGCGACACAAACAACGGTGTTTTCAGTCATTCTGGCAATATTCGCCTCAAACCAAACCTCTTGCTCGCCTATAGGCAAGCTATATTCTACCTTCACAGTTTTTTGAGTTAAGAGTGCTTGTTGAATAGAGTTGAGAAAAGAATCTGCACAAGCAGAGGGTAAAACCTCATATATTTTTGTGCCCAGCAGTTCCGCAGGAGGTTGGTAGAGTAAGGGCGCACCACTAGGAGCGATTTTGAGGTATCTTCCTTCGGCATCCAAGACAAGAATCACATCCTGCATAGCGTTGAACAAAGCGAGCAATTCTGCTTGCGAGGCTTTGATTAATTCTTCAGCTTGTTTGCGACTGCTGATATCGCTAATAGCGCCATGAAGACCAATAATTTCACCATCTGAATCGAAAATTGGCGAAGCCACTGACCTCATCCAGCACCAATTTCCATCCTTTTTTTGGTGGCGAAATTCTATTGCGATTCGCTGCCCCTTGGTTTCCACCATTTCTTGAATTTTTCTCTGGGCTAGAGGGAAATCATCAGGATGAAGCAGGGGGGCAAAGGGTTGATCGAGTAGGTCTGAAGGTTCCCATCCTAAAACATTTTTATATTGTGGTGAGACATAAGTAAAAAGACCTTCCACTGACATAGAAAAAATCAGGTCGCTGATATTTTCCACGAGTTGGCGATACTTAGCCTCACTCTCAGCCAAAGCAGTTGCCGCTGCTTGATGATGCCGTCCGCTAATTTTATTTGCTGATTCTACAAAGGTAGAATTATCTGCCAATTTCGACTGTAATTCTATCAGTTGTAAATCCTGTGGGACTTCATCAGTAACTAATTCCCAAATTTGATGTTGTTCGGCTAACAGTGTAGTTGAAGAAAGGTTTTGCAATGCTTCTAGCTGTTGCAGTAATTGGGTATTTTGCTGACGTAAAAGCAATATCTCTTCATTTATTTTTTCAGTACACATATTCAACTCCGATTTAGTTTACTTAGAGCCAGTCCTGAGTTAGGCAGGACTTATACCAATTGAAAATTCAAAATTCAAAATTAAGAAATTGAAAATTAGCATAGGTTTTATGGTTTGCATCTGTATCATATTTTTTGTAAATTGATATTCCGTAAAAATTGCTAAAAGCTTAATTTATCCAACTGCCTTTTCTTCCAGAGGCTTCTGCTAAGGTAAAGCGTCTCAGAAGATGCCTTTTATGCATGAACGCTACGCGATCGCCTGCAAGTAGGGTGACAGAATCTTCTTAGCTAAAGTTGGTCTACTCAGTACTGTTTATTGCCGCATTGGAATTGCAATTATAAACTCTGTACCTTTTCCTGGGAAGGAGTTACAGTGTATTGAACCCCCGTGTTTTTCCACAACAATTTGACGGGCGATCGCTAATCCTAAACCCGTTCCTTTTCCCACAGATTTCGTTGTAAACAAATGGTCAAATATCTTTTGTTTGACTGTTTCATTCATGCCATTAGCATTATCAGCAATCGTTATTGTAACCCGATCGTCTTGCAATGAGGTTTTAATTGTAATCTTGTTAGGATTTTCTTTAATTTCTGCAAAATTTCGCCCATTATTCGACTCATCTAAGGCATCAATGGCATTAGCGAGGATATTCATAAACACCTGGTTTAATTGTCCAGGAAAACATTCAACTTCAGGCAAATTGCCATAATCGGTTATTACTTCAATTGCTGGACGTTGATCGTTGGCTTTGAGGCGATGTTTGAGAATTAAAATTGTACTTTCAATCCCTTCATGAATTTTAAATGCCACTTTGTAATCTTTATCAGCGCGGGAGAAAGTTCTTAAACTAGTACTGATATTTTTCAGGCGCTCGCACGCCATCACCATTGAATCTATTACTTTTGGTAAATCTTCTAAACTATAATCTAAGTCAATTTCTTCTGCATGGTCAATAATTTCAGCACCCGGATTAGGTAAACTTTCTTGATAAAGTTTCAAATGTTGCACAACATCGGCAATAGTGGGTTTAGTTTGTTTGAGACTTGCAGCAATAAAGCCCAAAGGATTATTCATTTCATGGGCTACACCAGCAACTAAATTACCCAGTGCAGACATTTTCTCATTTTGAACAATTTGTAATTGCGCTTGTTGTAAATCTTCTAAAGCTGTTCCGAGTGCTTGAGATTTTTCTGTAACTGCTGATTCAGCTTGTTTGCGATCGCTAATATTAATCGTTGTCCCAACTACGCGATAAACTTTGCCCGTCTCATCTTTTAAAGGGCTGAGTGTGGTTAAAAACCAAATTTTCTGGTCATTAAATGTTAAACATTCTTCATAGGTGATCGGCGTTCCAATTTGGAAACAATGCAGATATTTTTGCTCGATTGCTGCAACTTCATCAGGAGCCATTAATTCTTGCGGAGTTTTACCCAGCACTTGGGAAGCAGGTATACCAACCGCTAATTCGCACGATTTACTCCATCCTGTATACTCAAACCTACCATTATCACGGATATCAGTCACAAAAATAAGACAGCCAACACCTTCATAAATACTATTGAGGAACTTTTCTCGCTCTTGGAGATGATTATATAACTGGGCATTCTCCAAAGAAATTGCGGCTTGAGTGCAGAGGAAATTTACAATAGAAAGGCGATCGCTAGTAAATACGCCTTGAGTCAGTTGATTTTCTAGGTAAAGAATCCCTACTAAACGCCCTTGATTAAGAATCGGGGTACATAATACACTCTGGGGTTGTGTTCGCTGCATATATTCCCCAATCAACCCAATAATATCTGTTTTGCAATTGTCTATAACAACTGTTTGTTGGGTATTTTTGACGTAATTGATAATTTTTGCAGGAATCTCTTGACAATTAGCGAGTGATTGTGGCTCCAGAATGGTTTGTATTTGGTCATGATTGATAAAGGTAATTGCCCTAACTTGCCAATTATCACCAGATACTTTCTTCAATAAGGGTTCTCCCCGCACGGCAGTGTCCTCATCTTGGGGAAGAATTAGTACAACTTTCTTCGCGCCAGAGTTTTCTAGGATAATCTGGGTCAAGCTGGCAATGAGTCGATCTAATTCCAGAGAACCGGAGATAGCTTGAGCGGCTTTAAGAACAGAGGTAAAATCTAGTGTCTGGGAAATACTAGTGCTGCCAGTGGTAGAAGTGCGAGTAGATGAGGAAGTGCCGCGAAAGCTAATAGTTTCTAAGGTATTGAAGTTGATTCGTTGCTGTTGCAGAATCGATTGGAGTAGTTGGGGATAGCGTTTTTCTAAGTCTTCTATTTTGGCTTTTGCACCCCAACGAGCGTAGCAGTAGTATGCTTCTTGCATATATGCTTGGGCAACTCTTTCTTTACCCCAATCGAGATAAAATTTTGCTGCTAGTTCGTTGCCAAGTGCTTCTTCGTTAATGTATTCGTTTTCTTTGGCGAAGGAGATGGCGCGATCGTAATGTTCAAGTGCTTCTGCTTTATTGCCCAACACTCGTTGTTTTTCAGCCTCAACTAAATGCCATTTATGTAGATGATTCATGGGAGCATTTTGCGCCCATTGCTGCAAAGTGGTTTGATGGGTTTCTACCAAAGCGAGAAATTCGGCTTGCTTTGGCTCTGGCTGTGCCAGCAAGAGCGCCAAATGCGTCAGGGCTGCATAGAAATGAAAAATGGGAATAAAAATCATGCCTGATACTGCCATCAAATACTGTTTGGCTTGGGCGTTATGGTTTAGGGCAGCCGTGTAGTTACCAAAAAAGTAGGCAAGTATCAGTTTGTAAATATAAGCAATAGCGATCGCTGAGAGATCCTTGTCTTGATGGTGCTTAGGAAGCATTGCTGTTTCATTGTAGGCAGTGCCAATTAAGCAATCCGACAGAATACGGGCTTCCCTCAAGTTCTCCACAGTCTGCTGCATCATATCCAAATAAGTCAGGGCAGAATGTTGTTTTACCTGCACTAAGACAGCCCTGTAACCTGCTATTTCGGGTTCCCAAATGTCCAGTTCTACCCCAGCAAAAAGTTTGGCAATGAAGTAATTGAGCGAGTTGTAGCCAGCGTTGAGAAAATCACCAGTTTCCATACCAGTCGCATAGCCATCTTTCATCGTCAGCATCGTTGCCCTGAGAGATTCCTGATGATGTTGAATCCAGGCCGCAAACAGAAGTAGAATCTTACACTTGAATTCTCCGACATTAAATCGGTCAAGCAAATTCATTGCTAATCGCCCAAAGCTATAGCCTGTTTTCACTTCTGACAAAAAGGCACACAACACCATACCGTGAATCATATACCCCACCGTTGATGCAGGTGCATTCCCAAACTGGAGTGATAAACTCACCATCGTTGCGCTCAGTATGGGCAGTAATCCGGGCATTGCCTGTAGAATCGGTGAAAATAATATTCCTAAGAGTTGCATAGCTGCCTGAGTTTGGCGGTCGCTCATGATAGGTAGATCGACTAATTCTTCAATCCCTCTGCCGCTTTGAAGGCTGGCTACAGTCTGTAGCACTTTGCCAATTTTGGCTTCGTCTGGTGCAGTGGGGAGTTCAATCCCCAATTGAAAGAGTGCATCTCTGCCAACTGCGATCGCTTCTAATATTCTGGTCTGGGCTGTCTGGGCAGCAATTTGAATTTCGTAAATTTTAACTTTGTCTAAAATCGTCTGGGCTGATTTCAACACCTGTACTGCGATCTGTTCCATGCCATCAAAGTCAGCATTCAAGTAGGCGGCTTCGGTGGCGGCAACGTAGAGACTCAAAGTCAATTCATATTGTTCTTGCCAGCAATTCGCTGTAAGTAGCTCAATTCCAGTTTGTAAATAGGCTCTAGCAGCAGCGTAAGCGGTAGAATTTTTGGCTTTATCTCCTGCTGCTAAGTTAAGCCGAGCCAAGGCTTCTCGTTCGCTTAATTGAGTGATTAACTCTTGCCCTAAATTCAAATGTCCAACAATATCAAACAGTTTTTCTTCTTGTTCTATTTGAGAGGAATTTTGGAGAAGTAATTGACCAATTTTGAGATGAGTTGCTTGTTTTTGACGATCGGGAATTAGAGAATAGGCAGCTTGTTGTACTCTGTCATGTAAAAATCTATAATAAGCTGTCCTTTGTCCTTTGTCCTTTGTCATTCGTTCGCTCTTTTCTAATGACGACTGACCACTCGCCCTGAGCGGAGCCGTACCCCTACGGGGAAGCAAGCTACGCGTAGCGTCTCGTAGAGAAGGGACGACCAATGACGAATCTTGATAAAACTTATAAACATCACTAATCGGTAAAATCAACCCTTCTTGTAAAGCTTTCCATAAACTAGCAGCCGTTTCAATTTCTGATTCTTGCGAAACAATTGCCAAAGTTGCTAAATCAAATTGGTTGCCAATACAAGCAGCTAACTGCAACACTTTTTGAGTTGATTTAGGCAGTTTTTGTAATTGAAATATCATGAAATTCACAACATCATCTGTAACTGCTTGCTGATTTATTTGGGTGATATCACATTGCCAATATCCTGATTCAAAGTTAAATTCAATTAATCCATCTTGGTGTAATGCCTTGAGAAACTGGATGGCAAAAAACGGATTACCTTGAGTTTTCTGAAATACCAATTGAGAAACAGGTAATGCCGAATCTTTTGTACATTTCAGTGTGTCAGCGACTAATTGATTTACTTGCAATTGACTCAGAGGCGCTAAAGTAATCGTATTAATTGTGGCTGCTGTTTTTTGGATATCATTCAAAGTCAAAATTAATGGATGTGCTGAATTGATTTCGTTATCACGATAAGCACCAATTAAGAAAAGATGTTTGGTATCAGCCATTAATAACTGTATTAACATCAACGATGCTGAATCTGCCCATTGTAAATCATCTAAAAACATCACCAATGGATGTTTTTCACTGGTAAAGACTTGGGTAAATTTCTGAAATAATAAATTAAACCGATTCTGGGCGGCAGTTCCTGATAATTCTGTAGCAGGTGGTTGCTGACCAATAATTCTTTCTAATTCCGGGATAACTTCAATAATTACCTGTCCATTATCACCCACAGCCGCTAAAATATTGGTTTTAAATTGCTGAATTTGAGCATCGCTTTCGGTTAATAATTGCCCGATTAAATCGCGGAAGGCTTGCACAAAAGCACTAAAGGGAATATTTCGTTGAAATTGGTCATATTTCCCTTTGATAAAATAACCGCGTTTTTTGACGATTGGTTTATGAACTTCGTTAACTACAACGGTTTTCCCAATACCCGAAAAACCAGCCACCAGCATCATTTCTGTCGCACCTGTACTAACGCGTTCAAATGCTTGCAGGAGAGTTTCTACTTCTGTTTCTCGTCCATAAAGTTTATCAGGGATAATAAAGCGATCGCACAGATCCCGTTGAGCAATTGGAAAACTTTTAATTTCACCAGTTTCTTGGAGTTGAGATAAACAAGTTTCTAAATCAAATTTCAGTCCTAATGCACTCTGATAGCGATCCTCAGCATTTTTTGCCATTAATTTCATGACAATATCTGACAACACTTGCGGAATCTCTTCATTTTTAACTTCTTGAAGGGATGGTGGAAGTTTTGCTAGATGACAATGTACCAACTCCATCGGATCGTTTGAATGGAACGGTAACTCACCTGTCAGTAGTTCATAAAAAGTGACACCTAAAGAATAGAAATCAGTCCGGTAGTCAATCCCCCGATTCATTCTTCCTGTTTGTTCGGGAGAAATATAACCAAGTGTCCCTTCCAAGACATTGGGATTCATCAGTGTTTGAGTTTCCCGTGGTAGTAGGGATGCAATACTAAAGTCAATTAATTTAACTTGTTTGGTGTCTGGATTAATTAAAACATTGGCGGGTTTGATATCTTTATGAATAATCCGGCCGCGATACAATATATCTAAGGTGTTGCACAGTGCGATCGCTATTTCTAAAAACTCCATCAAAGATTCTAAGTTTCTCCCCACTCCCCAATCCTTGAGAGAAATCCCCCCAAAATCTTCCATTACCAACGCATAACCATTTTGATACGGTTCTAGGCTATAAGTTTGAACGATCAGAGGTGAGTTGAGATTTTTCGCTATGGTGTACTGATTGCGAAACGACAAAAGTTCGCCAAAACTCGGATAAGGATTTTTCAGCAGTTTGATCGTTACGGGTAATGAGTCAGTCTCTCGATACCCTCGATAAACGATGGTTCTAGAACCATTGTAGAGTTCTTCGCTAACCTTATAGCCGGGAATATTGACTCTCGTACTAACCATACTGCTAAATCTTTAAGACTCCAGATATAGTGTTCCCAGATATCAAGCGAACCCGTCGCTCCCCGACTTGAAATTTTCAGGATTTAGACTCAAAGAAAATCGGCGCTAATCCCATCCATTCTTTACGAAACGCGGCGCGAACAAGGAGTATCCGAGATTCATACCGGAATTTCAATCGTAAATTCTGTACCCTGGCTCAGAACCGAATTAAAACTTAATTTGCCACCGTGGGTTTTTTCAACGATTTGACGAGCGATCGCCAACCCTAAACCCGTCCCTTTACCAACAGCTTTTGTCGTAAATAAATGGTCAAATATTTTTTGTTTAACTGATTCGCTCATCCCTTTGCCATTATCAGTAATCGAAACTTTTATTAGATTGTTTTCGACTGAGGTTGTAATTGTAATGCAGTTAGGATTGGCTTTAATTTCTTCAAAGCTGAGTCCATGATTAGATTCATCTAATGCATCAATAGCATTAGCGAAAATATTCATAAATACCTGATTTAATTGACCGGGGAAACATTCTACTTGAGGTAAATTACCGTAGTTTGCAACAACTTGAATCGCCGGACGTTGTTCATTGGCCTTGAGACGATGTTTGAGAATTAAAATTGTGCTATCAATGCCTTCGTGGATATTGAAAGGTACTTTGTAGTCTTGATCGGCACGAGAGAAAGTTCTCAAACTGGTGCTGATGTTCTTTAGCCTGTCACACGCCATAGACATAGAATCAATCATCTTGGGTAAGTCTTCTAAGCTATAATCCAAGTCGATTTCTTCGGCGTGGTCTTCGATTTCATCGCTTTTGTTGGGTAAACTTTCTTGATATAGTCTGAGATGTTCAACAATATCAGCGATAGTAGGTTTCGCTTGTTTGAGACTAGCAGCAATAAAACCAAGGGGATTATTCATTTCATGAGCTACACCAGCAACTAAGTTTCCGAGTGCAGACATTTTCTCAGTTTGCACCATTTGTAATTGTGCTTGTTGCAGGTTTTGTAAAGCAGTTTCTAGCTCTTGTGCTTTTTGTTGAAGTTGGACTTCGGCAACTTTGCGATCGCGTAGCGCAACTTGCTGTTCTGTAATATCATCTGCTAGGGAAGCAACTCCGATTGACTCGCCATCTGCATTTACAAGCGGATTATTATACCAAGCGCAAATGATAATTTTACCATCCTTTGTCACATTTTCATTGATACTGTAATTGCCGCCCTCCTGCGATATAATTTCGACGCTGACTCGCTCCATTTCTGCTTGAATTATTTCAGGAATGATGAATTTGAATCCACAACCCAAAGCCTCTTGTTTGCTGTAGCCAAAGATTCTTTCTGCGCCTGGGTTCCAGTCAGTAACGTGATAATTGGTATCCCACTCGATGACTGCTAATGGAGTTTGCTGAACCAATAGCTGGAGTTTTTGCTGGGATGCTTGGAAGACAGACTGGGCGGCGCTTAACTCCTCAAGCGATCGCTCTAGCTGTTGGGCATTTTCTAAGGAACGTTCATAAAGTCGGGCATTTTCCAAAGAAATTGCTGCCTGAGTACACAGCAAGTTGAGCAGTTCGACGCGATCGCTGGTGAACGCCCCCGTTGCTAAATTATTTTCTAGATATAAAATGCCTATCAACTTACCTTGATGTAAAATCGGGCTACACAAGATACTTTTCGGCTGCTGACGCATGATATACGGGTCGTTAGCTAAGATCGGATCGGTGCTTGCATCAAGTATCACAGCAGTCTGTCTATCGTGCTTCACTTTGTAAATCAGCTTTAGGGGAATATCTTGACTGTCCTCAACGGGAAGGCGTTGTAACACTACTGGCTGCATCCCCACGGTAATTGACCCTTTAATTAGCAGACGTTCACCTTTGGTATCGCCTAGCGAATCGTTTCGCAACAGCATAAACACGCATTTATCAGCCCCAGCATTTTCAATGACGATTTCAAGCAACGATGAAAGCAGTTTTTCAAATTCGATTTCGCCGGAAAGAGTGTGAGAGGCTTTGAGAATAGCAGCTAAATCTAAAGCAACAGAAACACTACTACTGTGGGAAGTGCCGGAATTCGTGGGTGTAACACTTGCTAACGAGAAGATTGTTTCGCTAGTGGAGAAGGGAGTATGGGTGTGCTGGAGGATAGGGGCTAGCAGTTGCGGATAGCGTCTTTCCAGATCGGCAACCTTGGCTTTTGCCCCCCAACGTGCGTATGAGTAATATGCTTCTTGCATATATGCTTGGGCGAGTTTTTCTTTCCCCCAGTTGAAGTAAAATTTGCCAGCAAGTTCATTCGCTAGTGCTTCTTCTTGGATATATGTGTTTTCTTTGGCAGAGGCGATCGCGCGATCGTAGTAATCCATTGCTTCATACTTCTGCCCCAATACCCGATACTGCTCTGCTTCAACCAAATAAAATTTGTGTAAATGGTTTGTGGGTGCATGGTTTGCCCATTGTTCCAGCTTCTTTTGGTTGTCAACAACTTGCTGGGGGAGGCATTCTTTACCTTGAGCGTTGGGTAACATCGCCAGGTGAGTCAATGAATCGTAAAAGTGAAACACCGGAACCATAAAACAGCCGGATACTCCACTTAAATATTGTTTGGCATCAGCCGCCACTTTGATAGCTTGTTCCCACTCATTAAACAAGTAACAAAGAATTAATTTATTGATATACAGTGTTCCCATTGCGTAAAGATCGTTTGCCTGCTGATGCAAGGGCAACATGATTTGTTCGTCATAGATTACACCTTGAATTTCCCAAGGACACTTGCTCTCGGCGAGTAAATTTAAGACGGATTGGTAAAAGACTCTCAAATAATTATGAGCAACTTCCTGTTTTAGTTGAGCCAATGCCTGATTGTAAACCTTCATCTCTGGTTCTAGGATTGATAAATCTTTTCCGAGAAAAAAGGAAAGCGAACAGTAATTGTAGGCACAGTAGGCAGCATATTCTAAAGTACCCATCTCCAGACCGCTATGGTATCCGTCGAGTAAAGGAGCGAGTGAATTTTGAATATGATGTTTCCAAGGTTTCACGAAGGGATAAACCATGTTAATCGTGCTGGCTTTAAATTCTCTACTTTGGAAGCGTGATAGTAGTCCCATTGCCAGTTCGCCAATGCGATCGCCTAAGTCTATTTCTCCAATAACACACAAAATTACTCCATACCAAGCATAAGCCTGTGCTGATACCGCAGCATTACCGTATTCTACTGATAACCTAATCTGCTTACACACGATTAATGGCAGTAATTCTGGAACCGCTTGATAGACTGCTGCTGTCACCGCCGCTAAAATTCGGATTGTTGCCAGGGCTTGGAAGTCTGTCATTTCCGGCAGTTCCAAGAAATCTTCTAAATGTTGTCCTTTTAATACATCTTGAGTCTGTTGCAAACTTTCAGTAATATCTGCGTCAGTCGGCTGTGGAAACAATACTCCAAATAATTCCAAAATCGAAAGAGCGGTTTTAATAGCTTTGGGCTGTTGACTCTGGGCTACCTCGGCCAAAATTCTCACTTCATAGACCTTCACTTTGTCTAGTAATTGACGAGCATTTTGCACTACTTCGTCAACTATCTGCTCCATTTGCCTAAAATCACCGCTCAGACAGGCTACTTCTGCGGCTAAATCATGCAGAGCTAACGTTAGTTCATAGCATTGCTGCCAACAACTTGTTGGAAGAAGTTGTATACCTTTAGTGGCGTATTCAATTGCTGCAACGTAAGCGGTTGCAGATTTAGCTCTTTGGGCAGCAACTAGATTTAGCTTTGCTAATTCCTCACGTTCAGTTTCTACAACAATTAAATCGGCTCCTTTATTTAATTGATTGACAATTTCAAAGATTTTTTCCTCTTTTTCTGTCTCGCTCATTACACTTAAAAGCAATTGTCCAATTTTTAAGTGCGTCAGTTGTTTTTGGTCATCGGGAATCAGAGAATAAGCGGCTTGTTGGACGCGATCGTGTAAAAATCTGTAAGAAACTGTCATTTGTCCTTGGTCATTGGTCATTTGTTCGCTTTTGTCTAATGACAAATGACCAATGACTAATGACTCTTGTTGATAAAATTTATAAACATCACCATTAGGTAAAATCAACCCTTCTTGTAATGCTTTCCACAAAGCCGCAGCCGTTTCGATTTGAGATTGTTTAGAAACAATTGCCAAACTTGCTAAATCAAACTGATTCCCAATACAAGCAGCTAGCTGTAACATCTGTTGAGTTGATAGCGCTAGTTTTCGTAATTGAAAACCCATAAAGGCAACAACATCATCTGTAACGGCTTGAGTCATCACTTGGGTAATGTCACATTGCCAACAGCCTAACTCAATATCAAATTGAATCAGATTTTCTTGATGCAATGCTTTGAGAAACTGGATTGCAAAAAACGGATTTCCTTGAGTTTTCTGATAGATTAATTGAGAAAGAGTCCATGCCGAAGTTTCTGCACATTTAAGTGTGTCACCAACTAATTGATTAACTTTGAGTTGACTCAGTGGTACTAAAGTAATTGTATTAATCGTCACTTTATTTTTTTTAATTTCACTCAAAGCCAACATTAAGGAATGTGCTGGATTGACGAGGCACTGCGTTGGACGGGTTTCCCGGCTTGAAGCAAGTGCCGTTTCGTTATCGCGGTATGCACCAATTAACAAAAGATGTTTTGTATCAGCCATTAATAGCTGCATTAACTTCAATGATGCCGAATCTGCCCATTGCAAGTCATCTAAAAATATCACTAATGGATGTTCAACACTGGTAAAAACTTGGGTAAATTGTTGAAATAATAAATTAAATCTATTTTGTGCCGCCGTTCCTGATAATTCTATGGCGGGTGGTTGTTCGCCAATAATTCTTGATAATTCGGGAATGACTTCAATAATTACCTGTCCATTTTCCCCGACAGCATCTAAAATCTTGCTTTTCCATTCCTGAATCTGTGCATCACTTTCGGTTAACAATTGCCCCATTAAATCCCGGAATGCTTGTACAAATGCACTAAAGGGAATATTCCGTTGAAATTGGTCATATTTGCCTTTGATAAAATAACCGCGTTGGCGAACAATCGGTTTATGAACTTCGTTGACAACCGCAGTTTTTCCAATTCCCGAAAAACCTGCTACCAGCATCATTTCTGTTGCACCAAGGCTGACTCTCTCAAAGGCTTGGAGTAAAATTGATATTTCGGTTTCTCGTCCATAAAGTTTATCAGGAATGATGAAGCGATCGCACACATCACGCTGTGCAATTTCAAAATATTCAATCTTACCATAAACTTGTAGCTGAGACAAACATTTTTCTAAATCAAACTTCAGTCCCAAGGCACTTTGATATCGATCTTCGGCATTTTTTGCCATCAATTTCATCACAATATCGCAAATAACTTGGGGAATATCTTCTCTATTTTTTAAAATTTGTGGAAGTTTAGCAATATGACAATGCACCAATTCCATTGGCTCGTTTGATGCAAAAGGTAAATTTCCTGTAAGTAACTCGTAAAATGTCACACCTAAAGAATAAAAATCAGTTCGGTAGTCAATCCCCCGATTCATTCTTCCTGTTTGTTCTGGGGAAATATAAGCGAGTGTTCCTTCTAAGATATTGGGATTGACTAGCGTTTGGGTTTCTCGTGGTAGTAAAGATGCAATACTAAAGTCGATTAATTTAACTTGTTTGGTTTCGGGATTAATCAGAATATTGCTAGGTTTAATGTCTTTGTGAATAATCCGTTCGTGGTAGAGTATATCCAAGGTATTGCATAGTGCGATCGCAATTTCTAGAAACTCCTGTAGAGATTTTCCCCTTCCCTTGATTCCCCATTCCTTGAGGGAAATCCCCCCAAAGTCTTCCATTACCAGCGCATAGCCATTTTGATAGGGTTCTAGGCTATAAGTTTGGACTATTAGGGGTGAGTTGAGATTTTTAGCTATGGTGTACTGATTCCGAAACGATAAGAGTTCGCCAAAACTCGGATGAGGATTTTTCAGTAGTTTAATAACTACAGGTAATGAGTCAGTCTCTCGATATCCTCGATAAACAATGGTTCTAGAACCATTGTAGAGTTCTTCGCTAACCTTGTATCCAGGAATATTGACAAGAGTGCTAACCATACTGCTAAATTTTTAAGACTTCCAGATTTAGTATTCCCAGATGTCTGAAGTTGTTTACTAAACGAGCCAAAAATTACACTGGAAATTCAATCACAAATTCTGTACCTTCACCAAGAACAGAGTTGCAACTCAATTTACCGCCGTGGGTTGATTCAACGATTTGTCGAGCGATCGCCAACCCCAACCCCGTTCCTTTTCCCACAGCTTTTGTAGTAAATAAATGCTCAAAAATCTTTTGTTTAACTGATTCGCTTATTCCTTTGCCATTATCAGCAATGGTAATTTTTACAACACTATTTGCCAGTAAAGTATTAATTGTAATGCAATTAGGATTTGTTTGAATTTCCTGAAAACTGCGTCCAATATTCGACTCATCTATTGCATCAATAGCATTAGCAAGAATATTCATAAACACCTGATTTAATTGACCAGGAAAACATTCAATTGGCGGTAAATTACCATAGTTAGTTATCACTTCAATAGCTGGACGTTGTTGGTTAGCTTTGAGGCGATGTTTGAGAATCAGAACGGTGCTATCAATACCTTCGTGAATATTAAATAGCACTTTATAATCTCGATCGGCACGAGAAAAAGTGCAGAGTGAAGTGCTGATTTTTTTCAGCCTGTTGCACGCCATCGTCATAGATTCAATTACCTTAGATACGTCTTCTAAGCTATATTCCAAATCAATTTGCTCGGCATGGTCAATAATTTCCTCACTGCTATTTGGGAAAGTTGTTTGATAGAGTTTCAGGTGTTCGGTAAGATCGGCAATGATGGGTTGAGTTTGTTGCAGGCTAGCAGCAATAAAGCCCAAAGGATTATTCATTTCGTGAGCAACACCAGCAACTAAGTTACCCAAAGCAGACATTTTCTCACTTTGGATCGTTTGTAATTGGGCGTTTTGCAAATCGGTTAGCGCCTGTTGTAATAAGAGCGATTTTTCCTCTAAAGCAAGTTCTGCTTTTCGGCGTTCGCTAATATCCAACAAGAACCCATCCCAAACTATAGTACCATCGGCTTTTTGTTCTATTCGGGCTTGGGAGTGAATCCATTTAATCATCCCAGATAGGGTAATAATTCGCCCTGACCACTCAAAATCAGTTAAGGTCTGCATTGAGTCAATAACAGACTGCTGGTAACTTGCGACATCATCTGGATGCATTCTCTCCAAGAGCAACTGCACATTAGCGATCGCTTGTTCGGCTGTAATTTCGTATAGTTCATAACATTCTCTACTCATATAGGTGAGAGACATTGCACCATCAGCAAATATCTGATACTGATAAACAACCCCAGGAACATTATCTACAAGTTTCTCAAAGCGAGAGTTACTCGCACTCAATTCGGCAAGCGATCGCTCTAACTGTTGGGCATATTCTAAGGAACGTTCGTAGAGTCGGGCATTTTCTAGGGAAATGGTAGCTTGAGCGCAGATTAAATTCAGCAGTTCGACGCGATCGCTGGTGAACGCTCCCATTGCTAAATTATTTTCTAGATATAAAATGCCCATCAACTTGCCTTGACGCAAAATCGGACTGCACAAGATACTCTTGGGCTGTTGACGAACAATATACGGATCGTTGGCTAAGGTGGGATCTGCTGTCGCATCCACCAGGACAACAGTCTGCCTGTTGTGCTTGACTTTGTAAATCAGCTTCAGGGGAATATCTTGGCTCTCTTCAATGGGAATGCGCTGCAATACAATTGGTTGTGCCCCCTCAACAATTAACCCTTTGACCAACAAGCGATCGTCTCGCAACAGCATAAGCACGCATTTATCCGCCCCTGCATCTTCGATGACGATTCTAAGCAACGATGAAAGCAGTTTTTCAAGTTCGATTTGCTCTGAGAGAGTTTGGGAAGCTTTGAGAACAGCTGCTAAATCTAGGGAATCAGAACTGCTGCTAGAAGTGGCCGAACTGGTGTATGTAACGCTTCCCAAAGCGAAGATGGTTTCGTTAATGGAAAGGGGAGAACGGGTTTGCTGTAATATCGCAGCAAGTAGTTGAGGATAGCGTTTTTCTAAATCAGCAACCTTGGCTTTGGCTCCCCAACGAACATAGCCATAGTAGGCTTGAATCATATACTCCTGAGCAATCCGCTCCTTATCCCATTCCAGGTAAAACTTTGCTGCTAGTTCGTTGGCGAGTGCTTCAATTTGGCTAAAGTGATTTTCTTTGGCTGCGGTAATGGCGCGATCGTAACAGGCGATCGCATCTGCGTAATTACCAGAAACTCTTGCCATTTCAGCCCCAAGCAACAGCGATTGATGCAAAAAGTTCTCTGGACAAGTCTGTGTCCAGGTTTCTAGCAGCTGCCGATGCTGCTGCATCACATTCCAGTAGTGCTGTTGATTCTCTGGTGTTGCTTGGAGATAAAGCGCGGCTAAACTAAGTGGGTAATAGAAGTGGAATAAAACGATCGGAAACAGACCAAGATTAGAAGCCAGGGTTTTTTCAGCAATTGCAGCAACTTCCAGGGCATCGGCATAGCGACCGTACAAGTACAATAGCTGGAGTTTCAAGAAACAATACCAATTGATCCCAGCTTCAAAATTATTCTTTTGCCAAGCATCAAGACAGAGAATCTGGCGATCGCCGCGATCGACTAGCAGATCGGGTTCTGCTAATAAACCTTGCAGGTGCAAAAGAAATTGCTGCTGGAGATTAAATGTCAGCGTCATGTTCGCATTATTTACTTGTTGCACATAGCTCAAGTATTTCTCGGTTTCGCCATACACCTCTGATAAGCAATCGCCCTTCAACAGCATCGTCCAAATCAGACATATTACTGCCCAAATGCCAAACCCAATGTCACCTGTTTCATAACTAATCTGAACAGATTGTTGGTAAACTGCGATGTTTTCCACCAGTGGTCTGTTGTAGGGATTGATTGTATGACCAAAAACGTTATTGGTTTTAGGAATGAACTTGGCGCTATTGAATTGGCGATCGAGCTTTCGCCCTAAAGTAGCGAACTCATAAGCACTTCGATAGTCTCCCTGAATTGTGAGCATCATCCCATACAAACAATAAGCGCAACCCGAACTTTCGGCATTGCCATAGGTGAATGAAGTCTGAACCATTAACAGGATGCTGAGAATTGTCAGCGCTTGATTGCCACCAACATAAGCAGCTCCCCATAAATCGGGGAGGATTGACATACATACTTTCTTCGCCGGATCGGTCATCGCAGGCAGATCGAATAAATCTGCGGGTTGCACAGTTGCCAGTTTGGAATGAATTTCTTGGAGTGTAGTTGCAATTAGCGCTTGCTGACCTGCATCGGTTGCCGGAATGCTCATACCCATAACACTCAAGCCACTCAATGCAGCCTCATAAGCGGCGAGTAAATTCTCTCCCTGATTGGATCTCAGGGCTAGTTGCAGCCCATAAATGTCTGCTAGCTCGAATTTATTCTCGACGTACTGTAATGCCTGATGGAAGAGTCGTTCTGCCTCGTCAAAGCGTCCTGTGATGTATTCGCATTCTGCACATTCCCGATAAAGCTTAAACGTGAGGTCGTAGGCAGTTTGCCAACTATCTTCGGGAAGCATTTCCATACCGATCGCACAGTATTTAATGGCTGCTTTATAAGCTGTGGAAACTTTTGCTTTTTTGCCAGCAATCAGATTCAACTGCGCTAACTCATAGCGATCGCCGATCCGATTTATCAGAGCAATTCCATTGTTCAACTGATTAACAATATCAAAAATATTCAGTTCTATGGCTTCAGGTGCAGTATTTTGCAACAGCAATTGCCCAATTTTGAGATGAGTCGCTTGCTTTCGATCGTCAGGAATCAGAGAATAAGCAGCTTGCTGGACGCGATCGTGCAGGAACCGATAGGTCGGATTAACTGTCTCCCCTTGGGACTTTTGGGCATCCTGAAAAAACTTGTAAATCTGACTCGTGGGTAAAATCAAGCCTTCCTGCAAAGCTTTCCACAATGCTGTGGCTGCATCGGTTGGCGATCGTTCTGAAACAATCGCCAATGTTTCCAGATCGAACTGTGCCCCCACACAAGCAGCCAGCTTCAGTATCTCTTGAGTGGTTTGTGGCAACTTTTGTAATTGCTGCGCCATGAATTCAACCACATCATCAGTAAGCGAGAGCAATTTCACCGACACCATATCGCATTGCCAGTGTCCAACTTGCAGGTTATATGTAATGTAGTTCTCCTGATGCAAAGCTCTGAGAAATTGGGTAGCAAAGAAGGGATTGCCTTTGGTTTTTTGATAAACTAACTCTGCCAGGGGTTGTGCTAGAACTGTGGAACAACTGAGGGTGTCGGCAACCAAACAATCGATCTGAGATTGACTTAACGGGGTGAGGGTAAGGGTACTGATAGTTGCCTCAGCTTTCTTCATCTCCTCCAGTATCAGCATTAGCGGATGGCTGGGAAAGACTTCGTTATCTCGGTATGCCCCGATTGTTAGCAGGGAATCCACTTCGCTTTGACTCATCAACACTTGCATTAAACTCAGTGAAGCTGAATCTGCCCACTGCAAATCATCGAAGAATATCACTAACGGATGTTCTAGTGTAGCGAACGCGGCAATGAATTTTACAAATACCAAGTTGAAGCGGTTCTGGGCGGCACTACCATTGAGTTCTGGGGCTGCTGGTTGTTTGCCGATAATCTGCTCTAGTTCGGGAATGACTTCAATTAGGACTTGCCCATTTTCACCTAAAGCACAGAGGATTTTGTCTTTCCACTGCGCTAGTTGCTCATCAGTTTCGCTTAACAATTGTTCCATTAAATCTCGGAATGCCTGTACAAAGGCACTCAACGGGATATTGCGGTTAAACTGGTCAAATTTGCCTTTGATAAAGTAGCCGCGTTGTCTGACAATTGGTTTATGCACTTCGTTGACAACAGCAGTTTTGCCAATCCCCGAAAACCCAGCAACCAGCATCATTTCTGTTGCGCCAAGGCTGACTCGCTCAAATGCTTGCAGGAGAGTTTGAACCTCCATGTCTCTGCCGTAGAGTTTATCGGGAATGATGAAGCGATCGCACACATCCCTAGTGGCTATTTCAAAATCTGTTACTTTACCATCAACTTGTAGCTGATGCAAACATTTTTCTAAATCAAACTTCAACCCCAATGCACTCTGATATCTATCTTCGGCGTTTTTCGCGATTAATTTGCTCGTAATATCACAAAGAACTTGGGGAATCTCGTGATTTTTGAATTTTGTTAGCGCAGCACGAGCGTCATTTGGAATTTTGAATCGATCGGGTTGTTTTGCAATATGAGAATGTACCAACTCCATTGGATCGTTTGAATTAAACGGTAATTCCCCAGTCAGTAATTCGTAGAAAGTTACGCCAAGTGAATAGAAGTCTGTGCGATAATCAATCCCCCGATTCATTCTACCTGTTTGTTCGGGGGAAATATAAGCAAGTGTCCCTTCTAACACATTGGGATTGACCAGGGTTTGGGTTTCCCGTGGTAAAAGTGATGCAATACTAAAGTCAATTAATTTAACTTGTTTGGTTTCGGGATTAATTAATATATTGCTGGGTTTAATGTCTTTGTGTATGATGCGCTCGTGGTAGAGTAAATTTAAGGTGTCGCACAGAGCGATCGCAATTTCTAGAAACTCCTGTAGAGATTGTAGATTCCCTGTGAGTTCCCATTCTTTGAGAGAAATCCCGCCAAAATCTTCCATTACCAGCGCATAGCCATTCTCATAGGCTTGAAGGCTGTAGCTTTGGACGATTAGCGGTGAGTTGAGATTTTTAGCAATGGTGTATTGATTGCGAAACGACAAGAGTTCGCCAAAACTCGGATAGGGATTTTTCAGCAGTTTGATCGTTACTGGTAAAGAGTCACTCTCTCGATACCCTCGATAAACCAGCGTTCTCGAACCATTGTAGAGTTCTTCAGTTATGTGATATCCGGGAATCCTAACAAGAGTGCTGACCATAACTGCTCAAAGAGTGAGATTTACAGATATAGTGTTCCCAGATAGATTAAGTGTTTGATAAACAACAGCAAAGATTTACATTGCAATTTCAATGAGAAATTCTGTACCATGACCCAGAACAGAATTGCAACTCAATTTGCCACCGTGGGTTGATTCGACGATTTGTCGGGCGATCGCCAACCCTAACCCCGTACCTTTCCCCACAGATTTCGTAGTAAATAAATGGTCAAAAATCTTTTGTTTGATTTCTTCACTCATCCCCTTACCGTTATCTGCAATGGCAATTTTCACGAGCTTCTCTACTATTGAAGTGGTAATTGTAATTCGGTTGGAATTGGCTTTGATTTCCTCAAAATTACGTTCGTGATTCGATTCTTCTAATGCATCAATAGCATTCGCTAAGATATTCATAAATACCTGATTCAATTGCCCAGGAAAGCATTCAACTTGAGGTAAATTACCGTAGTTAGTGACAACTTCAATCGTCGGACGTTCAGGGTTGGCTTTCAGACGATGTTTGAGAATGAGAATGGTACTATCAATACCTTCGTGAATATTAAACGGTACTTTGTAGTCTTTGTCAGCACGAGAGAAAGTGCGGAGTGAAGTGCTGATGTTTTTCAGCCTGTCACATGCCATAGTCATGGAATCAAGCATTTTGGGCAAGTCTGATAAGCTATATTCCAAATCAATTTCTGACTCATGGTCGAGAATTTCTTCGCTCTTGTTTGGTAAAGTTTCTTGATAGAGTTTTAAGTGTTCGATAATATCAGTAAACGTTGGTTTAGCTTGTTTGAGACTGGCAGCAATAAAACCGAGAGGATTATTCATTTCATGGGCGACACCAGCAACTAAGTTACCCAACGCAGACATTTTCTCACTTTGAACAATTTGTAATTGAGCTTGTTGCAATGCCAGTTCTGCTTGCTTGCGATCGCTAATATCCAAAAACAATCCATCCCAAACTAGCGTTCCATCCACACGCCGTTCAATTCTAGATTCGCCGTGAATCCACTTGACGATTCCTGATGGAGTGACGATTCGCCCCTCCCAGCGCCAGTGAGATACAGTTTGAACGGTGTCAGTACTTGATTCCTGGTAAGAAGCCACATCATCAGGATGTACCATTTTGTCAAAAAACTTCGCATCGGCAGCAGCTTGCTCTGGCGTAATTTCGTACAAATTGTAACAGTCAGCACTGATGTAGTTTAACGATAGGATTCCATCAGCACTTATCTGGTATTGAAAAACCACCCCAGGCACGTTGTCTACTAAGTTGTGGAAGCGAGACTGGGCGGCACTCAATTCGGCGAATGACTGTTTTAGCTGTTGGGCATATTCTAAGGAACGTTCGTAAAGTCGGGCATTTTCCAAGGAAATTGCAGCTTGAGCGCATAGTAAATTGAGTAGTTCGATGCGTTCGCTGGTGAATGCCCCCGTTGCTAAGTTATTTTCTAGATATAAAATGCCTCTCAACTTGCCTTGATGCAAAATCGGGCTACACAAAATACTCTTGGGCTGCTGGCGTATGATATAGGGGTCGTTGGCTAAGGTGGGATCTGCTGTCGCATCCAGCAGGACAATAGTCTGACTGTTGTGCAAGACTTTGTAAATGAGCTTGTGGGGAATATCCTGACTCTCCTCCACAGGAATTTTCTGCAACACTACTGGTTCTGTTCCCAAAGTCATTGACCCTTTAATCAACAGGCGACTGTCTCGCAACAGCATTAACACGCATTTATCAGCCCCGGCATTTTCGATGACGATTCTCAGTAACGATGCAAGCAGTTTCTCCAGTTCGATTTCACTAGAGATAGTGTGAGAGGCTTTGAGAATCGCTTTTAAATCTAGGATATCTGAGACACTACTGCTAGAACTCGTAGAAGTGGAGGTGACAGTTCCCAAAGCGAAGATGGTTTCGTTAATTGAAAAGGCCGAACGAGTTTGCTGTAATATGGGGGCAAGTAGTTGCGGATAGCGTTTTTCTAAATCGGCAACTTTGGCTTTTGCACCCCATTTGGCGTAACAATAGTAAGCTTCTTGCATATAGCCGGCGGCAACTTTTGCTTTACCCCAACCCAGGTAGAATTTAGCTGCCAGTTCGTTAGCTAAGGCTTCTTCTTGGAGGTAGCCGTTGGCTTTAGCAAAAGAAATAGCGCGATCGTAATAATCCCCTGCTTCATAATTCTTGCCTAATACTCGGTATTTTTCTGCCTCTACCAAATCCACCTTATGCTGGTAATTCATGGGTGCATGATGCGCCCATTGCTGTAAGTGGGTTTGGTTTTCTGTTACACTCTGCAATGCTGCTGATGTTGCATCTAACTGTGGATTCAATTGTGCCAAAGTCAGCAGCGAATCGTAAAGATAAAATACTGGTTCGCTGACTAATCCCGCACCAGCCATAAAATAGCGCCTGACTTCAATAGCATGATTTTTCGCTGGCTCAATTTCTCCAAACAAGAAACAAAGCATTAGTTTATACAAATGGAAAATATACAATCCATATCCATCATTGGTAGACTGTAGCTGCTGGAGAAATTCTGTTTCTTCAAGGGCTTTTCCAGACAAAAAGGTGGTATGTTCTGCAACTCCTAGCAGATTTAAAATCGGTTGCCAATAAATCCGACAATAATTTGCGGTTGTCAATTGATTTATTTGCATCAAACTATGGCAGTAGGCGCAAATATCCTGCTCTAAGGTAGCCAGAGGTTGACTGCACCAAAAAGAATTGAGACAAAAAGTGTGCCCATTATATCCAGCAAGTACCAGGTTTCCAAATTCTAAGGCACTGGTATAACCCTCTTGCAAGAGGGGTAGTGTTTCTTTAATGTGAGATTTGCGGTGTACAACAAATATCCCCAAGATCATCAAAACATCTGTTTTACTTGCTTTGGCATCGAGTTTTGAAATAATCTGGAGTCCTAGGGAACCAAATTGCGATCCTGTATCTACGGCTTGTAAGAAATTGCAGAGAATACTGCCATAGGTCGCATAGCCTAAAGCAGAAGTCGATGTGTTACCGTACTGAATTGAGAGTTTAACGGACAAACTATTCAGCAATGGGTACAGCGCAGAGCCAGAGAGGTAAGCTGCTGGGATTATGATATTGACAATCTTCAGAGTAGCGAGTTTTTCTGCATCCCTCATCTGTGGCAAGTTAACCAAATCGGCAATTTCCCTATCTCCAATCAGTTCCTCAATCTCTTGGATTTCCCGCTGAAGATTTGATGGTGTCGGTGTTTGGGGAAAGCTGACACCAAGCTGTTGTAAGACTGGCTGGGCGATCGCGATCGCACAAGTCAATTTACTTTGGGAAATATGAGATTGAATTCTAATGCAGTAGACATTAACCTTTTCTAGTAAGGAATCTGCCTGTTGAATGACAGTATCAATGAACTGTTCCATCGCCTCAAAGTTACCATTTAGCATTGCCACTTCCGCCGCTAATTCATGCAAGGCCAGGGTCATTTCATACTGTTGCTGCCAAGTATTTACTCCCAACAAAGACAATCCCACTGTGACATATTCACGCGCTGCTTGATAGGCGGTTGAATTTTTGGCTTTGCGAGATGCAATCAAATTAAGTTGTGCTAGTTCCGAGCGTTGAGTTTGTTCGCTAATTAAAGCCGTGCCGTAATTTAATTGATTGACGATTTCAAAAATGCGGTCAACTCTAGCTTGTGCGGAAATCTGTTGCAGCAGCAGTTGTCCGATTTGGTAATGAGTCGTCTGTTTTTGGTCATCAGGAATCAGGGAATAGGCTGCTTGCTGTACTCGGTCATGTAAGAATTTGTATGTAACAATCAGTTGATTTTCTGATGTATCAGCAAGGGTTTTTTGCCCGACATAAAATTTATAAACATCACCAATTGGTAAAATCAACCCTTCTTGCAAAGCTTTCCACAAAGCCGCAGCCGTGTCAATTTCCGATTGCTGCGAAACAATTGCCAAAGTTGCTAAATCAAAAGAGTTACCAATACAAGCTGCTAACTGCAAGACATCTTGAGTCGAGTGTGGGAATTTTTGCAGTTGCAAACTCATAAAAGTTACAACGTCATCTGTAACGGCTTGAGCCGTCACTTCTGATATATTGCATTGCCAACAGCTTAACTCAAAGTCAAATTGGATTAATCCATCTTGATACAATGCTTTGAGAAACTGTGTGGCAAAAAATGGATTTCCTTTAGTTTTTTGATAAATCAATACAGAAAGATGCCATGCTAGATTTTCTGAACATTTGAGTGTATCAGCAACTAACTGATTGACTGTGGCTTGATTTAATGGTGTTAAAATAATTGTATTAATTGTTGCTTGTAATTTAGCAATTTCATTCAAAGTCAATACTAATGGATGTGCTGGATTGACTTCGTTATCGCGGTACGCACCAATAATGAAAAGATGACCTGTATCAGCCATTAATAACTGCATTAAATTCAGCGATGCTGAATCTGCCCATTGCAAATCATCTAAAAATATTACTAAGGGATGTGATGCACTGGTAAAGACTTGAGTAAATTTTTGAAAGAGTAAGTTAAAACGATTTTGGACTGCTGTTCCTGATAGTTCTGCTGCTGGTGGTTGTTCGCCAATAATTCTTAATAGTTCGGGAATTACTTCAATAATGACTTGCCCATTTTCGCCAACCGCCTCTAAAATCTTATTTTTCCATTGCCCTAGTTGGACATCACTTTCGGTTAATAATTGCTCTATTAAATCGCGGAATACTTGCACAAAGGCACTGAAGGGTATGTTGCGGTTGAACTGGTCATATTTGCCTTTGATAAAGTAGCCGCGTTGGCGCACAATTGGTTTATGCACTTCGTTGACAACTGCGGTTTTGCCAATGCCGGAAAATCCAGCAACTAGCATCATTTCTGTTGCACCAAGACTGACTCGCTCAAATGCTTGCAGTAGGTTTTCTACTTCGGTTTCTCGTCCGTAGAGTTTATCGGGGATAATGAAGCGATCGCACACATCATGCTGTGCTATTTCAAAACTTTCAATTTTACCCAAAACTTGTAACTGAGTTAAACAATTTTCTAAATCAAATTTCAGTCCCAATACATTCTGATATCTATCTTCGGCATTCTTCGCCATCAATTTACTGACAATTTTTGATAGTACAGATGAAATTTCGGAATTAACTTCGTGTACTAATGGTGCGATTTTTGCAATATGAGAATGTACCAACTCCATCGGGTCGTTGGAGGCAAAAGGTAACTCCCCAGTCAGTAATTCGTAGAAAGTTACGCCAAGTGAATAAAAATCTGTGCGATAGTCAATCCCTCGATTCATTCTACCTGTTTGTTCGGGGGAAATATAAGCAAGTGTCCCTTCTAATACATTGGGATTAACTAGAGTTTGGGTTTCTCTTGGTAAAAGTGATGCAATACTAAAGTCGATTAATTTAACTTGTTTGGTTTCGGGATTAATTAAGATATTGCTGGGTTTAATATCTTTATGGATGATGCGCTCGTGGTAGAGTAAATTTAAGGTGTCGCAGAGTGCGATCGCAATTTCTAGAAACTCCTGTAGAGATTGTAGATTCCCTGTGAGTTTCCATTCTTTGAGAGAAATCCCGCCAAAATCTTCCATCACCAATGCATAGCCATTTTGGTACGGTTCTAGGCTATAAGTTTGAACTATTAGAGGTGAATTCAGATTTTTAGCAATGGTGTACTGAGTGCGAAACGACAAGAGTTCGCCAAAACTCGGATAGGGATTTTTCAGTAGTTTAATGACTATTGCTAAGGAGTCAGTTTCTCGATACCCTCGATAAACTAGGGTTCTGGAACCATTGTAGAGTTCTTCTGTTAAGCGGTATCCAGGAATCTTTACAAAAGTGCTGACCATAACTGCTCAAGGAGTGACGATTTACAGATACAGTGTTCCCAGATATCTCAAGTTATTTAAGAACCAGAATAAAAATTTACACCGGAATTTCAATGAGAAATTCTGTTCCTTCACCGAGAACAGAGTTGCAACTCAATTTGCCACCGTGGGTTGATTCAACGATTTGTCGGGCGATCGCTATCAGCACGAGAGAAGGTTCGTAAAGAGGTACTAATATCCCGAATTCGCTTCACACCTTCTCGCATAGAACCTACTAACTTAGGTAAGTCTTCGCGGATGTAATCGAGGTCAATTGCTTCGATTTCGTCTTGAATTATTCCACTGGGATTAGAATATTCCTGTTGATACAAATTAATTAAGCTAAATATGTCTTTAATATAATCTAAGGCAGGTTGAATATTGCCGCCCAAGAAACCAACAGGGTTATTGATTTCATGTGCCACCCCCGCTACAAGGTTTCCCAGCGCCGACATTTTTTCACTTTGCACCAATTGCACTTGGGCGCCTTGAAGTTCTGCTAGTGCTTCTTCTAGATTTTGTTTTTGTTGTTTGAGTTCTTCTTGTGCTTGGTGACGTTCGGTAATGTCTTCTGTCACTGATAAAATGCCGAAGATATTTCCCTTGGCATCGCGTAAAGGCATCTTGCTCGTATCCATCCAAGTTTGCTTCATTAGGCGGGCCAAAGTCCATCATTTTTTTATAGATATCCAGCGCCTTAGCAAACGCTGGATTGCGAACCAAAGGTTTCATGGTTTCCAGGTCAAAAAATCCTCCTTGGGTTGTTCCCTGAGATTGCAGCCAGGAACTAGTAATTGAGGTAAACAGCAAGTAACCGGCAAAGCGAGGGCCTTTTGCCATACAAGAGCCGTAGTCTGGTGTACCATCATTATTTAAGTCTTTGCCATGAAACTGTTTGGCGATCGCCAGATAATCGTCCCAAGTTGTCGGAGGCTCTAATCCAGCGGTTTTAAGGAGATCGCTGCGATAGTAAACCATGTGAAAATCGCCATCCAACGGTATCGCGTAAATCCCCTGTTTATACCTTGCACTCACATCTCGAAAAATAGGAGCAATATCCTGCCATTGCAAGGCTGAGTCAGACTGAACACGATTAGTTAAATCTTCTAGATCGTAGACATTTGGATGATTCCTCTTTACAGTTATGAATCCAAAACTCCTGTCACAGTTTTAACTGGTAAGGTAAGGACAAACCCTGTGATTTTTGCTAGTACAGAAGTGTAGTTCAGCTTGCCACACCGAGTTTCCTTGATAATTTGGCGTTAGCGAAGCTCACCGTTCGCGTAGCGTCTCGTAGAGAAGGTATCGCTCGCTTTGTTAATTTTTATAACTCAAGCTTGATTAAAAACCATACCTAAAACTAGCTAATAGCAGTAACTTATTAACAGTTGCACAGGTAGATACACTTAAGTTAATCTTTAAACTACCTATGGGCACTCCAATTAAAGCCATATTTAGAATCAATCGACAACAATACAAAAGATGATTAACTATTAACTTAATGACTAACAGACGTCAATTTTTGAAAGGGGTGGCAGCACTTTCTAGCTTATCTTTAGGTGGTTGTGGCTGGAGGCTGGCTGAAGTACGTGCTAATTCTAATACCAATAGTCAGCGCGACCAACTTTATATCTTTACCTGGACGCAATATACTGACAATCAATTACTAAAAACTTTTAGCGCCCAAACTGGCATAAAAGTGCTGGCAGATGTCTATGATTCCAATGATGTCATGCTGGCTAAATTGCAAGCTGGAGGCGGTGGCACTTACAGCATCATCAATCCATCTGATTATATGGTGCAGAAGATGGTAGACAAAGGTTTGCTAACAGAAATAAATCACGATCGCTTAATCGGTCTAGAGAATTTATTTCCTCGCTTTCAAAATCCTAGTTACGATCCCAATAACCGCTACAGTATCCCTTTTAACTGGGGGACAACAGGTTTACTTTACAATTCCGAAAAAATAAAAGATGCACCACAAGACTGGGATTACCTTTGGCAAAATCAAGAGCAACTTAATCAGCGGATGACCTTGCTCAATGATGTTCGAGAAGTGATGGGTGCAACGTTACGAATGCTCGGTTATTCTTATAACTCAAAAAATGAACAAGAAATCAAACAAGCTTATGAAAAATTGAAAGTTCTAAAACCTGCGATCGCCCGTTTTGACACCGACGCTTGGCAAAATCAAATTCTGGCCGGAGATTTGCTATTGGCAATGTGTTATTCGGCAGATGCAGTGAAAATCTCTCAAGAAAACCCTAAACTCAAATATGTGATTCCTCGTAGTGGTTCTTCATTATGGACAGACACTATTGTAATTCCCAAAACAGCCCCCAACCAAGCTGGAGCCTATGCTTGGATTAACATGATTTTGCAACCAGAAATCGCAGCCCAAATCACTCAACGCCTGAATATTTCTACGCCGAATAGCGCCGGATTTGAGCAATTACCAAAAACAATCCAAAACAACACTAATTTGTTTCCGCCAGAGTCACTGTTAAAAAATTGTGAACGTGTTACACCTGTAGGAGAATTTGAAGAGGTTTACGATCGTTATTGGACTCAATTAACTAGCAGTTAAAAGAGTTAGGAGTTAAGAGTAGAGACGCGATTAATCGCGTCTGTACAGGAGTTAGGAGTGATTAATTTGGAAAAAAATGATATTTCTCAAATAGAAAAATTGCAGCATCCCGTTAGAAATTGGTTGCAACCCTTGGTATTGCTTGCACCATCTGGGATTTGGTTATTACTTTTGTTGGTGCTGCCAGCTTTGATCATTTTCGAGTTAAGTTTAGTTGCAGATATCCGACCGGGAGATTTGGTTAATCCCAACGGATTCAAAAACTACATCCGAATATTTGACTCCCTTTACGTGCAAGTAATTTGGCGATCGCTATTTTTTGCGTTTGGCACTACGATAATTTGTTTACTTTTGGGTTTCCCCGTCGCCTATTGGATTGCTCAGATAGCACCGCAGCGTTGGCGAAATTTACTGCTATTAGGCTTTGTTCTACCTTTGTGGACTTCTTCCTTACTTCGTTCTTATGCTTGGATTACAATTCTTCGTCCTTCTGGTTTATTAAACAGTTTACTTAGCAATTTAGGCTTGCCTACTTTGCAATTACTTAATCAGAGTCAAGCTGTATTTATTGGTATGAGTTACAGCTTATTACCTTATATGGTTTTAATTTTATATGCTTCTCTCGAAAAGCTAGACAAGCGGTTGCTAGAAGCTGCGGCTGATTTAGGTGCAAATCCGGTGGAAACTTTTTTCCAAGTAACCGTACCGCAAATTTTTTCGGGAATTGCGGCTGCTTCCATGCTTGTATTTATCACAGGATTGGGGGATTTTGTCGATCCAGAATTACTCGGTGGTGCTTCTAGTATGACGGCGGCGCGATTAGTTTATAATCAGTTTCTTGGAGCAACCCAAAATTGGGGATTTGGTTCAGCCTTGAGTATGACGTTAATTTTGCTTGTTAGTATTGCGATCGCACTTTTAATTAAGTTTGGGGAAGCTACACCCAAACGTTAAAATTTTGGTCACTCATTTATAATAAAGGCATCAAACGCCAGCGAGACAACGGTTATGCTCTCACCCGATCTCAAAAATGCGTTACCAACTACCGATGAACTTCCCTGTTCAGACGATACCCCAGTGGATAACGAAGATCAAAACTTTTTGCCCAATATTTTACTCTTCTTACTTAACTCCATTTGGGCAAATCGCATGGATTGGTACTTCGGAGTAGATATGGGAGTGTATCACACCACAGGAGTAAATCCCAGAGTACCTGTAGTCCCAGATGCTTTTTTAAGTCTGGGAGTAGAACGGAAAAAGGGTGGTAAATCACGCAAAAGTTACGCAGTTTGGGAAGAAAATGGGATAGTTCCAATATTCACATTAGAAATGGTATCCCATACTCCAGGAGGTGAATACGACGAAAAGCTAGACATATATAGAAAACTCGGTGTATTGTACTACGTAATTTATAACCCTGAGTTTTGGCGACGCGACCAACATCAACCTTTGGAAGTGTATAAGTTGCTCAATGGAAACTACCAATTACAAATAGGTGAACCTTATTTGATGCCAGAGGTGGGTTTAGGTATTGGGCGACACCAAACTGTAATTGGCGGCATACAACAGGAGTTTTTATGTTGGTATGACGAGCAAGGAAAGCGCTATTTGACAGATGCAGAACAGGCACAACAAGAGCGATCGCGGGCAGAACAAGAACGGCAAAGGGCTGAACAATTAGCGCAATATTTACGTTCTCTGGGTGTAGATCCAAATAATTTACCTGATAATTCGTAATTCGTAATTAAAAATTGTTAATTATTTTTCACTATAAGTAAATGATCTAAAGCATCTATATTATTGTTAATTAACTCCTTAATTTTAGAGATAAACTCATGCTCTAAAAAAGGTTTAGTTAAGTAAGCTTTTGCACCTAATTCTTTAGCAAGCTGGCGATGTTTTTCAGCGCTGCGAGATGTGAGAATAACTACAGGTATTTTTGCTAAATTTGGGTATTGGCGGAAATTGCTCAATAACTCAAAACCGTTCATTCGTGGCATCTCTAAATCAGAGACGACAACTTGAATTTCAGGATGTAACTGCAATTTTTCTAGAGCTTCTACACCATTTTGAGCTTGTATTACTTGATAGCCAGATTTTTGGAGAGTTAGAGAGAGAGTTTGCCGGAGACTAATTGCATCATCTACTACTAAAACAACTTTTGGTGATTTATAATCTGGCTCTTGGGAATAACTGAGTTGGGTTTCTATAGTTGTTGTGGAAGTCGATGCCGCAAGTAATGGTGTAGATGAAAAAGTATGCCCTGATATTGGTAAAGCTTTTATATTTGACGGAGAAGCTACTGGTAGCGCCCTGATATCAAGTGTTGTTTGTTGGATTTCGCTAGATTTGATCAACAACAAAGCATCAATTACTAAGATGAGATTACCATTAGCTAAACTACTACAACCATAAATGTATTTTGGCGGTGCGATCGCATTTCCTAAAGGTCTGATTACCAGTTCTTGTTCGCCGATTATTTGGTCAACTTCTAAAGCAACCTTTCCCTGATTTCGCTGTAGCAAAAGCACCGGATTCTTTGCTATGTTTTGGTTTTGATTATTTGAAATATTGTATGGAGTCTCATTATTAGTGAATGAACTATTATAATTAATCAACTTTGAAAGGTGACGAAGACTGACCATAGTCTCATCATTATCTATATTCAAATGTAAGACTTTTTTACCTTCAATTTCTTTAATCTGTTGTTCAGAGGGAATCAAGATTTTTTCGATGCTGTCCAACATCAGACCATAAACAACACCTTTGGCTTGAACTAGCATTAACTTCTCTGTAGTCATAGAAAAAGGAATTTTGAGGATGAATATTGTTCCTTGGTTGGGTAAGGATTGAACTGAAATCGAGCCGTTGAGCGCGTGCATTTGAGTACGCACAATATCTAAACCCATACCGCGCCCAGAAATTTCACTTACTTTCTTTGCAGTAGTAAATCCAGGCGAAAATATCAAATCTAAAAGTTCAGGTTCAGCCAGACTAGAAGCATAGTTTCTAGTTTTTTCTTCAGTTTGTATGGGATAAAGTTCGGCAGCTTTTCTGCGAATTCTATCTAAATTCAATCCCTGACCATCATCTCGAACTTCGATAATAGTTTGGCTACCCTGATGATAAGCGCAGATTTCGATTAAACCTTCTTCTGGTTTACCAAGCTCTCGGCGAACTTGCGGAGCTTCAATACCGTGGTCAAAAGCATTACGCACTAAGTGTAACAAAGGATCGTAGAGCTTTTGGGCGATCGCTTTATCTACCAATACTTCGCTACCGGTAAGTTTCAATTCAACAAGTTTGGCATGAACATTCCCCAATTTATTTACCATGTGGGGGAAACGATTCAGAATATTGCCCAAAGGCGACATTCGTGCTTCGACTAAGCTATCTATAATATTAAGAGTTAAATTCTCTTTTTGATCGCTAATTTGAGTAGCTTGTGTCAGAAGCAAGTCAAGAGATTCTGTGGTTTCTTGTAGTTGCAGTGTCTCTTCTATTGCTTCATGCAATGTCATGTGAAATTCTGTATATACATCCATTTCTAAAGAGTCAAAATCCACTGCAAAACTTTGCGTTTGTCCTGATGTAATATTTTGTATTTGTAAAGGTAAATCGCGTAACTCATTTAAAGTTGTTTGGTGTCTAGTAAGTTGCTGTACTAATTGCTCAATTATTTCTTTGACTTGTTCATCTTGTAAACTACGCCGTTTTTGGGAAATCAGCAATTCTCCTGCTAGATAATTGAGGTGTTGCAGTCTCTCTGTATCTACCCGAATAAATGAAGGTTGGCGAAAGTTTTTAGTTTGATCGTACTGTGATTTCTCTTCTATTTCTTTGTTGATTTGTGTAGCTATCTCAGGCATGACTTCAATAGCTGTTTCCGAAACGTCTATAATTATCTGCTCGCTGACAGTTAATGAATCAAGCTTTACTGAATAATTATCAGTCTGGGTTGTTACGATTTCAAAAGCAAGATTTTGTCTAGTTTCTTCTCCCCATATTGCTTCTAACAAATTATCAGTTGATTGAGAAGATACAATCTCTTTAATCACTAACAGGTTTTGTAACTTGGGACTATCAAGCCAATTTTTCTCTTCGCTAGTAACAGGAGGATAATTTTTATATTCTTTTGCTAATTTGTGAATTTGGTTTTGTAATAATTTAATTGCTGAAAGGTGGCTATCAGATGCTTTCAGAGAATATTGAAATTTTGCAACTGCAAATAGGATAATTAAGATTATGCCACGTCGATAAATACAAAGACTTTGACTATCTTCTTCATCCTGAACAAAATCAAGAAAGTCTTTCAGCCAGTTTTCGATATAATTAAGCAGATTTTTTGTTTCTAAGTTGGGAACTAGTAAAGTCAAACTGAGTTCCGCTTCTGGTATTTGCATCTGGTGATTAAACCAGCCATAAATGTAGCGAATTACTTTTAAATAAAACTTGGCAGTTTTTGGTTTTACAGATTCGCTCTTATTGTTATCAAATGTAGTGAGAAACTGATAAAATTGTTCTTCATCAATGATAAATTTATCAGTGAATGAATTATTTACTAATTTTTCAGATAACTCATTATTTTCCACTACTGCGAGTTTTCGTAAACCTGATGAAGGTTCTCCACCAGATGTGCGATCGCCTTCTAATACTAATTTTTTTGCTTGTTGTAAATCTGCAAGGGCAATTTCTGCAATTTGCTGTACCTGACTGGGATTTGCTTGCAATGCTGAGAGAGTAGTTTGGGAAATTTCTCCCAATCCAGGTAAATTTAGAGATTCTGCCAAGCCCAGAAATACTTCAGCTTGAGAGTGTAAAAACTCGATAAATTCGTCATTATTTGGTGGATTATTAATAACGTCAGCAATACTGTTTAGACGTTGTTCTACTCCTACTTCAAAAACAGATTGCACAATATCAAACCCCAATTCTTCAGAAGTAGGGATATGAGATTCAGCACCAAATGCATCACCCAGCTTTTCTTGCAACTGTGCGAACACTGAAGTTGCTCGATGAAGCAGTTCTTCATCATTAACAGTACTCCCTATTAGCTCAGTATTTAATGCTATACTCAAACACTCATAAGCTTGTAATAAAAGTGTTTGTAATTCTGCATCAACTACCACTTTTGGGTTGTATAAAGCCTTAAATACATCTTCTAAAAAATGGGCGATCATCTTAATTAATTCTAGTCCAACGTTAGCTGCACCACCTTTAAGTGTATGAGTAGCTCGCATTAGATTGTGAATTTTAGCAATACTATAATCTTCCGACAAGCTAAATAGTTCTTGTTCAATAATTTGGACTAATTCTGGAGCTTCAGCTAGAAAGTAGATGTACCCTTGTTGGCGAATTTCGTTATCTGTAATCATATTTTAGATTTTTGATTTTAAATTTTGGATTTTAGATTTGTTGCGTAAAGTTTTAATTGATGCAACTGTCATTGCCAGAATTTCGGTATTTTCTAACATCAAGCTTTTCACTTTTTCCAGTGGTAATAAACCAACCTCAACAACAAGTTCCATCCAATAAAGACTTTCATCGGCTTCTTCCTCTACCAAACTGAGTTTAGCAATGACATCGGCGGTTGACTTACCACGACAAGCTGACCGATAGTTAGCTCCCACAGATGTTGCTGAACGGATTAGCTGCTTGCCAATTACATCTGCCGTTCTGCTCTGTGGGAGAGCTTCTACTAAGCGGATTGCTCGCAATGCTAGCTGCTTTGTTCTCCGCTTAAAATCCTCCTCATTCATAATCCAAAATCCAAAATCTAAAATCTAAAATTCATTTGACTTTAAACTTACTAGCAGTTGTTAATAACTCTTGCGCCATTCCTGATAGCTCTTGGAACACGGTAGCAATTTCTTGAGATTCAGCAAAAGTTTTATCGGCAATTTCTGCGACATCTTGCATTGATTTAGTTACTGTTACAGATTGCGCCATTTGTTTTTGAGTCGCTGCGGTAATTCGCTCGATTAACTGACTAATTTCGGCAGTTGCAGAAACGATCGCATTTAAGTTTTGGCGAGTGTCACTAACAAGATTTGTACCTTCTACTACCTGCTGAATACCAGTTTCCATCGCTACTGCAACTTCTCCGGTTTCTGCTTGAATCTCCTGAACTAATTTTTCAATTTCGATGGTTGCTGCTGCTGATTGGCGAGATAAAGAACGGACTTCATCAGCCACAACTGCAAAGCCTTTGCCATATTCACCAGCACGAGTAGCTTCAATGGCTGCATTCAAAGCGAGTACGTTTGTCTGTGTGGCAAAATTACCAATCAAATTTACCACTTTGGAGATTTTTTGCGAAGATTCGCTGAGGCGTTTAATCTTTTTGCTGGTTTGAGCAACGGTTTCACGAATTCCTTGGATTGCTTTTACAGTTAGGTTCATGGCAGTATCGCCAGACTCTACAGTTTGATTGGCTTTTTGCACTGCTAGTTGTACTAACTCAGCATTCGCTACTACAGCTTGAGTAGAGTCCACCATTTGTTGAATGTCACCTAAAGCTGCGGTAATGTCCTCAGACTGTTGTTGTGCTAGATTGGTTAGTCCCGCTAATGAAGACTCGCTATTGCTAGAAGTTTGGGCAACTTGTTGAGCAGCCCCTTGTACTTGAACAACAATTTGCCGCAGTGCTTGCAGAGTATTATTGTAAGCATCAGCGATCGTGCCTAGTTCGTCTTCTGTAATCGGCGCGCGTACTGTTAAGTCGCCGTTGAGAGCGGGTCTAAGGGCTTTTAAGAGTTGAATAGATCGTTGTTGTAGTAACTCCTTGGCTGCCTTTTCTCGTGTTGCTGCTTCTGCTAATTTTGCTGACTGCGCTTGTACTTGTTGCAAATATTCGGTATGTTGTAATGCCAATCCTAACTGGCTGCCAATACGTGCTAACAAAGTAACTTCTGATTCTTCCCAATCACGAGTTCCCGAATTCTGATAAGCTGCCAGCAATCCCCACAATTGTTCGCCAGCAAATACAGGAACAATTACATAAGCTTTGGCTTCAAATTGCTCTAAAACTTCAATGTGGCAAGGAGAATGACCTACCTGATAAATATCATTTACAACAAAGTTTTCTCCTTGGGCATATCGACCTCCTTGAGTTTCTTGTAAGTGGGTATCTTCCCAGACAGTTTTGATATCGGGGCCTACCAGTTTTACCCAAAGATGACCTGCTGACTCGGCGACAAATTCACCACTCCAGTTAGGATTGAAGCGATACACGGCAACGCGATCGCATCGCAGTAATTGTCTGACTTCTTGAGTAGTTGTTTTGAAGATTTCTTCTACATCTAAAGATTGCCGGATGCGGTTACTGATCTTGGTAACAGCTTTCTCTTGTTCTGCTATTTGAGCTAGTTTCTCAGATTTCACCCGCACTAATTCCAAATAGTCTATCTGTGATTTAGCTAAACTAAATTGCAAGCTAGTCTGAACCAAAAAGTTCACTTCCCAGCTTTGCCAGTCACGGGAGCTAGAGTTTTGATAAGCTGCCAGCAATCCCCACAATTTATCCCCGAAAAATATCGGAACAATGATATAAGCTTTGGCTTCAAACTGCTCTAAAATCTCAATATGGCAGGGAGCTAGCCCTACTTCATAAATGTCATTAACGACAAAGTTTTCACCTCTGACATACCGACCTCCCTTAGTTTCTTGCAAGTAGGTATCATCCAAAACGGTTTTAATATCAGGGCCTACCAGTTTTGTCCAACCAGTACTCACAGACTCAGCCACAAATTCACCACCCCAGTCAGGGTTAAAACGATAGACGGCAACGCGATCGCATTGTAGTGATTGACGCACTTCTTGAGTGGTTGTTTTGAAGACGCTTTCTACATCTAAAGATTGTCTGATGCGGTTGACTATCTTAGTGAAAACTTTCTCTTGTTCAACTATTTGAGCTAGTTGGTTAGATTTTTTCTGCACTTGTTCGAGATATTCCGCTTGTGAGATAGCTACACCAAATTGCAACCCAATTTGAGTTACAAAGGTTTCTTCCCAAGGTTGCCAATCACGAGGCCCAGAATTTTGATAAGCTGCCAACAAACCCCATAATTTTTCTCCAGCAAATATGGGTGCAATGATGTAAGCTTTCATTTCATACTGCTCTAAAATGTCAATATGACATTGAGAATGGCCCATTTGATAAATGTCATTAACTACAAAGCTTTCACCCTTGGCATAACGTCCTCCTTGAGTGTCTTGTAAGTGGGTATCTTCCCAGACCATGTAAAAATCAGGGCCGACCATTTTTATCCAACCGTTACCCACTGACTCAGCGACAAACTCACCACTCCAGTCAGGTTTGAAGCGATAGACACCGACGCGATCGCATTTTAGTAATTGGCGTACTTCTTGAGTAGTTGTTTGAAAAAGCTTATCGACATTTGATACCCGCAGAATTTTGTCGATGACTTTAGCTACCGATTTTTTTGCTAGTAGCCGCTGTTGCTGTTCTTTTTGGAATTCAAAGCTTTGTAATTTGTAAATTAGTTCTGTTGTCAGTTGAGATAGTAGGCTAATTTCTACTTCTTGCCACTGCCGCTTTGAGTAGCAATTATTGACTGCTAGTAAGCCCCACACTTTACCTTCTACTACAATCGGTAAACTCAAACTAGCTTTAATTTGAAATTTATCTAGCAGTTGCTTTTGATAAGGGGTAAGTTGAATCTGATTGATATCGTCAATAACTACAGCTTCTACATAGTCTTGATTGGTATATAGACCAAAAATAATTCCGGGAATATTTTCGCCTAAAGTTGGAGTCCAACCTAATGTTCTTGATTCGGCTAAAACATTACCTGATTCTCGCGAAGTAAACTGATAAATTAAGGCGCGATCGCAGCCAATCTTTTCTCTAATTTGTGCTACAGTAATTTTAAGTAATGTATCAATGTTTGGGGCTTGGCGCATGTGAGTTGCGATATCTTTCATCTGTCGCCGCCAAGTTTTAAATTCTTGAGCGATCGCACTTAACAAAGACATTTCACTACTAGCAATATTTGCTATATTAGCGTTACCATTCTGATTTTCTAATTCAGAAATTAAATGCTCGTTATCATGGCTGTTGTTATACAAAAATGTCATTTAATTAAACCTCAAAATTGTGATGGGTAATAAATGGATATGTGGCAAGCAATATTTATTTGGTATTTGCTGATTAAGAATTAGGAGTTTTCAAAAATTACATCTTACTAAAGATTCAATTATAAATCCCCCATGCTGGAGCTTGAAGAATAGTTTTTGCATCCAAATTAAAAATTATATTCTCTGAATCATTAATAAAGTATCCCTGTAAAAAAGGTGATAGTTTAGGATAAAATAATTCAGCAGTTACAGGTTTCATTTCTTTAGTATCTAGCCATTCAATATCTATTAGCTGTCGTACCAAAAGTCCCAAATACTTACCCTTATTTTCCAGAACAATTGCCATCATTTTTGAAAGTAAATTTGGCCCTTGCGAAATAGGAGGATAACCTAACATTGCCTCTAAATCAACTAACCAAAGCATCTCACCACGCCAGTTATAAATACCTAAAATGCTGCTTGGCATCTGAGGAACACCACATACTTCTGGTAATGATACTTGTAAAACTTCTGTGATGTGTTGTAGAGAAATGACGGCTGTATCATTTACTCCCAAATTAAAACTTAAAAACTTTTGCTGGGTTTCCAAAGCTATCGATCCTTTGTCCTTGATGATTTATCTCTAGCCACTATTTGCATTTATTGTTGATTTTTGGAGATATTCTATCTAAAAAATAGTAACTTCTATGATTTGTTGACTTATGAGATTTTTACTAATTAAGTAATCGCTTTAAAATTACCACTAGTTCGTCGCGATCGATCGGTTTTGATAGATAACCATCAGCGCCTAACATATTACCCCAAATTTTATCTACATCACTATTCTTTGTAGAGCAAAAAACCACAGGTATCTTGCTAGTATCGGGATTATTTTTTAGTTCTCGGCAAATTTCAAAGCCACTTTTCCCTGGTAAAATTACATCGAGAAATATTAAATCTGGCTTATTTTTATCTATTTTGTCTTGAGCCTCTTCACTACTAGTGGCGCTAATCACAGAATAACCTGCCTGTTGCAAGTAACGGCTGATTATTTCCATATCTGTTAAGCCATCTTCAACAACTAAAACAGTATTCATGGCAATTACTCGTTAACTTTTTCTCAAAGTGTAAACAAAATATACAAATCCTCAATGATTCCTCAAAAAGACATGGAAGGGACTAGAGACTAGCCCTAACCCCTTTGCCCTAACCAATATTTCACAAATCAAATAGGACTGCTATAAATACAAAAAATTGTATTTGTTTAATTTTGATTCAATCTTTATTTATCAACCTCAGAAAAAGTACGTAATAAACATTATTTTAGATAAAATTTTTAATATAAAATAGTTTGACAAACTAATTTAAACTTTCAAGATTGGATTGAATTTTTAAACTTGAAACATGATTGATAACGAAAAAATTAAAGCTGATTTTATATATAAAATTCCAACCTAGTTGAGAAATAAATAATTTGAACAATAGACTTCACTAAAGTTGTTTAACCTCAATAATTTAATTCTTACTGAGGTATAAAAGTCTCTAAATTTTGAGGAATAATTCAAAACCAAAAATTCCTTCTAAGTCTCTCTAATTACAAACCTCTAAACTAGACTTTCTCTTATCGCTGGATACGCTTTGTGTAGGTAAATATTTACGTATTATACTCATTACCTTATCAGCCACTACAGGTTTAGTGAGAAAATCTGTAGAACCAACTACTTTGGCACGAACTCTATCTAAAAGGCCATCACTGCCTGTTAATATAATTATTGGTGTGTTAGAAAAGGTAGATATTCGTCGTAGCTGAGTACAAATTTCGTAACCACTAGCAACTGGCATAATCAAATCCAAGAAAATCAGGTCTGGTTTATCCTGAATCAGGGTTGGTAGAGCTTGTACAGCATCTTGAATTTTGATAAATCTCAATCCATTGGAAGTGACAATATCCTCTACCATTTTGCATACTTGAGGGCTATCATCGACGCAAGCTACTAGTGGAGCAATTCGCTTTTTTGCTTGGGTGGTAGTAAAGTTATTATTAACTTCAGTAATTCTTAAAGGCAAATCAGGTACTTCTATCAATTCGATGATTCCTTTAAGGATATAAGGAAGCAATGAACGGGTTAGTGGCAATACACTTTGCTTCATTTTCATGGCTAAATCTCGTAGAGTGAATTTGCCATTGATTAAATTCACAAAGTTTTTGTAGACAGATGGACTTACCATCTGCTCAAGTTGTTCTGGTCGCCGTAGAATTGGTGCTAAGTCAGGAGAAAAATTTGCTAAACCTGCTTCTGACCAAATTTTCCATGAGTCTTGCATGTGCTTTACAGACATTTCTGAACTCGTGAAGCTCATTGGGGTTTCTAAGATAACTTCTTGGTTGCGGTTGCAACTTAGAGAAGCAAAGTTTCCTTGCAAAGCTAGGTCAAATAATAGTTCTGCTATTGTATTTTCCGCAATAGATTGAATCTGTTCTCTCTGAATTTTCTGTTTTTTATAAAATACTTCTATCAGTTTATAGTCCCAGTAATCAATTGATAGGTCTTGCATCGGTAACTGCAACTTATCAACATCAATCTGGGGACAATTCTGGGCTATATGTCTACGCCAACGTCGGAAGGGATGAGTTCCTCCTGTTGCCCAAACTATCCGTCCCAGTCGATAGTAAAAAGTCCATTGGCTGCCCTTGGAACTCTTAATATTTAATTTGCCATTGTATTGCAACTGAGTACAAGTTTTAAATTCATTTACTAGGTTATTTGAAATAAGTTCTTGATGGGGCATAGTTTGTTCCTTTTATTAAAAAGCTAGCTATTAAAAACCAATACTAGTAGAGCACAGCGTAAATCTACCTACCATGTCAATTAACCAGACAAGTTTCTTAAGTCACTTGTCAAAGGTAGGCAACACTTCCGTCACAGTCTTCTAGCTATATAGCTGTGAATAAGTGCAAATGCATTTGGTATATAGCAGTCTAAATCAAGATTATTAAAAGCAAGACAGATGTTAACATGACAAAACTATTGCTAGTAAATAATTTATCTAGCATAGAGTCTTTATTGGCAGAGTTTACTTTTCTGCTAATATTTATGACTAAAGTAGGTTGCCATAGTCGAGATTATGATGTATTTATATATCATTTTAAGAATTTTCATACTGAATCATATCCGTATAAATTCTGAATTTTAGTTTAAAAAATACTAGCAGTCTCTAAAGAGTTTTACTTTTGTTATTCACATTGACAACATAGGTTTAAATATTTATTTAAATTTACTATTCTTAATTATGCTAATTAATTTCAGTTTTTCTAGGGAATATTATTCTTAAAAAAAGGCGTGCTACTAAAACAAGTAGCAGCCAGATTATAAAGTATTTATTTAGACAATTTATTCAAGGTTGCTTGTGGTTTTGATAGCTGATAATAGCTGCCCGGAGATTACTTTGGTGTTCTGAAAGAAGGCGATCGCCCTCGTCTTTTTCCAAACCAGTCCAGTGCATCAATAACGCCAGCTTAACCCATTTACCACTACGTTCTAGTAAAAAACCAGCAGCTTCCCGACTTAAACCTGTGAGGTCTTGCAAAATTCGCAAAGCGCGATCGCGTAATTTTTGATTTGTTACTGCTACATCCACCATGCGATTGCCATAAACTTTGCCTAGTTTAACCATTACGCCGCTAGAAAGGATATTTAAAGCTAATTTAGTAGCTGTACCCGCTTTCAGGCGAGTTGAACCGGCGATTATTTCTGGGCCTGTTAATAGGCGAATGTCAATATCGGCATCAAAGCTAACTTGTTCAGCAGGAACACAGGCGATAAAAATAGTTATGGCTCCTCGCTGACGAGCAGCATGAAGCGCACCGTGGACATAAGGCGTTGTGCCACCAGCGGTAATGCCAACTACGACATCTAATTGGGTAATGTGCCGCCCAGCGATCGCCGCTTCACCATCTTCAATGCTGTCTTCTAAATCTTCAGAACTGCGTACTAGTGCGCCAGCACCACCAGCAATAATCCCCTGTACCAACTCTGGGGGTGTACAAAAAGTAGGTGGACACTCAGCAGCATCTAACACCCCTAATCTGCCACTTGTACCCGCACCGATATAAAATAGGCGCCCTCCGTGGCGCAAACGCTCTGCGGTGCGCTCAATTGCCTCTGCCAACTGAATTCTCGCTGCTGCAACTGCTGCGACAGCCTTTTGGTCTTCGTCATTAAACAACTCCACCAATTCTAGGGAACTAAGCTGGTCTAAGTTCAGACTATTAGGATTGACCAGCTCAGTTAAAAGATGCCCGCGTTCTTGCAAATTTGTCATTTGTCATTTGTCCTTTGTCATTTGTCATTTGTCTTTTGTTCTAGCCTACGCCGCCCTTTCTTTGGGCATCTATCTATGTCCGTTGTCATTAGTCAGTTAGCGACCAATGGCTAATCACCAATGACTAATGACTAATGACTAATGACTAATGACTACTTACAACAACCCTTCCAATTTGCGACGCATCTTCTCTAATTCAGAATCAGACAATTCTGGTTCTTCTAGCGGCTGTTGATTGAGAGGGAAAGTGTCTTCAACAGTATCCTCCTTCTGGGCATCTTCTTGCCAGTCAGTTTTTTCGACGTTAAGTTCTGGGGGAGTTACAACTAAATTGCTGTTTTCTGGGATGATTTCCCATTCATATCCAGCACTTTCGCAAAATTCCTTGATTTCTTCAGCATCCATCGGCTCCGGTGTGGGTGCGGGGAAATCCTGAGCTTCTAACATCAGGGCAAAGCGCGTCGCATCGTCTTCTGACTCGAACATCAGAATTTTATTGCGTAGCTTGCCGCCTTCGGCATCGCCTTCCCGAATTGTGTGAATCCCCTCATTTTCCGTTCGAGCGTTAAAAATTAACACAAAAACACGCATTGGTGTAATCATCTGTCCTTTTTAAGGTTTATTCATATTAAAGTTCGAGATTGTGCCTCAAGGAAAGTCACAGGAATAATTTTCACTCTATTCAGATTTTCCTGAAAACGCCAATATTATTAAGCATAAGTATTGGATCGATAAAATACCGTAACTCAACCAATGGGGTCTTGGGTTTAGTTGGCGTATCCTGGAAATGGCATACTGAACCAATGTGCCAGTTAATGCTTGTGTGTGCCAGCGAGATCCGGCAATTAATACAGTGAAAGCAAATGACTAAATCTACCAATCAAGATATTCATTCCCCCTCCCCTATCCGCAAACGTTTGTGGTTGCTGGTGTTGAGCCGGGGTAGCATTGCCTTGAGTGGACTTTTGCTGTTAGGAGTTCTCGTTGGTATTTGGCGGTTGTGGACTTTTGTCCAAACAGAGTTAACGCCGTTGGCACAACAAAGTTTGACTACTACACTCAACCGTCCGGTAAAACTGGGAAGAGTCACACAATTTTCGTTGACAGGAGTACAGTTTGGGGCTTCAGCTATCCCAGCCACACCCACAGATGCAGATCGGGCCACAGTCGAATCTGTAGAGGTGGGTTTCGATCTGTTACAACTAATTTTTAATCGCCATCTAAAGCTAGATGTAACCTTAGTCAATCCAGATATTTACATTGACCAGGATGACCAAGGGCGTTGGGTTTCCACTACCATCACGTCGTCAGGTGGAAGCAGTGCAATTAAAACCGATTTGGACTACCTGCGGTTTCGGAATGCCAAGCTGGCCTTGATGCCGGATGAGAGAGTAGAGGGAGATGAGGGGGTAGAGGAGCAGGGGGGCAGCACTTCGGCTACGCTCAGTGACCGGGGGGCAGGGGGGCAGGGGGGCAAGGGAGAAGACCCAAATTCTAATTCAGTACTGGATAAACGCCCTGCTACCGCTAACAACACTCAGCAATTGCCGGTGCTATTTTCTCAACTTAATGGTTCTGCTCAACTTTTAGCAAATAACCAGTTGATACGGTTTGAAGTCGGGGGTCAAGCAGACAGTGGTGGCAATATTTCCATTCAGGGAGAGACACGTTCTAAGGTGCTAGCAGGGACTTTCCAGGTGCAAGCACAAGATTTTCTGGCTGAGAATATTACTCGGTTGATTAAGTTACCAGTGAACTTACAGGCGGGTCGAGCCAATGGCGATTTGTTAGTTCGGTTGACACCAGGACAGCCAACTCTATTGTTTGGCAACGCCACTGTGCAAGGGGTAACGCTGCAAATACCCAAAGTCCCGCAACTGTTGAGCAATAGCCAAGGAAACCTCCACTTCCAAGGAACGGAGTTGCAGTTAAATAATGTGACTAGCAACTACGGCAAAATTCCTTTAGTGGCTACGGGAATCGTCGATACTCAAGCAGGCTTGAAGTTGGCAGCGCGTGTAAATGCGGTGAGTTTGGCGAATGCCCAGGAGACTCTCAAGGTAAAATTACCTGTAGCGATCGCTGGACAAGTACAAGCTTCTTTGCAAATTACCGGATCGACAAAAGAGCCAATACTCTCCGGCTCAGTTGCCACAATCCAAACTGCCAGAATTGACAAAGTTGATTTTAATAGCATCAGTAGTAAGTTTGAGCTTGCTACTAGTTCCTCTTTAATTACCTTAAAAGATATTCAAGGTAAAGCCAAAGTTGGTGGTGAGATTACGGGCGCTGGTACAATTAGACTTGGTAAAAATCCGCGACTGGATTTAAATTTCGCTGCCAAGAATGTTCCAGGGGATGCGATCGCCAAAGTTTATGAAACAACACCGACCTTTCAAATCGGCAATGTCTCTGCTACAGCTCAACTAACTGGCGCTCCTACCAATGTCCAAACCGTGGTACAGTTCCAAGCTCCTAATGGAACTTACCCCGGAACTGGTGAAGTTGCGATCGCTCCAAATCGCACCGTCTCTTTCCGCAATGTGGCTCTGAATATAAGTGGTGGTACAGTTCGGGCAACTGGTAGTTATGCCAATGAGCGTTGGCAAGCTGTGGCTGTTGCCTCTGGGGTAAAATTAGAACCCTTTGTAGACAAGAGTCAACTGCAAAATGTCTCCTTGGCTGGGGCACAATTCAATGCTCGTCTCATTCTCTCAGGCAGCACAGCACCATTTGAAATTGCCACAATTCGCAGTGATGGTGCAGGAGTTCAAATTGGTGGCGGTACAGTTGCAGTTTCTAATATCCAACTGCAAAACCAAAGTTTCTCGGCTCAACTGGTAGCTAATGGCGTGCGGTTGGGACAAATATTGAAACAGTCTCCCCCAGCTTTAGATAATCCTTTGGCGGGAACGTTCCAAATCGCAGGTAGCAGAGATGATTTCAGTCTGAAAACGTTCCGTGGCAGTGGTGAGGGTCGCCTTGCTATTGGCAGAGGTACGGTTACAGCCTCTAATATCCAAGTGGCAAATGGTGTATATCAGGCACAAGTTCAGGCTAAGAATGTGCCTGTGCAGCAGTTGGCAAAAGTACCAAAGCAATTTCAAGGGGCGTTAACTGGTAAGTTCGATGTAGCGGGTTCTGTTGATTCTTTTAAACCGCAAACGATCCAAGCCAACGGTCAGGCGCGGATAAATGTTGCGGGTGGAACTATTACAGCCTCTAATATCCAAGTGGGTAATGGTGTATACCAGGCGCAAGTTCAGGCAACCAATGTACCTGTGCGGCAGTTGGCAGCAGTACCACCGCAGTTTGGAGGGAAGTTAACTGGTCAAGTAAACGTGGCGGGTTCTGTTGAATCCTTCCAACCGCAAACGATCCAAGCCAACGGTCAGGCGCGGATAAATGTTGCGGGTGGAACTATTACAGCCTCTAATATCCAAGTGGGTAATGGTGTATACCAGGCGCAAGTTGAGGCAACTAATGTACCGTTACAGCAGTTAGCAGCAGTACCACCACAGTTTCGAGGGACGTTAACTGGTCAAGCAAACGTGGCGGGTTCTGTTGATTCTTTCCAACCACAAACTATCCAAGCTAACGGTCAGGGACGGCTGGATGTTGCAGGTGGAACGATCGCAGCCTCTAATATCCAAGTAGCTAATGGTCGCTATCAAGCTGTCGTCGATGCTGCCGGTGTGGAATTAAATCGGCTCAATCAGCAATTACGAGGTCAGTTTGGCGGTCAATTGCAATTAGCCGGTACGCTTGGATCGTCCAAATTAGCTGATGTGCGTGCAGCTGGACAGGTGCAATTATCTCAAGGTATCCCTGGTTTAGAGCGACCTCTGACGGCTGCGATCGCTTGGAGTGGTGAAAGGCTGACCATTGAGCGAGCAACTGCTCCCGGTTTAAGTGTGACTGGTAACATATTAGCCAATGCAAAATCAGCAGGGATACCGGAAATTACTGCCCTAAATCTCAACGTCCAAGCGCAGAATTACAACTTAAAACAGTTACCGATCAATCTTCCTAATCAGGTTGCTGTGGCGGGAAATGTAGATTTTAATGGTCAAATCACTGGTAAACTGCCCTTACCAAATGTCGTAGGACAAATCAATTTACGAGACTTGGTTGTTCAAGATATTGCTTTTGAGCCGTTGTTAACTGGAAACATCGATTCAGAACAGGGACGCGGTTTAAATTTGAACTTGGCAGGAAATAGCGATCGCCTGAACTTCAATTTAGATGCCAATAATCGCCCGAAATCTTTCTTAGTTAAATGGCAGCAAGCATCAGCCACAGGTAATGTTCAAGGAAATGATTGGGCGCTGAAACTTGCCAATTTCCCCTTACAAATATTGAATTTGACGCCGCCACCAATTACTCGCTTGGGTGCTGGTAAGATAGCTGGATTGTTAACTGGGGATTTGCTGTTTAATCAGCAGACATTGGCAACAACGGGGAATTTAGCGATCGCAAATCCGCAAATTGGCCGGGTTAAAGGCGATCGAATAGCTGCTCAATTCCGCTACGGTGACGGTAAAGCTACACTCACTAGTAGCGAATTTGTCAAAGGAAAAAGTAGCTACGCCCTTGTTGGGACTGTGGCTCAAAGCCCTAAAGGGCCTAAATTACAAGGTAAATTGAACGTCAAGCAGGGTGAGATCCAAGATGTTCTGGCTGTAGCCAAGGTATTTGATTTACAAAATTTGCCAGGTGGTTCGGCAGAAATTTACGGCACCGCAGCGGATCTGACTACCAACCCCCAAGGAACACCAAATGAACCTTTATTCACCCAAATCCAACGGTTTTCTGAAATTGAAGCTTTGGTGGCAGAACAGGAAGAACAGCGACTTAATTCCACTCCCATACCAGATTTGGCAGACTTAAAGGGGACTTTCAACGGGGAAGTGGCTGTAAATACAGCTACAGCCAATGGATTATCAGTAGATTTTAATTTGAACGGACAAGATTTTGCCTGGGGTAAAAAGGAAGAACGAAATCGTTTTTATACTGCCGATCGAGTGATTGCCGAAGGTAACTTTGAAAATGGTGTTTTGAGTTTGCGACCATTACGAATCCAGTCTAAAAACAGACTGATTGCCTTTACGGGTAACGTTGGCGGTGATGAACAATCTGGTCAGCTGCGGGTGAATAATTTTCCAGTACAACTATTGAATAATGTTGTCAAACTACCAGTTGGAATCACAGGTAATCTTAACGGTACAGCAGCTTTAGCAGGTAGCATTGCTAATCCCCAAGCTAGAGGGGAATTGCAAATCACCGAAGGAATATTAAATCAGAGCAAAATAGAATCAGCAAGAGCAAGTTTCAGCTATGCCAACGGACGCTTAAACTTTGGTAGTACTGTAGCAATTGCTGGCCCAAAACCTGTTGATATTACTGGCAGCATTCCTTATAAATTGCCTTTTGCTTCCGTCGCACCAGACAGCGATCAAATCAGTTTGGATATGAAGTTAGAAAACGAGGGATTGGGGCTGTTAAACGCATTGAATAATCAAGTGTTATTTGAGAAAGGTGAAGGAGAAGTAGACTTGAAAGTGCGGGGAACATTGCAAAAACCCCAAGTACAGGGAATTGCTACTGTCAATGATGCTACTTTTTCAGCCCAGGCTTTGCCACGTAAGCTGAGAGGTGTCACAGGTAGAGTTCTGTTTAATTTTGACAGCATCTTAGTAGAAAATCTTCAAGGTAGATTTAGCCGTGGGACGGTAAAAGCCGCTGGTGAAATTCCCATTTTCAACAATGAGAACGTAACTATCAAAAATCCCCTGACTGTTAATCTCGATCAGTTAGCGTTGAATCTCAAGGGACTTTACCAAGGAGGCGCTAGTGGCAATTTGCAGATTACTGGTTCTGCCCTTAACCCCATAATTGGCGGTAGAGTAGATTTATTTGATGGTAAAGTATTGCTGGCAGAATCTACCAACGCTACGACATCTGAAAATGGTAGTATTGGCGTATCACCTACAAAAGATAATAAGCAGAGCAAATCTGAAATTGGAAATAGCACGGGAAATACTAACGCCAGATTTAATAATTTAGATTTGGAACTAGGTAAAAACGTCCAAATTACCCGTGACCCTATTCTCAACTTCCGTGCCAGCGGTAATCTCATAGTTAACGGCTTAATTAATCAGCCGATACCCGATGGTACCATCCAGTTAGAAAAAGGAGGGGTAAATTTATTTACTACCCAATTTAACCTTGCTCGTGGCTATAAACACACTGCAACTTTTAGTCCTTCTCAACCCCGCGACCCCAACTTAGATATTCGGCTATTTGCCAAAGTACTGGATGTAACTCAAAGTAATGACTTCAGCCGAGTAAATTCTACAGGTTTATCAGCGTTAGAGAGTGTTCGAGTCGAAGCTACTATCAACGGTTTAGCTAGCAAACTAAATGAAAATTTAGAATTAACAAGTAGTCCATCACGTAGTCAAACTGAAATTGTTGCTCTTTTAGGAGGTGGATTTGTAGACACCCAAGGGCGTGCAGACAGTACTTTAGGTCTGATTAACATCGCAGGTTCGGCTGTATTTAACAATTTTCAGTCAGCTTTTAACCAAATTGGGAGTACCTTTGGCTTAAGCGAACTGCGGATATTTCCTACCGTTATTTCTGAGAATCCCGAAGCTGGAAGAAGCAATTCAACTTTAGAATTAGCAGCGGAGGCTGGGGTTGACATTTCTTCCAAAATATCTGTTTCCAGTATCAAAATTTTGACAACAAACGACCCCTTCCAATGGGGTATTAATTACCGGATAAACAATGAATTTCGTGTGCGTGCCTCCACTAACTTAACCGATGACAGTCGTGCTGTAGTGGAATATCAAAAGCGATTTTAAATAAGTCTCTTCAATTACGAATTACTTCCTGTTCCCTCTTCTCCTTGCTTCTCAATAGCTTGTCGTACCTGTTTAACATCCAATTCTAATGCTTCAGCAATTTGCTCTATACTTAAACCCAACTTAAGTAGACGGGGTATAGTATCGAGTTTTGTTTCTTTGCGAACCTCTTCTTTTACTTCCTGCTTTGTTTCTTCCTTTACTTCCTGATAAAATTTAGTTTGTCTCCAGTCGGTTAATCCAAACATCGCTTCTAACTCCTGCTGACTTTTGTTTACAAATTTGTAGATAAGCATTCTCTCTACTAATTCTAAAAGATTGCTACGGTTAACTTCATCCGTTTGTTGTACTTGTTTTATCAAATTTTTCGCTTGCTGTACGGCTCGATCTTCGGCTGCAACTACTAACTTAATTATGCCTAGCCCAATCGAAGATGATGGTACATTATCTAATTCGTCTAAATAAATTATACGAATTTGCTGTGGAGCTAATGATGTTTGATAAATGAATGGTATACCTGGATCGAGATTACATTGAGCAAAAAGTAATACTGCTTGCCAGCGACGTTGAGGTTTATATTGATTGATATAGAGGAAAGCTTCTGTGATTATTCGCCAGTAAATATCATCATCGCGCTGAAACTGTACCTCAACAAAATAGATTGTGTCTTCTGGGTAGTCAGGTTTGGGTAAGAATAAGCCATCGATGCGACGTGCTAGTTCTTTAATTTCTACTGAGGTAAATTGGTAGTGTAATGCTAAAGCTTGCGATTGTTCCAAAAGTTCAAATAAGACACCTGGAAGAGTTTGGAATAAGGTGTAAAAAATCGTGTCTGTTTTCATGCACTCTCGATATTTGAATATTTTCAGATTATCGGGGCTGAGGGAAGATGATTTTTCTAAATTTATTAAATTGTGATATTATCACCTTGCCGATCAATAGCTAATCGCAAAATTGATAATCCTAAAATTATCAAAAATAGCACTAAACCAATCGTGCAAGCATAGCTAATTTCCAAGTTATTGAAAGCTTGCTCATATAAATAGTAAACAATCGTTTTTGAGCTACTGAGTGGGCCTCCTTGAGTCATAATGTAGACTTCTTCAAACACTTTGGTCGCAGAAATAGCCGAAATTACTGCCACTAAGGCTAAATATGGCTTCATTAAAGGTATGGTAATATCCCAATGTTTGCTAATACCATCAGAGCCATCAATGGCTGCGGCTTCGTATACATCAGCAGGAATTGATTGCAACCCCGCTAAATAAATCACCATGTAGTAGCCTAATCCTTTCCATACGGTGACAGCCATGACGCTGGCAAGAGAAATTGGTACAATGCCAAGAATTTTTGCTGGGCTAGTTAACCAAGGAATACCTTCTGGAAAAAGACCTAAGGCTTTAAATAACTGATTCAGTAATCCGTTTTCTGCATACAGCCATTTCCAAGCTATTCCCGCAACCACCATTGAAATTACCACTGGAGTGTAGTACGCTGCTCTAAACCAATTCATTCCCCGCAGTTTCTGATTTACCAAAATTGCCAGTACTAAGGGAGCGATTACTAAAATTGGTACTACACCTACAAGATATAAAAAAGTGTTTTCCAAAGTTTTCCAAAAAACTGCATCCTTCCAAAGCTTGAGAAAGTTGGCGAAACCTATCCATTGTGGCGGCTGGGCAATGTCTTCATAACTGGTAAAGCTCAGGTAAAAGGCTTGCAATGCAGGCCAAAAGACAGTTAAGCCTAAAAGAACTAAGGCGGGTAGTAAGAACAAATAAGGGGTAAGCCGCTGTTTAATGAACATCCAATTTTTAGGTATCAATTGATTCATAAGAATTTAATAGTTGTTTTTGCTTTGTCAAAACAAGAATTTGGAGATGTGAGTAGATTTAAGCTTCAATATTTTAAGGGCATTATTTGCTTGTGTAAGTATTGGCGTAGCCTCTCGTAGAGAAGTTCGTCGTAGACATCACTAATTAATAACTTGGAGATCAATTGCAATGGAAATTCAGCACAATCCGCCAATTGAACATCAAAATGTCCCCATAAACCACCGTGGGCTGCATGATTTTTTGTATAGTTCTGACAACGAACACGCCGCCATTGAGGTGAGTATAACTCCTGAACTGGCAAACAATGGTACTGAAATCATTGGCTTTGAGGCTTGGAGTGTAGCTGCTCAGAACGCTAAAATTGCCGGAGTTTACGCTGTATTAGATGCAGAACGTCACACGCAGTACATTGGCTATTCTCGGAATGTGTTGCTTTCCCTAAACGGCCATCTTCGCCAAAATGGCAAGCAAAAGTGTGCTTTTGTACGCGTGCAAGCATTCAAGTTTCCCAAGCGTCAAGAAATGGAAGATTTGCGAGATGCGTGGATAGCAGAACTTGAAAGTACGCCACCTGGTAATGCAACTGATTGCAGAATGTGGGCTAGTACGGTAGGTGAAGCGACTAAGGCGGTAATGTCAGAAGCCCAACTTCAAGCCTACGAAGAGAAAAAGCTAAAACTGCGGAAAGCAATGGCTGATACAACCCTTTCTAAAGAGTTAGAAACAATAGATGCGAGTGAAGCCGAACGTCAACGTCAACTTGAAGCTGCTGTGAAAAACGATGACTGGAGTGTAATTATTGACGCACAGACACAGGAAACTAAGTATTGATTTTTGTCTGCTTGAGTGCGCTATCTGACTTTTTGAGTTAGTGGCATGAAAGTTTTGTGAAAGATGAGAGTTAAGATTTTAAAACGCAAAGGGGCGCTGAGGGAAGCGCAAAGGTTCGCAGAGGAGTGAATTCTTTGCGTTCCTTTGCGTAAACCTTTGCGTTCCTCTGCGTTAAAAAAGGATATATATGACGACAAAATTAGATGCTCTGATTAATTCTCTAGAAGGTATAGAAACTATTACTGACTCTACTCAAGTCGCAAAATTATCCCAGGATTATCACACTTTTAGCCCTGTGTTAGTGTCGAAATTAGAGGGAAAAGTTGGGGATATCGTAGTGCGTCCCGCTAATGAAGCAGAGGTTTTAAAAGTTGCAGCCGCCTGTGCAAAACATCGTATACCTGTAACTGTGCGAGGCGCGGGAACTGGGAATTATGGGCAATGTGTACCGTTGCACGGTGGCGTAATTTTGGATATGACGCGGCTGCAAGAGATTCTTTGGGTAAAACCGGGAGTGGCGCGGGTGGAAGCTGGGGTGAAGTTGGCAGCTTTGGATAAAAAAACACGAGAAATTGGCTGGGAAATTCGTATGGCTCCCTCTACGTACCGCACTGCCACAATTGGCGGATTTATTGCTGGAGGAAGTGGCGGTATTGGCTCGATCCAATATGGTATGTTAGCCGATCGCGGTAATATCTTAGCATTGCGAGTGATAACTGTAGAAGATGAACCCCGTGCGATCGCATTACGCGGCGATGATGTCCAAAAGGTAAATCATGCTTGGGGAATTAATGGCATCATCACTGAAGTCGAAATTCCTTTAGGGCCAGCTTATCCTTGGGCAGAAGTCATTGTCACCTTTGATGACTTTATGACAGCAGCAAAGTTTGGTCAGGCAATTGGTAATGCTGATGGCATGATTAAGAAGTTAATTTCTGTCTTTGCATCCCCAATTTCCCAATATTTTCACGCACTACAAGAGTATATTCCTGAAGGAAGTCACTCAGTATTCTTAATAATTTCTGAACCGAGTTTGGAATTCTTACCGGCTTTGGTGCAGCAATACGGCGGACAAATTACATATCAAAAACCAGCTGAGGAAGCAGCTAAAGGTACACATTTAGGGGAATTTTCCTGGAACCACACTACCTTACTTGCCCGGAGTGTAGATACTGGGATTACATACTTACAAAGTCTCTTTCCTAATGATTGCAGTTTGCAAGTAGTAGAGCAGATGTATAATTACTTTGGCGATGAGGTAATGATGCATTTAGAATTTTTTCGGGTGAATGGTGTCGTAGTTCCTGGTGCATTGCAACTTGTGCGCTACACCACAGAAGAACGCCTCAATGAAATTATCCGCTATCACGAAGAACAGGGTGTAAGTATTGCCAATCCTCATACGTATATTATTGAAGACGGCGGCAGAAAATTTATCGATCCTGAGCAGTTAAAATTTAAAGAAATAGTCGATCCTTATGGGTTGATGAACCCCGGTAAAAGCAAGGTTATTCAATTCCATACTCAAAATTAGCAAATTACAGAAACACATATCAGAAATTTCTCTGTATATTTGTGTAACCTACTTCCAAAAAGCTAGCTGTTGGGCGTTTATAATTTGTGGTTTGATTTTAACAGCCGTGGGGATAACCCAAAATCCAACATTCCAATAATCGCCCATGATTGAAATTGACGGTTCCTACGGAGAGGGAGGCGGACAAGTTCTTCGCACTTCCTTAAGCCTAGCCGCCATTACCGGCGAACCCATACGAATTACAGGCATTCGCGCTGGACGCAAAAAGCCAGGATTAGCAGCACAACACTTAACAGCAGTTCGGGCGGCGGCGAGAATTTGTAATGCCCAACTACGGGGTGATGCTTTGGGTTCAATGCTGCTGGAATTCATCCCAGGTAGTGCTGTGCAAGCTGGAATTTATACCTTTGATGTTAGTAAAGCACAACAAGGTGGTTCTGCGGGTGCGATCGCTTTAGTTCTTCAAACAATTCTCTTACCTTTGGCACTAGCATCTGGTAATTCCCTGGTGACACTAAAGGGTGGAACTCATGTGAATTTTAGCCCGACAGCGACGTATATTGAGCAAGTTTATCTGCCCATACTGCAACGCATGGGTGTAGAAGCCCAAGTCAAGTTAGGCGCTTGGGGGTGGTATCCCCAAGGTGGCGGAGAGGTAGAGTTACAGGTGGATGGCGGTGGTAAACTCGGTGGGATCGACTTGCTGGAACGGGGCGATTTACAACAGGTGCGAGGACTAGCAGTGGTGACGGAATTGCCTTCCCATATTCCGCAACGGATGGCTAATCGTGCGGAGAATTTGTTACGGGAAGCTCATTTAAAGGTTACTGTACAGACTTTACGAGAAAGAGGTGTGGCACCTGGGGCGGGTATTTTTTTAACTGCTGAGTATCAGAATAGCTTAACTGGCTTTGGTGGATTTGGGCGTTTGCGGTTGTCGGCGGAAACAGTTGCAGAGATTGCTTGTCAGCAACTGCTTGAGTTTCATTACACCGGCGCACCGGTGGATGAACATTTAGCAGATCAGTTATTATTGCCGGCTGCTTTAGCTTCACAAGAAAGTCACTATCGAGTGGCTGAAGTAAGTAGGCATTTGACGACAAATGCAGCAGTTATTGAACAGTTTGGGCTGGCGGAGATTAGAGTAAATGAAGCTGAGAAAATCGTGTCCGTGAGTCCTGTAATTAGTGAATAAGATTAAAGACTAAACACTTTCTTAAGAGTCTTAATTTTTGTAGTATCAATGCCACATTCAAGTTTAGAGATAAGTCAATATACTAGGTTAAGCAAAATACCTTGCAATACTATAGCAATTCGATTTGATTTCTGAATTAATCGTAGGGACTAGGGACTGGGGACTGGGAAGAAGGAATAAAGGTGTACTGAGTTTTTTTCAAAAATCAAATATGAGTCCTATAACACTTTGCCTATATTCCAATACAGTTCAGTTAAGCTTTTTCTCTCCCCCTGCCTTAACAGATAAATTTGCTTAACTGAACCGTATTGGCCTATATTCCCGTTGACAAAATTATGCGTGGGTGTATAGCAACATAGGAAATGCCTCATTTCTAATAGCTGAAATGAGGCAAAGGAGCTTATATAAGTAAAAACAGAGAACTTTTGATACTCACTCTAGGACATTTGCAATCAATCCTGTAAAGCCAGATTTGTTGTAAGAATAAGCAAATGACAAATTTACAAGGCGATCGCAAGTAGAGTTAAAACTGAGTTTAGTTGTTCTTAATATTTACTATTTAATTAAATATCGAATATAGCCTTTGAATTTACCTCTACTAAAGGTATATATTTAAGTTAAGTCAGTTTGCGATCGCAAATACAAGGGACTGGGAATTGGGCATGGGGTATGGGGCACTAAATACAGAGATATTTTTTGTTGACTGTGGTTATGCCCAATCGGGTATGAGACTCTTGCATCTAGTAAATTATGCTCTTGGATGAATGTTTGAACTTTGTGGACGAATGTTTGAACTTTCTGGACGAATGTTTGAACTTTCTGGACAAATGTTTGAACTTTCTGGACGAATGTTTGAACTTTCTGGACGAATGTTTGAACTTTCTGGACGAATGTTTGAACTTTCTGGACGATATGTGGCATCATCTTCACGACTAACAATCTGCCAAGCGCCGAACCTACTTACTTAATATAATTAAACACCATTGAAGTAGCTGTTATAAAACATGGTAATAAATTTATTAGTGACAGATATAGAATTGGAACAAAACCATGATTGATGAACAAGAAATAGAAAAATTGTGGCAAGCTTTCAAAGTATTAGACGTAGACGGCAACGGCGCGATCTCAACCGAGGAACTAGGGGAGGTAATGCGATCGCTAGGGCAAAATCCCACAGAAGCGGGGCTGCGTGACTTGATTAAGGAGATTGACGTTGACTTATCAGGCACTATCGATTTTGAAGAATTTAAAACGCTGATGATTGCGAAAGTAGGCGATCGCCAAAGTCGCCTGAAGTTAGCTTTCAGCGCCTTTGATGAAGACGGTAGCGGTGAAATTACTGCCGTTGAACTGCGGACAGTGATGACTCAGTTTGGGCTGACAGACGCTGAGTTGAAAGAAATGTTGCAGGAAGTAGATCATGATGGCGATGGCTCAATTGACTTTGAGGAATTCTGTCAGCTAGTACCGGAGGAGTCAAGCAAAACTGGTTATCAAGACTCACCGATTTCCCTGAACAGTTCGCTCAAGACAGTGGCTACTTCCAATGAAGCCGCAGCAGCTAGCACCCAGGCGACGCCAGAAGCAACAACTCCAGAGTTGGCACAGCTAAGAGAACAGTTAGCGCAACAACCAAACTCAACGAATCAGAAAAAAAGCGGTACGTCTCCCTTACAAATGCAGATAGGTTTGTTTCGTTTGATTCAAGGAGCAGCCTACCGCAGCTTCCGTGAGAGTTTCTCTGCAAATCACGAAACTCACTTGCGGGTGAAAAACTTGCCATACAGAATTACTGATTTTGTGGAGTTTGTCAAACAAGCGATCGCACTGTACAAAGCATTAGGTATAGTATCCGAAGATTGCTACCCCGTTCTAGATGCAGTGGTGAAATCAATTGCTGATGAATACGCCCGATTGCAGGAGCGGATTAAGAACTGGCAAACAGTGGCAAAGACACCAGAAATGTTGGCAGAACAGCAAGCGATTTTAGAAGCGCGGAGTAAATTTGCCAATGTCAAAGAAAAGTTTGCTGCCGGAGTCGAGTTTGCAATTACGATCAAAAAGAAAAGTCTCAGCTTGGGTGATATCGTCGAAGGTGTGCTGGCCATTAACGAACTCAATCGTCTCAGGGGAATAGAACTGAATGAAGAAATGGCTCCACCACCAACTAAATCTCAGGCAAATCCAAAAGACTATTTGCACAAGTGGAACCGCGTCATTCTCTCCCAAGCAACTGAGGAAATAGATGGTGCAATCATGCCAGTAGCATACTGGTATGAGGACTTTATGCCAAAATTGTTGGCAGCGTTTAGTATTTCTACCACAGCAGATATCCAAAGTAACACCGTACCCGACGAAGTGGCTTTGGATGAATGGTATCAGTGTACAAAAAACTCAGGAGAATTTAACCGCTACGGGGCGGATGTTGCCGAAAATTTTCCCCGTTGCACTCCCAAACAGAAATTGATCCTCAAACAAGCATGGCGGTTAACGCATCACTACCTGAATGGAGTCCAGAAACGCCGCGAACGCTTAGAATTTGGGCGAGAATCAGGAGCGCTATCGCAGTATGTAGCATTCATTGATGTCTATCTAGATCGGACTGAGGTGAAGGATTCCCAAATGCGAGTCAGCTTCCCCTACTACATTGGCCCGGCAGTGTGGCGCTTCTTCCATACTACAGCTGAGATTGTGTCTACCAAGACCGATGTACAGCAAAAAGCCGCAATCGCAATCTTCAAAGATTTCTTCCAACTGTTTGCCACAATGTACCCCTGTCCTTACTGCCGACACCACCTGAATATGTACGTTGTCCAAAATAAGGAAGTGGATATGTATCCTGTAGAATACCTAATACTTGGGCGCGACCCCAAGCTGACTGACTTTGAGGTATCATTGGAGGCAAAATTGTCCACCGTCGTAGATGGTTCTTCCCTGCGCTTATTCTTCTGGAAACTGCATAACACCGTTTCTTCTTCCATTGCGCGATCGGAAGAATGGTATCACAAGGATGAAAAAGCATTCTACACCACCCGTTTTTGGCCCAGCCTTGACTCTGAGTTAGCAAGAGCCAATGCACTCAAATACACCAGCATAGAAACTGCTCGCATCTACAACATCTATGGAATTCTGAAGCCATTGGCACGGCTGACAGGGGTAAAAACAGAATTGCCAAAGCTGCTGGAGAAGGGCGATGCGAATAACCTCAAGGAAGCGTGTATAGTTGCACAGAACCACATCAAAGATTTAGAGGAAGCTGTCATTAACGGACAATTTCTCCAAGAAACATACTACTTTGAACCTAGCCTTGTGGATAAAGCTCCACTCTTCACCCCTGAAGAAGAAGAGTTTGCCCGAACCGGTATGTTTACAGAAACGATTTAAATACTTATAGGACTAGCCCTTCAAGGTGGGTAAAAATTTTGGTCAAAAAATTCCTCTTTAATTTTTTACTCTGTGTTTTCTCCGTCTGGAGTAGTTAAATAAATTACTTTTAAATTGCACAGACGCGGAGCGCACAAAGAGAAAAAGAGAGATTTTTCCAGTCACCTTGAAAGGGGTAGTCTTAACTTAGAATGCTTTAATTCCCCTCCTTCAAAGTTTGCTCAGCAGGGGAATTTTAGCGCGACCCATTAAATAACCTACAGCGTGCCAAATGCTTGTGGCTAGCGATCGCCGTTGCAACATCATTGTCTAATGAGAATTGCCCTTGGTAGCTAGCTTGAAATATCGATGATATAAAGGAGACAATAAAAATAGCCAAAGTAGAAGCTTGCCCCGAAAAGGCAATTTCAATGCTTTGAAAAGTCACAGTAGAGTTGGTATCTCACCCTGTATATGCCTTTGAATATCCTCTAAAATAAGTGTTTAGAAGCGTAAAGGTCTAGTCTAATTTATAGAGGATTTTTTCTAAAAGATAACCACCGATGTAGCCTGTAACCGTACATGACCAATCGAGAGGAATTAATGAAGAACGAGTCAACGTTAGCAAGCAACGCCAACGTAAATTTCCTTATCGGTGGAGGTGAAATGGGGGCTAGGATGCGAGAACAGGATTGGTCAAAAACGTCCCTTGGCCCAACACAGCAGTGGCCGCAGAGTTTGAAGACTGCCGTGCGAATTATGCTAACTTCCCGTCAACCCATGTTTGTTTGGTGGGGTGAAGAACTGATTAACCTTTACAATGACGCTTATAAAACTATTATTGGCGGCAAACATCCAGAAGCATTTGGGCAGCCAGCTTCATACGTGTGGCGGGAAATATGGGATCAGGTTGGGCCTCGCGCCGAATCAGCGATGCTAAAGAATGAGGGTACTTACGACGAAGCGCTACTGCTAATTATGGAGCGCAATGGCTACCCAGAGGAAACCTATTATACTTTTTCATATAGCCCGGTTCCTAATGACCAGGGCGACACAGGTGGGATCATCTGCGCCAACACAGAGGACACGCAGCGGATTATCAGCGAGCGTCAATTGGCACTTTTGCGCGAACTAGCGGCGAGGACAGCAGACGCACGGACATTCGATGAAGCCTGTACGCTAAGTGCGAGTTGTCTGGAGAGCAACCCTTACGATCTCCCGTTCGCAATGATTTATCTGGTCGATCCCGATAAGCAGGAAGTTTTTCTGGCTGGAACGTGCCGCATTGGGCAAAACCACGTAGCAGTTCCAGAAACAGTGGCTCTCGATGCTGATGGGGTTTGGCCCTTTGCGGAAGTGAGCAAAACGCATCAAGCCAAACTGATTTCCGATTTGGAAGTGTCTTTTAGTAGTCTACCCTGTGGTGTTTGGCAGCGATCGCCCCATCAAGCGATCGCAGTACCTATTGCCCCATCTGGTCAAAGCGGAAAAGCTGGTATATTAATCGCTGGTTTGAACCCCTTCAGGCTATTCGATGACAATTATAAAGGATTCATTGATTTAGTTGCGGCTCAAATTGCAGCCAGCATCGCTAACGCCCAAGCTTACGAGGAAGAACGCAAACGCGCTGAAGCCTTGGCAGAAATCGATCGCGCCAAAACCGTCTTTTTCAGCAACGTCAGCCACGAGTTCCGTACCCCACTGACTCTGATGTTGGGGCCATTAGAAGACACCTTAGCCACCTGTGCTACTCTGCTTCCAGCCAAAGAACGAGAGCAGCTAGAAATGGTGCAACGCAACGGACTTCGGCTACTGAAACTGGTCAACAGCTTGCTAGATTTTTCACGCATTGAAGCCGGAAGGGTTCAAGCCTCTTATGAACCCACCAACCTTGCCACCTTTACCGCAGAACTAGCTAGTGTATTTCGTTCCGCAGTAGAACGGGCAGGGATGCAGTTATCAGTTAATTGTCCGGCTCTGCCAGCACCAGTGTATGTAGATCGAGAGATGTGGGAAAAAATTGTTCTTAACCTACTCTCGAATGCCTTCAAGTTCACGATGGCTGGAGAAATTGCGGTCAGTTTGCAGTGGTTAAATGACCATGTTGAGTTTGCAGTCAAAGACACAGGAATCGGTATCCCAGCAGAAGAAATCACCCACCTTTTTGAACGATTCCACCGCGTCAAAGGGGCGCAAGGACGAACTTTTGAAGGGTCAGGGATTGGATTATCACTGGTGCAAGAATTGGTGCAAATGCATGGTGGAATAGTTAATGTTACCAGTCTTCTTGGAGTAGGCAGTTGCTTTACTGTGTCAATTCCAACAGGATATGCTCATTTGCCTCCAGACCGAATTAGTGCCCCGCGAACTTTAGCTTCAACTGCATTAGGTGCAACACCTTATTTAGAAGAAGCCCTGCGGTGGCTACCGGAAGAAGAGAGCAGGGGAAGCAGGGGGAGAAGAGAAGCAGGGGGAGAAGAACTAGTTCAAGAAGACTACAACATATATATAGATTCTTGCCCTGCCTCCCCTGCCTCCCCTGCCTCCCCTGCCCCCCTGCCCCTTTGCTCTTCTGCACCCTCTGCTCGGATTCTCTTGGCGGATGACAACGCAGATATGCGCGATTATGTTAAGCGGCTATTAAGTCAGCAGTATGAGGTGGAATCAGTGCCGGATGGTTTAGCTGCTTTGGATTCGGCTCGTGGACGTGTCCCAGATTTGGTACTGACAGATGTGATGATGCCTGGATTAGACGGTTTTGGACTGCTGCAAGCATTACGAGCCGATCCGCTGACGCAAAAAGTTCCCATCATTCTGTTGTCGGCACGGGCAGGGGAAGAGGCACGGGTGGAAGGGTTAGAAGCAGGAGCCGATGATTATCTGATTAAACCTTTCTCTGCCCGTGAATTGTTGGCGCGAGTAGAGGCAGCCTTAAAAATGGCTCGTCTCCGCCAAGAGGCAATGGAACGCGAGCAAGGGTTGCGAATTGAAGCTGAGGTCGCCAAAGCACACCTAGAGACTGTTATCGCTGGTATTCAAGACCAGTTCTTTGTATTGGATCGAGAGTGGCGTTATAGCTTTGTCAACGATCGCGTAGCAGATGTTGTTGGCATCCCCAAGGAAGAATTGCTAGGTAAGATCGTTTGGGAAGTGTTTCCCGATGTGGTTAAAAGCGAGTTTGATACTGAGGTTCATCGGGCGAAGGCAGAAAACACCGTTGTTCAATTTGAATACTTTTATGCGCCTTGGCAGCGCTGGTTTGAAAACCGCGTCTACCCCTTTGCAGAAGGAGTCAGCATTTTTGTTACAGAAATTAGCGATCGCAAACAAGCAGAAAAAGCACTTCGGGAAAGCGAAGAAAAGTTCCGCAACATGGCTGATAATGCCCCCTTCATGGTTTGGGTGACAGACACCAATAGCTACTGCACCTATCTCAGTCAAAGCTGGTACGATTTTACAGGTCAGAGCGAGGAAATGGGTTTGGGATTTGGCTGGTTAAATGCTGTGCATCCAGAAGACAGCAATGACACCAGGAATGTTTTTCTGGAAGCTAGTAGCAGTTATTCGGCTTTTCGTTTGGAGTACCGCTTGCGGCGCAAAGATGGCAAATATCGCTCTTGCATCGATGCTGCGAATCCGTGGTTTGGAGTGGACGGTGAGTTTAAAGGTTACATCGGCTCAGTGATTGACATTACCGAACGCAAAGTCGCAGAAGCCGAACGCGATCGCCTCCTAAAACTCGAGCAAACTGCCAGAACTGAAGCCGAAAGAGCCAACCGGATAAAAGATGAGTTTCTGGCGGTACTTTCCCATGAATTGCGATCGCCTCTGAATCCGATTCTTGGTTGGGCGAGACTCTTGCAGACTCGTGAGTTTGACACAGCAGCCATAAAGAAAGCGATCGCAACTATCGAGCGGAATGCTCAATTACAAGCTCAACTAATTGAAGATTTGCTTGATGTCTCTCGAATCTTACAAGGCAAGCTCAACCTGAAGATGTTACCTGTCAACCTAGTACTGGTGATTGAAGCGGGATTGGAAACAGTCCGTTTGGCAGCAGAAGCCAAAAATATTCAAATTCAGACGATGCTGGATGCTTCTTTCGGGCAAGTTTTGGGTGATTCCGGTCGTTTACAACAAGTTATTTGGAATCTCTTATCGAATGCCGTTAAATTCACTCCTGAAGGAGGAAAAATTGATATTCAACTAGAGTACGTTGACGCTGAAGCTCAGATTACCGTCAGCGACACAGGTAAGGGAATCAGCCCTGAGTTTCTACCTTATGTGTTTGAATATTTTCGTCAGGCTGATGGCACGACAACCCGAAAATTTGGTGGATTGGGGTTAGGGTTAGCAATTGTGCGTCATTTGACCGAATTACATGGCGGCACGATTCAAGCAGAAAGTTTAGGTGAGGGGCAAGGAGCTATTTTCCGAGTCTGGCTACCACTAATTAAAAAAGATTTAACCCCAAAACCAAACATAGATATTGCTGCACTAAATCCTTCTCCTCCAACTGAAATCCTGGCAGGCAGCCAAATCTTAGTTGTAGATGATGACGATGATACCCGTGACTTTCACACATTTGTACTAGAACAGGCTGGAGCAATGGTGACAGCAGTGACATCAGCAAAAGAAGCATTACAAATTTTGGCAGAGTCAGAACCAGATATGCTGCTCAGTGATATTGGGATGCCAGAGATGGATGGCTATATGCTAATGCGCCAAGTTAAAGCATTGCAGGCAAATCAAGCCAAACAAATTCCGGCGATCGCTTTAACTGCTTATGCTGGAGAAATCAATCAGCAACAAGCACTTGAATCAGGGTTTCAAAAGCATCTGTCTAAACCCGTCGAACCAGAGGAATTAATCAAGGAAATTGCAATTCTAATTGGTAGAAGTGGGCATGTCTAAGTATAGTGGAGCCAATTTCAAAGTCTCTCTCCCAACATTGGGAGAGGGATTTAGGATGAAAGCTCTTTGATTCATGGCTTAATTTATTAACTTGTTTTAAATATTTTGTTATTTATTGAGGTCTATTCATTCTTCAAAAAGATATATTTACTCTGAATTAATCTAGCTAAACGCTGTCACTAATTTGGCTAACTTTACTTTTACTTTGTAACTTAAATTGTTAATATAACTCCTCTTTTTGTTGCTTGATTGTACAAAATACCTCGGCAATTACTTGGGCTTCGAGTATAAATTTTGGTATGTGTCGCAAAGTCACTTACTCAGCTAAATTATGCAGTTTACTTAACTCATCAAATCTTCATGTATTTGAAGTGTAGTTTATCTTTTACAGTAAAAATAATGGGAATAATAGAATAAATCGGATTGAGCAAATTATTTAGCTATGAGCCAAATATGTCCTATCTCCAAAACCTGTGCTTGTCGCAATATTGCACGCTGCCGGACTAAGGAAGCAGGTAAGCTCTTTCTCTGGTTCCCCGTTTCACATACCCTGATAAAAGTCACCTCCTACCTACAGCAGTTTTCCCTTAAGTATGAACTGATGCACGAGCGACCAGGTTTGAGTTTGGAGTGTAGACCCGGACAGTCTCTAGAAATTGCCCGTAACCTGGCCAAACTACTTGCACCGAGAGAATTAAAAGAGACGCAAGTGCTTTTCATGCAAGGCACTTTCCAACCTCAACTCCATGATTTTAGTGACATAGCCTCATTACAACGCTTCATTAAGTTAAACCAATCCGACTGGCTGGTTGAAATGCTGGCAACAGAACGATTCACCAGTTACTTTCAACCAATTGTTTCAATTAACGATACATCGCAAATTTTTGGATATGAATCGCTCTTGCGCGGTCTAGATGAAGAAGGCAATTTAGTACTACCGACATCTATTCTGGAGTTAGCAACTGAAGCCGGACTTCTACCACAACTCGACCAAGTTGCTCGTCTGAGCACAATCACTCAATTCAGCCGCCATCAAGTAAATGGGCACATTTTCATCAATTTTGCACCAACGTCACTTTATGACCCAGCTTTTTGCCTACGTAGTACGGTAGAGGCCATTGATACTGCCAGAATTCCCCACGATCGCGTTGTTTTTGAAGTCGTGGAGTCAGACAATCCTCAAGATTTAGCTCACCTCAAGGCAGTGCTTCAATACTACCGGAATGCTGGGTTTTTAATCGCTCTTGACGATCTTGGTTCTGGTTATTCCAGCCTAAACTTGCTGCATCAGTTACGTCCAGATTTTATCAAGCTGGACATGGAGTTAATTCGAGATGTGCATCAAGACCTTTACAAAGCTTCGATTACCGAGAAGCTTTTAGAGATTACTCAAAAGTTAAATATTCAAACTGTTGCTGAAGGGATTGAGTGCATTGAAGAACTGAACTGGCTGCGAGAACGAGGTGCAAATTTTGCTCAAGGCTATTTGATTGCTAAACCCAGTGCAGCGCCTGTCACTACAACCCCTTTCTTTGAGCAAATCGCATCATTAACTGTAGCATCGGCACATTCTCAGCAGGTTGAGCAGCGTGTCCAACACCAAAGTGAGTCTGAGCGAATTGTTGCGGCTGTAACGCAGCGCATTCGACAATCGTTGGAGTTAGACGAGATTTTGCAAATCACGGTAGCCGAAGTGCGACAACTGTTTGAGGTAGATCGAGTGGTGATGTATCAGTTTAAGCCAGACTGGAGTGGATTAGTCGCTGTAGAATCCTTAGCAGAAGGGTGTATGTCGATTTTGGGATTTCACGTCATGGATACCTGCTTTCAATCCACGCGTGCAGCTTACTATCAACAAGGTAATACCAGAGCGATCGAAAACATTGAAACTGCGGGATTATCACCGTGCCATGTTGACCTCCTTAGAAGTCTGCAAATCCGGGCAAACCTTGTCGTACCAATTTTACAGCAAGGGCGTTTGTGGGGACTATTGATTGCTCACCAATGCCGTCATCCGAGACAATGGCAGCAATCGGAGATTAACTTGTTTAACCAGTTAGCAGGTCAAGCTGCGATCGCTATTCAGCAATCAGAACTTTACCACCAATTACAACAAGCAAACCAAGAATTACAGCGCCTTGCCTGTTCTGATGGTCTAACCCAAGTGGCAAATCGCCGCTGCTTTGATGACACGTTAAATACGCAGTGGCAATGGTTGGGACGAGAACAAGGTTCGCTATCTTTGATTTTGTGTGATGTCGATTACTTTAAGCTTTACAACGATACGCATGGACATTTGGCAGGAGATGATGCACTTAGACAGGTTGCTAAGGCAATCTCTCAGACAGTTAAACACCCCGCTGATTTAGTGGCTCGTTATGGCGGAGAAGAATTTGCAGTTATTTTGCCGAATACTGATATTGAAGGGGCCATTGCAGTTGCAAAAGATATTCAGATCAATGTTAGTGCATTACAAATGCCTCATCCCCGTTCTCAGGTCAGTAAATTCATTACTCTAAGTCTTGGTGTGGCAACCATCACTCCTCATAGCCAACTATCTCCTGCAACCTTAATTGCTGCTGCTGACCAAGGACTTTACCAGGCAAAAGCACAAGGGAGAAATTGTGTCGTGCAGATGGATTGTAAGAATGCTGATGCTAAATAATCCTCTTTCATCCCGTCTACCAGCTTTCGTTGCAAGAATCGTTATTTCCCCCTGACAGTGCCAGTAAATCTTTTTCACAGCTAGCCGTTGCTGAAATGACTTTTTCTGAATTTAAATGGAACAAAAATCTTTTCTCGATTGGATAAATTCAGGGGTAATCATCTATCAGCATCGCTTAAGGAAAGCGGCATCAATAATGCAAAGTTTGTAGTGAGAGCAAATGAAGGCTGAAGCCGTCACTAAAAAATAATCTCCAGATTTTTTACATTACTTAATTTACTTCGATTTATTCTCACTTACGTTGAGTTGGTGAAGATAAGACGAAAAGTAAACGTGTGAATAAAATGTTAATGGCTTGACAAGTTGTGATTATATGAAATAATAATCATCTATGTATAAAAAAACTTTGACGATCTCAAGAGATTTTGATATACAACTGTTAAACTGATTCAGTTTTCTGTTCATATATGAATGTATTAATTATTTTGGCTGAAGTCAGCCTGATAATCTTTGTTTTTTTATTACTGAACTGGGTTTTCAGCAAATTATTCAAGCTATTTACTAAAACCTTTATACCTAAAAACGACAATAGAAGTATCAAAACCCTCCGCCGAAATATCACAGGGTTATTGTTATTTGTTTGCGTGGTGTCGTGCATTTTGATTGTGGGTGCTAATGGTTATCTAGTTTATCGGGGCGAAAACCTTCAGCAATACACACTCTTGTTGATTGAGCGTATCCCATCAGGATTTTGGGTGACACTAGGAATTGGCATAGCTCAGAGTATTGGCACTTTGATTTTAGCGGCGATCGCTCTGAAATTTCTCAAATATTGGCTGAAGGTAGCCAGCACTCGCGCCAAGAACTTAGAAAAAAATACTGCTGACGATGAAAGTATTGATGCTTTCTTTAACGCTTTGTATGACAGAATCAGTGGTGGAATCTGGCTTTGGGCTGTCATCTTGTGTGCCCAGTTTCTCAAATTACCAACTACGGTTTCGGAATATTTGTACATCGCCCTGCGAATCTATCTAATCATTGCCGTTGGCTTGCTTATACTCAAAGCAGCCGCTGCGATCGTTGATAGTCTAGATGCTCTCAGCATCAGATACTCCAATCCTGATAACCTGCTCAGATTCTACGATCGCCTCCGACACTTAATACCCTTTTTAAAGCGCTGCTTGGAATTTGTGATTTATGTCTGCATGGCAACATTGGTGATTCAACAGGTGCAGTTAATTGCCAATGTCGCAACTTTTGGCCCGCGAATTATCAAGATAATCGGTATCATCTTCATTAGTCGCGTGTTGTTTGAGGTAGTTTACTTACTTATTGAAGAGGTGCTGTTCAAAGAGCAGAATCTAACTGATATTCAAAGAAGTAGACGCCTGACGCTCGTTCCTCTGTTTCGTAGTTTCTTACAATACTTAATTTACTTTGGTGCTACAGTTTTCATTCTCTATGCCCTGAGTATCGATCCAACTCCCATACTTGCGGGTGCTGGTATTGTCGGCATCGCTGTGGGGTTAGGGGCACAAACACTAATTAATGATATTGTCTGCGGCTTCTTTATTCTATTTGAAAACTACTACTTAGTAGGTGACTATATTGAAGCTGGAAAAGCCGAAGAGAAAGTTGTCGAAGGTATTGTCGAGGCGATTGAACTCAGAACCACTCGTGTCAGACATCCTAATGGTCAATTGCAGATTATTCGCAATGGCGATATTGGCTCAATTACTAATTACTCCAAACAGTATATCTTTGCAGTAGTAGAAGTTGGCGTGCCTTATGATTCCAACTTAGCGCACGTATACAAAGTAATTGAGGAGGTAGGACAGCAGTTAAAAGCAGAAGATCCAGATGTACTAGAAAGCACACAGGTGGATGGAGTCGAAAGTTTGGGAGAGTCTAACTTGTTGCTACGAACATTGACGAAAGTAAAGCCAGGAAAACATCTTCAGATTCAGCGCGTTCTTCGGAAGATTTTTACGAATGCACTGCAACAGGAAGGAATTATAATTCCCGTGCGCGCTGAAAGTGCCGAAGGTTAAGTTGAACAGATTCTTGTCAGCAGAATAGGTGATTTCCTACGCTCTGGTTATTTCTTTTAATTATTTTAGCTCACTGCCTTTAAGCAATATCAATGCTATCTTAAATGCTTTGGCAGTTTGTGTACTTGCCAAAGATGTTATGAACAAAATATGGTTGTAATTTGCTAAAATTAGCTTCTTCATTTATTGATTAGGCAAAAAAGTTTTGTTAGCTGTAACGCGGCGTTTAACCCGTTCTCAGTTCTGAGTAAAGATGTTAGATTCCCAACTTCTTTACTCAGCACTACTACCCCAGTCTCTAGTCTCTAGTCCCCATCAGTCTAACCAATTAATTTCTGCCAACTAGCAGGGCCGATAATTCCATCAGCATCTAAACCATTTTGCTTTTGAAAGTTTTTAACTACAACCTCTGTTTGCGGCCCGTAGACGCCATCATTCTCAACACCTAAACGGTATTGCAAGTATTTGACAACTGCATTACCAGCATGATTTGGTCTAAGTATTCGTTTTGCCAAAATTTGATTTATGGCACTCCATGTAGCTTCATTAGCAATTCCAGTTGACTGAACCCCAACAATAGTCTGAAATTTTTCTACAGCAGATTTGGTGTTAGCCCCTGTGAAGCCATCTTCCACTAATGTTTTACCATTTTTATCAGTTATTTTTAGTCGATTTAAGGCTTTTTGGAGTCTGAGAATCGTGGTATCTACATTATCTTCTTCATCTGGTACAGGGTTAACAGGGGCACTTGGCACTTTACCAGTTAAGCCTTTGACAATTGCATTAGCCATTGCTTCAGGATTAAAAAGATTTATATCTTTTTGCGAATCGAGGAAGCAACATTCTATCAAGATAGCAGGCATATCTGTATTTTTCAGAACAAACAAGTGGGAACCACTCTTAACGCCACGATTAAAAAATCCTAACTTGATGATTTCATCTAATACAGGTTTAGCGATTTTTCTACCTGTATCGCTAGTTGCAAATACTTCTGTGCCGTTAGCTTGCCCGTTAAAAGAGTTAAAATGAATCGAGACGTAAATATCTACTTTACTCGCATTAGCTGTAGAACATCTTTTTGAGAGTGATTCACGTACTGTACTAGCACTACTTGGTTTACATACTACGACTTCATTTCCTAAAGCTCTTAATTTGGTTATAACTCTATTACCGACATCTAAAGTTAAATTATCCTCGATTTTAATCCCTCTAGCTCCTGTATCTGGTGGACAATTGTGCCCGCTATCGATTCCGAATTTCATTATTTCATCCTCAAGTTAATTGTTTTTACACTAATTCAAAACTCTTCTAATTATATAGACAAAGTTTTGTTAATAACTTTGTGAAAATACTTGTTAGCAATGGCTGCATTATTTTCAGCATGACTATGCTATTAAACCAAATAAGTTTTTGTGCGAACCTGAGCAGTAACTTTGATTTGGTAAAATCCATTAATTACAAGCTATATTGTAACCAAAAACACAACTATTATAAATTATCAATATCGAGAATAACCAGTAAAATTTTGCAATAAATTGAAATCTAGTAATTGCCTCCATTATTTAGATAATAACGCTTTGTAAAACTGGAAAGCCATGACAAAAGTACTTAGTTAAGATGCCCAAATCCCGAAACCGAACGCACCCCCTGATGTGAACCTGGGTTTATAAGGCCGTAAACCCTTGACAGACTCTACCCTTGGCTTCTTGTTAACCCTGAGCAGCTTAACACATAATGCTTTACAGTATTAATGAATACGCGAGCGCTTCTAGACACACCTGTGCGAGATTTATCAAATAAACTGCTCAAGAAACGAGGCTCAACATGGGATCTTTAAATTTTGTGAAGCTACTGGAGAATTCCATCAATGAACCCGGCTTAGGGTGGACTCTTTGTTTCATAGGGGAAGATCAATCTAGCAAACTTGCAGAACTCACGCAAGAATTGAGAGGGGAATTTTCTGCAACAGGCGATGGAAAAGAGATTTTATCTGGTTTTTCCTATTGGGGAATCGGCCCAACCATCGCCTGGGATCGTGCTTGCAACGATCGCTTCTATCTTGTAATGAAAGAGAGTATAGAATCTTTTAGATATCGATGGCATCAAATTCATTTCAATAATATCAAAGATCGGCAATATCATTATGTAAGTTTAGGTGTCGGCACCGGTGAGAAAGACCAACACATTTTAAGTTTATTGTTCAACGTAAATCCCGATCTCCTCTACTTTCCAGTTGATATGAGTTCGGAAATGTTAAGACTAGGTGTGCAACAAGCAACGAGAGGATCGCAATTGCAAGGTAGCCATGTATTGCCAATTCAAGTTGACTTCTCAATTGAGAGAAATGTTGACGAATTACGAAAACTACTAGATAGAGTTATCAATAACAGTCCTGTGCTATTTTCGCTCCTGGGGAACACATTAGCTAATTTTCAACAAGACACAGAACTTTTGCAAACTATTTCTAAACTAATGCGACCTGAAGATAGACTACTCCTAGAAGTAGCTACCACCGAAGAATTAAGCGAAGAAGCGGCACAAAATGCAGCCAAAGAATACGCAAAAACTAAATCGTTTAAAGAGTTTGTCACCAGCGCGTTGCTGCAAAATACTGATTTACATATCGACTTAAATAGTGTGTTTTTTGAAGGTACTGTAGAAGCTGATAGAGGAATTTTAATAAAAATCCTGTATCGCAATCTAACTGAAAACAAAATTGAAGTAATGTTACCCGATCGCTCAGTAATGAATTTTGAAGACCAAGATACGATTCGTTTATATCTGACTCGGAAATATGCTTCTAATGGCATCCAAAAAACTATATCAGACTGCAACCTGGTGCTTGTTGATAGGCTACACACAGTATTGGAACCGCGTTTAAAAAATGGATTTGGCATGGATTTAATCTTAATTGCCCCTGACTCTTCAGGAATTAACAAGAATCCTTCTGTAGCAAATGATATATGGTCTAAAAGGTAAGATGGGATATGAGTATGAAAAACCTAGTGAGTTTTATCACGTTTTTCCCTCTACTTCTGGGATTTATTTTAGCTGCCGTCTGGTGGACTAAAGATGAAAAAAATTTGGAACCAATACTAACAGGTCTGGGATTATTAGCCACAATTACCGGGATTTTTGGCGAACGATGGGCATCAGCTAACGAAAAGAGGATAGAATTTCTGCGTGCCTTACTGAATGAGTGCAGATCGAATGACGTAATTTTATCTGACGAACGATTTAATCCAAACTCACATAGACCAGGACGACCGATAGTTTTTCCGCGATTAATTATATCAGTGACGGAAACAGCGATCGCATCTAATGTGTTTGCAGAACGTCAAGATAGAGAGTTATTTTCGCTCATACATCAATGGCGACATACTGCCAATGAGTTTAACCGGAGATTAGATATTACCGAGTTGCGTACATTTACAAACTTGTCAGCACAAGAAATTCGTTTGCTATACGAAGCGCTACAGCAGTCAAAAGAGTTCAATGATGCACTGAATTTGACTCAACATATTACAACTTTTTTGCAATCAAAATATCCTAAAGGTAGTAGTGATAGTGAAGTCCTCATCCCTTCAAGGAACTACTGACCAAGCCCCGTTGGGGCGGGGTGTGGGGTGTGGGGTGTGGGGTGTGGGGTGTGGGGTGTGGGGTGTGGGGTGTGGGGGAAGATACAGCCCCAACAACCCAGGGGTCACAAGCCCCGTCTTTTCAAGACGATGGCATTGGTGGGGGTTCCAAGCCCCGACCAATGCTGTCGAACCTGCAACCCTACCCCCTACCTCCAACACCCTGTTGGTAACCGGAATCTGTGGGTAGATATTTAATAATCAGCCTGAAAGCACGTTTAAAATTTAAGTAAAGAAATATTTCGTAGCTTACAGGCATGAAACGCATCGTCTTGGTTGCTGGGTTTGAATCATTCAACGCTGACTTGTACAGAAAAGCAGCCTTTTTGGCTAACTCTCGCTGTCCTGAGTTGGATATTCGGGTATTTAGCGATCGCGATCTTACAACCAAACGCGCCGAGGTAGAAACAGCACTCGATGGCGCTGATGTGTTTTTCGGTAGCCTACTATTTGATTATGACCAAGTTGTGTGGTTGCGCGATCGCATTGCCCAAATTCCCATCCGCCTAGTTTTCGAGTCAGCCTTGGAATTGATAGGTTTAACCAAGCTGGGTGACTTTGCCATTGGCGACAAACCCAAAGGAATGCCCAAACCAGTTAAATTTATCCTCGACAAATTTAGCAACGGACGAGAAGAAGACAAACTCGCTGGTTACATCAGCTTCTTAAAGATTGGCCCCAAACTCCTGAAATACGTGCCGGTGCAAAAAGTCCAAGACTTACGCAACTGGTTAATTATCTATGGTTACTGGAATGCAGGCGGCCCGGAAAACGTCGCTTCATTATTTTGGACACTGGCAGAAAAATATTTAAATTTAAAAGTCGGCGACATTCCCCCGCTAATTGAAACCCCCAACATCGGATTACTCCACCCCGATTATCCAGGGTTTTTTGAATCGCCCCGCGAGTATTTGGAATGGTATAAAACCCATTGTAGAGACGCGATTCATCGCGTCTTCCCAATAGACGCGATGAATCGCGTCTCTACAAAACCAGTTGTTGGAATTCTCCTCTACCGAAAACACGTCATCACCAAACAACCATACATTCCCCAACTGATTCGCAGTTTTGAAAAAGCCGGCTTAACTCCTTTGCCCATCTTCATCAACGGCGTAGAAGGACATGTGGCGGTACGAGATTTAATGACAACCGACTATGAAATTCAGCAACGACAACTAGGTAATGTAGAAACTCCCTCACTATCAAGTGAAGCAGTAAAAGTGGATGCGATCGTTTCCACAATTGGCTTTCCTCTCGTGGGTGGCCCGGCTGGTTCAATGGAAGCTGGCCGTCAAATAGAAGTAGCAAAACGCATCCTCACTGCCAAGAATGTACCTTATATTGTTGCTGCACCACTATTAATTCAAGATATTTCCTCGTGGACGCGTCAAGGTATCGGCGGATTGCAAAGTGTCGTATTGTACGCATTACCAGAATTAGATGGCGCTATTGATACCGTTCCCCTTGGTGGTTTGGTGGGTGAAAATATTTATCTGGTTCCCGAACGGGTGGAGCGATTAATTGGTAGGGTAAAAACTTGGGTGGCTTTGCGGCAAAAACCTGCATCGGAACGCAAAATTGCCATTATATTATATGGCTTCCCACCAGGTTATGGTGCTGTGGGTACAGCTGCATTATTAAATGTGCCGCGTAGTTTGCTGAAGTTTCTCCACGCACTCAAAGAACAAGGTTACACCGTGGGAGATTTACCAGAAGATGGCGAAGAATTGATTCGCTGGGTGAAAGAGGCGGATGAAGCTAATCCTCTTGTGGGGTGGGCATCTTGCCCGCCCCTAGAGAAAGATGCCCACCCCACAAACAGTGTCAATATTCGCACTCTAGAAAAATGGTTGGGATATCTGCAAACTTCCCGCATCGAAAAACAATGGAAATCTCTCACGGGAACTGGTATTAAAACTTATGGTGAAGAATTCCAGATTGGCGGTGTGCAATTAGGAAATGTGTGGATAGGTGTACAACCACCTTTGGGTATACAAGGCGACCCGATGCGTTTAATGTTTGAACGAGATTTAACGCCACATCCCCAATATGCCGCTTATTATAAATGGTTGCAAAATGAGTTTCAAGCTGATGCTTTAGTTCACTTTGGAATGCATGGGACGGTGGAATGGTTGCCTGGTTCTCCGTTAGGTAATACGGGTTATTCTTGGTCAGATATTTTGTTAGGAAATTTGCCTAATCTATATATATATGCGGCGAATAATCCGTCTGAATCGATGTTGGCAAAACGTCGCGGTTATGGTGTATTGATTTCTCATAATGTACCGCCTTATGGACGTGCAGGTTTGTATAAGGAATTGGTAGCATTGCGCGATTTGATTGCAGAGTATCGGGAAGATCCGCAAAAGAATTATGTTTTGAAGGAAGGGATTTGTAAAAAAATTGTGGACTCTGGATTGGATGCAGATTGTCCGTTTGCGGATGCGAAAAAGTTGGGACTTGCGTTTACTCCTGAAAATGTGCGGATGTTTAGCAATCATGCTTTTGATGATTATTTGGTGGAGTTGTATGAATATTTGCAAGTTTTAGAAAATCGATTGTTTTCTTCTGGGCTGCATACTTTGGGGGAAGCACCAAATGAAGAGGAATTGGCTTCTTATTTAGAGGCATATTTTGGGGAAGAGGAAGGAAAAAATGAAGAAAGAGAAGAAGAGGAAAAACTAATAAAAGATTTGTTGATGCAATCTACGGATGAGTTAACGAATTTGTTAAGGGGGTTGAATGGGGAGTATATTCCGCCTGCGCCTGGTGGGGATTTGTTACGGGATGGGGCTGGTGTTTTACCGACGGGGAGAAATATTCATGCTTTAGATCCTTATCGGATGCCTTCGCCTGCGGCGTATGAACGGGGACGAGAAATTGCTCAAAAAATTATCGCCCAGCATTTGGATGAACATGGGAAATATCCAGAAACGGTAGCGGTGATGTTATGGGGATTGGATGCGATTAAAACTAAGGGTGAATCTTTAGGGATTCTGTTGGAATTGGTGGGGGCTGAACCTGTTAAAGAAGGAACTGGTAGAATTGTTCGTTATGAATTAAAGCCGTTGGCGGAGGTTGGACATCCCCGCATTGATGTGTTGGGTAATTTGTCTGGAATTTTCCGAGATAGTTTTGTAAATATTATCGAATTGCTGGATGATTTATTTCAACGGGCGGCTGATGCTGATGAAGCGGACGATCGCAATTTTATCAGGAAACACGCTTTAGCTTTAAAAGCCCAAGGTGTGGAAAATGCCTCGGCGAGATTGTTTTCTAATCCGGCAGGTGATTTTGGTTCTTTGGTAAACGATAGAGTTGTGGATGGTAACTGGGAATCTGGCGAGGAGTTAGGCAATACTTGGCAAAGTCGCAATGTGTTTAGCTACGGGAGAGAAGATAAAGGTCAAGCTAGACCGGAAGTTTTGAATACCTTGTTAAAAACTAGCGATCGCATTGTTCAAGAAATCGATTCGGTAGAATATGGTTTAACTGATATTCAAGAATATTACGCTAATACCGGCGGTTTGAAAAAGGCAGCAGAAAAACAAGGCGGTAAGAAGGTGACAACCAGCTTTGTAGAAAGTTTCTCGAAGGATACCACACCGCGCAAGTTAGATGATTTGCTCAGAATGGAGTATCGCACCAAGTTGGTAAATCCCAAATGGGCGCAAGCGATGGCGAATCAAGGTTCTGGTGGTGCGTTTGAAATTTCTCAACGGATGACGGCGTTGATTGGTTGGGGTGGTACTGCCGATTTTAGCGATGATTGGGTTTATGACCAAGCGGCAGATACTTATGCATTAGATGCAGAGATGGCAGAGAAGTTACGGAAGGCGAATCCTGAAGCTTTTCGCAATATTTTAGGGAGAATGTTGGAGGCGCATGGGCGGGGTTTCTGGGAAGCTGATGATGATAAGTTAGATAAATTGCGCCAGTTGTATGAGTTAACGGATGAAGAGTTGGAAGGTGTGACAGTTTAGAAGGTAGATGCGTTAAAAGTTCAAATAAAAATTATTGTAGAGACGGCGATTTATCGCGTCTTCACTTAACCGAACCGTATTGAAAGCGATGTCTACGACGGGCTACGTCTACGCTATTACGCTTGAAGCTGTGAAAATTTAAACCTTTGCAGCTAAGATTACTTCATGTATAAGAAAGGCTTAAGTTTTTCTCGCAAATGTATAAGCCCTTGTTGGAAAGGCTTAATACTTTGCAACAAATGTTCTTCCATGTATAAGAAAGGCTTAAGTTTTTCTGGCAAATGTATAAGTCCTTCCTGCAATTGTTTAATGCTGTGCAACAAATGTTCTTCCATGTATAAGAAAGGCTTAAGTCATTGCAGCAATTGTTGTAACGAAATTATAGATTTATTTAATACCGGAAATAGAATATAGTCTAAGTGAAATTAACTAAACTTCGAGAAATGTAATTGCAACTGATTTGCGATATTTTCCCATGACAATCAGAAAAAATTTGGTATAGAACAGTACTAATAACCTAGTAGCAGAGATGCATTATGGCACGTCGTAAAAGAAATTCCACCGCTTTAGAAAGAGCCGATCGCCGGATTGAAAGTATGCAATCTATCAGTGTAGAACTTGACTTTGGTGAAGGATTGACTATACAAGCTTACACGGTGGCAATTAACGATCTCCGGTCTAAGCTTGCTGCTTACAACACTGCATTATCTACCATTGACAAACTTACAGATGACGTGAATAACGCCGAAAAAATTGTAATAGCGATGTCAGAACAAATGTTACTAGGAGTTGGCAGCCGTTACGGTAAAACCAGCCCAGAATACGAGATGGCGGGTGGTGCTAGACGAGGTAATACCAAGAAGAAGCGAAGCGTACTAGACAATTCCAAACCCACCAATTCTTTAGCAGCCGATTCTGTGAAGCTTTCTTCTGCAAATGGATCTATGAATCGGGTGTAGGGTGCGAGCGTGAGTTGAGTAAAATCCACTAGGGTTTAGTTCTACGTTAAATTGACGCCTATGGGCACTGCCCATTAGTGTCAACTTAAGCTAGAAATAGCTTATCTGTTAGCTTCCTCACCCGCCTGGGAATCAATTCCCAGGCTAACAGCTAAAGTCTACTAAAGTAGACTAAATATTTTTGAGTATATTTAGTCATCTTCAGATGACTTTTGCTATTAGCAAGGAACTTCAGTTCCTTGCGGGATATCAATTTTACCTTTGTAGGACGGACACCATAAAAAGAATTGAGCGTTTTATTGTGTAGTATATAAAAGAGCGCTTAAAAGTCCTCGGTCAATTGACTACTATGGTTGCAGACCACAGCATAGATTTTCAAACATATCTAGAATCTCTGAGCGAGGATGACACATATAGAGATTGGCAAGATTTATACACGCCAACTGATGCCATAGACCGTCAAAAACTTGAACCCAAAAAATCGCGCAGACGCTTAGATTTGAGTTTGATGGTGCAAACAGTACCACAGCAACAAGAAGGTGAAGCACCAGACAGAGAAAAAATTGAACGGTTGGATATCCTCGAAGGGTTACGGAAGTATGCACCCGTCCATGTATTGCTAGTAGGAAAACCGGGTTCAGGGAAATCTACAGCTTTAGAACGTTTGTTGTGGGAAGAAGCTCAAAAGGGGAAACAAAGAGAACCAAATCAGAAAATTCCCGTGCTAGTAGAGTTAAGGCGCTACAAAACTTCGGTGCTGGATTTAATTCGGGACTTTTTGACTCGCTATAACTTAGACCTCAACAGCGAAGAGATTGAAAATCTACTGTTTACAGGGCAATTTTTGTTACTTGTAGATGGTTTGAATGAATTACCCAACGATGAAGCTAGACGAGATTTAGACGGATTTCGGCAGAAATACCACCGAAGCACGCCGATGATTTTTACTACGCGGTATTTGGGGGTGGGGGGTGATTTAGGTATTGAAAAAAAACTGGAAATGCAACCCCTCACAGAAGCGCAGATGCAGCATTTTGTCCGCGCCTATTCAGAGGTGGGTGATGAAATGCTGCGACAGTTGGCTGGACGCTTGCGAGAATTGGCGGAAACGCCGCTGTTATTGTGGATGCTGTGTGAAGTATTCAATAATGCTAAACAAATTCCTACTAGTTTAGGTGAGCTGTTTCGTTGGTTTTCTGGAGAGTATCACAAACTCAAGGGAGATGTACCAATTGCTGAAGGGTTACGTAACTGGCAATCTGATTTATTGCAGCATCTAGCATTTGTAATGATGCAAGGTGACAATTCGACTGAGTTGCGATTAACTATTTCTAAACAGCAAGCTAGGAATGTTTTAGCGACATTTTTACAGAGCAAAGTAGCTTATCCTGATGATTGTGCAAGACGCTGGATAGAAGATTTGCTCAAGTATCACTTAATTCAATTGCGAACAGACGACCAGATTGAATTTCGTCATCAGCTAATTCAGGAATACTACGCCGCAGAATTTATACTCTCACAGCTTGACAATATTAGTGATGAGAGGCTGAAACGGGATTATTTGAATTATTTGAAGTGGACAGAACCCGTGGCATTGATGTTGGGGCTGGTGGGTGATAAAAAGCAGGCTTTACGAGTGGTAAAATTAGCTTTAGATGTAGATTTGAACTTAGGGGCAAGATTGGCAGGAGAAGTAAAGTGGGAGCATCAGAAAAAAACAGTCGATTTAATTTTAGAGTTAGACATTCATCAGTTACTTAAAGTTGAATTTTTGGGTATCAGTCATTCTGAATATGCCGTTACTTTTTTAAGTAATTCGTTGCAGGGTAAAGATTACAATGTTCGTAGAATAAGTGCAGAGGCGTTAGGAAAAATCGGCAACCAAGAAGCAGTATCTGCCTTGATTAAAGTTTTGCAGGATGAAGATTACAATGTTCGTAGAATAAGTGCAGAGGCGTTAGGAAAAATCGGCAACCAAGAAGCAGTATCTGCCTTGATTAAAGTTTTGCAGGATGAAGATTCCGTTGTTCGTTGGACTGCCACAGATGCGTTAGGAAAAATCGGCAACCAAGAAGCGGTATCTGCCTTAATTAAAGCTTTACAGCATGAAGATTCTGTTGTTCGTTGGACTGCCGCAGAGGCGTTAGGAAAAATCGCCAACCAAGAAGCGGTATCTGCCTTAATTAAAGCTTTGCAGCATGAAGATTTTGATGTTCGTTGGAGAGCCGCAGAGGCGTTAGCAAAAATCGGCAACCAAGAAGCAGTATCTGCCTTGATTAAAGCATTACAGGATGAAGATTCCGTTGTTCGTTGGACTGCCGCAGAGGCGTTAGCAAAAATCGGCAACCAAGAAGCGATATCTACCTTAATTAAAGCTTTGCAGTATGAAGATTCTGATGTTCGTTGGAGAAGTGCAGAGGCATTAGGAAAAATCGCCAACCAAGAAGCGATATCTGCTTTAATTAAAGCATTACAGGATGAAGATTCCGTTGTTCGTTGGACTGCCGCAGAGACATTAGGAAAAATCGGCAACCAAGAAGCGGTATCTGCCTTAATTAAAGCTTTGCAGCATGAGGATTCCGATATTCGTAGGAGAAGTGCAGAGGCATTAGGAAAAATCGGCAACCAAGTAGCGGTATCTGCCTTAATTAAAGCTTTGCAGCATGAGGATTCCGTTGTTCGTTGGACTGCCGCAGAAGCGTTGGGAAAAATCGGCAACCAAGAAGCGGTATCTGCCTTAATTAAAGCTTTGCAGGATCAAGATTCCTCTGTTCGTTTGAGAGCCGCAGAGGCGTTGGGGAAAATCGGCAACCAAGAAGCGGTAGCTGCCTTAATTAAAGCTTTGCAGGATCAAGATTCCTCTGTTCGTTGGAGTGCCGCAATTGCTTTAGGAAAAATCGACAACCAAGAAGCGATATCTGCCTTAATTAAAGCTTTGCAGGATCAAGATACCGTTGTTCGTTGGAGTGCTGCAATTGCTTTAGGAAAAATCAGTAACCAAGAAGCGGTATCTGCCTTAATCAAAGCTATAGCTTTGCAGGATGAAGATTCCGTTGTTCGTAGGACTGCCGCACAGACCTTAGGAAAAATTGCTGGCTCTGAAGTTTTGTATCAGATATGGGAATTACAATTAAAAACACCATTATATAAAAACGATGCAATTTACAAAATTCAAGAGCGGTGCAAATTTTATAACCATGAAATTTATTATTCTGTCTTGAATGAGGAAACAAACAACGCCGATCCTTTAACTAGTGTTCTAAAAAAACTTGATAAAACACTCATAACTATGTCAGAAACTCCTACAAATGATTTCACAGGCGCTACCTTTGGCAACATCACAGGCAGTGTTACAGGAAATATCGAAGGTGATAACATTGGCACTCAAAACAATTACGCATCCACAAAAGATATTGCTAAATTAGAAACTGTGCTTGAGCAGTTGCTTGAGAAAATAGAGCAGGATAAACCGACTGTAATCGATGCTCAACCTATTGTGGCTCAAGCTGTTGAGAGTCATCCAGTACTTAAAAATAGGCAAGCGATTGAGCAAGTTATCAAAAATAATCCAGAGTTCAAAGTACGTTTGCAAAGAGCAGTGACAGCAGCAGGTATTGAGACTGTAAAGATTTTATTTGCTCCTGCTGGTATTGCGATTGAAGCGATTAGGGCTTGGAATGAACCTAGCTAGATGTACCCTCCTATTCCTGTTTCACTTTAAGAGGATGTTTTAAAAGTTCTTTAGCCGGTTGTAAAACGTTTTAAATCCCCCTATATTCACCTTAAAAAGGCGGAAACAGGAAATCTAGTTCACTCCCATTGGAAAGGCTACGGTGTGTATACAAGTCGAATTACCCCCCTTAATCCCCCCTTATAAAGGGGGGAAACAGGAAATCTTGTTCCCTCCCCTTTCCAAGGGGAGGGTTAGGGTGGGGTAAAACTGACACGAAAACTCAGTGAGTAAACTATTTCAGACTTGTGTATTTCTTCAACTGCTGCACAAACGCATCATGTTCCGGTGACTTCAACCCCGCTTGCACCACCTCCAATACCCGCACCATCTGATTGTTTAACAGCGCCTCCACCGCTAACCACAAACCCGGAAACACTCCAGAGCGAATAATTCCATCTGCACCGGGAGATAGCAATCGATAGTCGCCGTCAATTAGGCAAAACCATTCAATTTTATTCTCGTAAGATTGCCAGATTACGTACTCCAACACTCCATTACGGCGATAAACCTGCTTTTTGCTGCCTGTATCAATGGCTGCACTACTCGCGGCAATTTCAACAATCAATTCGGGAGATCCTTCAATGTAACCATCGCGGCTTAAACGGGTTTGTCCGCCTGCGTCTGGTTCAATAAACAACGCTGCATCTGGCTGGGGTTCATTGTCTAAATCTAGTCTGACTGTTGGTTCAACGCTTAAGTCAACGCCAGGAGTCAGTGATTGGTAGACACCTAACCAAGTCATAACGCGACTGTGGGGTTTGCCATGCTGCTCATGTCTTACAGGAGATGCAACGTAAACGATTCCTTCAATCAGTTCTGCTTTCTTGATATGGGGTGCAGCCGCATAACGCCGTTCAAATTCAGGACGAGTTAAGCGATCGCCACTTTCAAGCGGAGGCAGATGTCTCTGGGGTGAGTACTCTCTAACCATTTGCCAATCCTTGGAGTTGCCGGATATTTTTGACTTTAGCAAACCTCAGTTATAGCAAGGGACTGGGGACTAGGGACTGGGGACTGGGTGAAAAGCCTTTTTGTGTCTAAATTTTATCATCTGTTAATGTCCTAACCTTTTTGGCTGTTGCTATATCAGTTAGAATTTATTGATTTGCTGTTTTCCTCAAATTCCAAAAATCATAAAACGTATTGTTAATTATCATCGTCTGTTCTACGTGCGATCGCTTACTCGCCCAAGTTAGGCATTGCCGACAATTAATGCTGCATAACAAATTCCAACTAGCTATCATTAGCTAAGTGGTATGCCAGATATATCGACGGCAATACCATTTAGTTAGCAGTCTTTCTTGACTGCTTACACTCGCACCCATAAAAATTAGTTCGATCCGCTTTCTATTCCCTGCTCTCTATTGTGATACGCATTGGCTAAAAGTACTCTAAATAAGTACGGGGTGCAAAAAATATAAAAAATTCCTCAAGATTCAAGATTAAGGATACGGCTATGGCAACCGAACAGTTAACTAGAGACAGCGACAATCTAGATTTAAATCAGCTACTAAGAACGCTGAATGCTGTTAAACAGGGTGACTTCTCTGCTCGGATGCCCATAGACCATACTGGTGTGGCGGGGAAAATAGCTGATACGCTCAATGATATTATTAACCAGAATGAGCGGATGGCGGCTGAACTACAACGGATTGGTAACGTTGTTGGCAAAGAAGGAAAAATTGCTGAACGTGCCTCTCTCGGAGATGTTCGCGGTTCCTGGTCAGATTGCGTGACTTCTGTCAATACTCTGATTACAGATTTAGTTCAACCAACAGCTGAAACTACGCGGGTAATTCGCTCCGTTGCTAATGGTGACTTATCGCAAACGATCGCTACAGAAATTGAAGGCAGACCTCTGCAAGGTGAGTTTCTCCAAACTGCGAATATCGTTAACACAATGGTAGATCGTCTCGGTTCTTTTGCCTCGGAAGTAACGCGGGTGGCGCGGGAGGTGGGAACCGAAGGAAAATTAGGCGTTCAAGCCGAAGTGCAAGGTGTAGCTGGCACTTGGAAAGATTTGACTGATAACGTTAACTTGATGGCGGGTAATCTCACCGGACAAGTTCGCAACATTGCCGAAGTTGCCACTGCGATCGCCAATGGTGACTTATCCAAAAAAATCACTGTCAATGTTAAAGGCGAAATTCTGGAACTCAAAAACACCGTCAACACGATGGTGGATCAGCTTAATTCTTTTGCATCGGAAGTTACTAGAGTTGCGCGTGAGGTGGGAACTGAAGGGAAGTTGGGCGTACAAGCCGAGGTTAAAGGAGTAGCAGGGACTTGGAAAGATTTAACCGACAACGTTAACTTGATGGCAGGAAATTTAACTGCTCAAGTGCGTAACATTGCGGAAGTAACAACGGCTGTTGCAAATGGCGACTTATCCAAGAAAATTACTGTTGATGTCAAAGGCGAAATTTTAGAATTGAAAAACACCGTCAACATCATGGTGGATCAACTCAATTCCTTTGCATCGGAAGTAACAAGAGTTGCGCGTGAGGTGGGTGCAGAAGGAAAATTAGGCGGTCAAGCAGAAGTCCGGGGGGTAGCGGGTACGTGGAAAGACTTGACCGATAGTGTGAATTTCATGGCGGGAAGCTTGACAGCACAGGTGCGGAATATTGCCGAAGTCACAACGGCGGTAGCAAATGGCGATTTATCTAAGAAAATCACCGTCGATGTCAAAGGCGAAATTCTGGAGTTGAAAAATACCATTAATACAATGGTGGATCAACTTAATTCCTTTGCATCAGAAGTAACAAGAGTTGCCCGTGAAGTAGGAACTGAAGGGAAGTTGGGCGTACAAGCAGAAGTGCGGGGAGTTGCGGGTACTTGGAAAGATTTAACCGATAACGTTAACTTGATGGCGGGTAATCTCACCGGACAGGTGCGAAATATTGCCGAAGTTGCAACTGCGATCGCCAATGGCGATTTATCGAAGAAAATCACCGTCGATGTTAGAGGTGAAATTCTGGAGTTGAAAAATACCATCAATATAATGGTAGATCAACTCAGTTCCTTTGCATCGGAAGTAACACGGGTTGCGCGTGAGGTGGGAAGTGAAGGGAAATTGGGCGTACAAGCTGATGTGCGCGGTGTCGCTGGAACTTGGAAAGATTTAACCGACAGCGTAAACTTCATGGCGGGAAGTTTAACGGCACAGGTGCGAAATATTGCCGAAGTAACTACGGCGGTTGCAACAGGCGATTTATCTAAGAAAATCACTGTCGATGTCAAAGGTGAAATTCTGGAGTTGAAAAATACCATCAACACAATGGTGGATCAACTGAATTCCTTTGCATCAGAAGTAACAAGGGTGGCGCGTGAGGTAGGAAGCGAAGGGAAGTTGGGCGTGCAAGCAGAAGTGCGCGGCGTAGCTGGCACTTGGAAAGATTTAACCGACAGCGTAAATTTCATGGCGGGAAGCTTAACCGCACAGGTGCGGAACATCGCCGAAGTGACTACGGCGGTGGCAACAGGCGACTTATCCAAGAAAATCACCGTTGATGTCAAAGGTGAAATTCTGGAGTTGAAAAACACCATTAACACAATGGTGGATCAACTTAGTTCCTTTGCATCAGAAGTAACGCGGGTTGCCCGTGAGGTGGGAACTGAAGGTAAATTGGGCGTACAAGCGGAAGTAAAAGACGTTGCCGGAACTTGGAAAGATTTGACCGATAGCGTAAACTTCATGGCGGGAAGCTTGACGGCACAAGTGCGGAACATTGCCGAAGTGACAACTGCGATCGCCAATGGTGACTTATCGAAGAAAATTACTGTTGCCGTCAAAGGCGAAATTCTGGAGTTGAAAAATACCATCAATATAATGGTGGATCAACTCAACTCCTTTGCCAGTGAAGTGACGCGGGTGGCGCGGGAAGTGGGAAGCGAAGGGAAACTAGGCGTACAAGCAGATGTGCGCGGTGTCGCGGGTACTTGGAAAGATTTAACCGACAGCGTGAACTTCATGGCGGGAAGCTTAACCGCACAGGTACGAAATATTGCTACAGTCACCACGGCGGTGGCAAATGGCGACTTATCCAAAAAAATCTCTGTTGATGTCAAAGGTGAAATTTTGGAACTCAAAAACACCATTAACACGATGGTGGATCAACTCAATTCCTTTGCATCGGAAGTGACGCGGGTGGCGCGGGAGGTAGGAACTGAGGGTAAATTGGGCGTACAAGCAGAAGTTAAAGGAGTGGCAGGTACTTGGAAAGACTTGACCGAAAGTGTAAACTTCATGGCGGGAAGCTTGACGGCACAGGTGCGGAACATTGCCGAAGTTACCACGGCGGTAGCAAACGGCGACTTATCCAAGAAAATCACCGTTGATGTGAAAGGTGAAATTCAAGAACTCAAAAACACTATTAATACAATGGTGGATCAACTAAATTCCTTTGCATCAGAAGTTACCAGAGTTGCCCGTGAGGTGGGAACCGAAGGTAAATTGGGCGTGCAAGCTTACGTCAGAGGAGTTGCAGGTACTTGGAAAGATTTAACAGACAATGTGAACTCGATGGCGGGGAACCTCACCGGACAAGTTCGCAACATCGCCGAAGTTACCAAGGCGGTAGCGAATGGCGACTTATCCAAGAAAATTACTGTCGATGCCAGAGGCGAAATTTTGGACTTGAAGAACACCACCAACACGATGGTGGATCAACTCAGTTCCTTTGCCAGTGAAGTAACGCGGGTAGCGCGGGAAGTGGGAACTGAAGGGAAGTTAGGCGGACAAGCGCAAGTCCAAGGTGTTGCCGGGACTTGGAAGGATTTAACAGATAACGTGAACTCGATGGCGGGTAACTTAACGGCGCAAGTGCGCGGTATCGCCAGAGTTGTAACCGCAGTTGCGAACGGTGACTTGAAACGGAAACTGATGTTAGATGCCAAAGGAGAAATCGAAACCTTGGCAGAGACAATCAACGAGATGATTGATACCCTAGCAACATTTGCCAATCAGGTAACTACAGTAGCGCGGGAAGTGGGAATCGAAGGAAAGTTAGGCGGACAAGCGAGAGTCCCTGGCGCGGCTGGAACTTGGAAAGATTTGACGGATAATGTGAACGAACTTGCTGCGACACTGACAACTCAGTTGCGAGCGATCGCCGAAGTTGCTACAGCTGTAACTAAGGGCGATTTAACTCGTTCAATTGCTGTCGAAGCACTAGGGGAAGTAGCGATACTCAAAGACAACATCAACCAGATGATTGCTAATCTGCGCGAGACAACGCAGAAAAACACTGAGCAAGACTGGTTGAAAACTAACCTCGCCAAGTTTACCCGAATGCTGCAAGGGCAGCGAGATTTGGAAACCGTATCGAAACTAATTCTCTCAGAACTAGCGCCCTTGGTAGGAGCGCAACACGGCGTATTCTTCCTGATGGAGTCTGCCGAACATACACCCTATTTGAAATTAATTAGTAGCTACGCTTACCGCGAACGCAGACATCTAGCTAACCGCTTCCACTTGGGTGAAGGTTTGGTGGGACAATGCGCTTTAGAAAAAGAGCGAATTCTGTTGACGGAAGTACCCAGCGATTATGTCAGAATTGCCTCTGGTTTAGGAGAAGCCACGCCTTTGAATGCCGTGGTGTTACCTGTACTTTTTGAAGGACAAGTGACAGCAGTCATCGAATTAGCATCCTTCCGCCGCTTTAGCGAAATTCATCTGACATTCTTCGACCAGCTTACCGAAAGTATCGCGATCGTCCTCAACACGATCGCCGCATCGATGCGAACTGAAGAATTACTCAAGCAGTCGCAATCTTTAGCTGAAGAACTCCAAACCCAGCAAAGCGAACTCAGGGAAACTAACAAGCGCTTAGAACAACAAGCCCAATCACTCAAAGCCTCTGAAGATTTACTCAAAGGACAGCAAGAAGAACTGCAACAAACCAACGCTGAGTTAGAAGAAAAGGCAGAGTTGTTGGCAATGCAAAAGAAAGAAGTCGAGCGCAAAAATCGGGAAATTGAACAAGCAAGACTTTCTTTGGAAGACAAAGCCGAACAACTCGCCCTTTCTTCAAAATACAAATCAGAATTTCTCGCCAATATGTCCCACGAACTGCGGACACCGTTGAACAGCTTGTTGATTTTGGCGAAATTATTGTCAGATAACATCGATCGCAACCTTACCGCCAAACAAGTCGAATACAGCCAAACAATTTACTCAGCCGGGACTGATTTGCTGGCGTTAATCAATGACATTCTGGATCTGGCCAAAATTGAATCTGGAACTATGTCGATTGACATAACTCAAATGCCATTGACAGAATTGGGCGATCAGATTGAGCGCACCTTCCGACAAATCGCTCAGAGCAAAGGACTTGGTTTCACAATTGAATTGACTCCCGAATTGCCCACAACCATCTATACAGATGTCAAACGCTTACAACAAGTCTTAAAAAATCTCCTCTCCAATGCTTTTAAATTTACAGAAAAAGGAGAAGTACGCTTACAGATTGCGGTGGCGAAGCAGGGATGGAGCAAAGACCAAGAAACTTTGAATCGCGCCCAAAATGTCATCGCCTTCTCAGTTAGCGATACAGGCATTGGCATTGCTCCCGACAAGCAGAAAGTTATTTTCGAGGCATTTCAGCAAGCCGATGGCTCTACCAGTCGGAGATACGGCGGCACCGGATTGGGCTTATCAATTAGCCGTGAAATCGCCCGTCTCTTTGGCGGCGAAATTAAACTAATCAGTCACCCCGGTCAAGGCAGCACCTTTACATTCTACTTCCCCCAATTGAGTCCAGAGTTCCGAGTTTTGAGTCCTGAGCCAACATCAACTCAATCCAGCACAGACGCGATTAATCGCGTCTCTACCCACTCCTCACTCCTCACTACTTCGGCTTCGCTCAGTACAAGTCCTCACTTACCACTGATTAATGACGATCGCACTACTATCGGCGTAGGCGATCGCGTGTTACTAATTGTTGAGGATGACGTTAATTTTGCGCGTATCCTGCTAGAGATGGCACAACAGCAAGGATTCAAGGCGATCGCTGCCCAAACAGGCACTACAGGTTTGATGCTAGCGCAGCAATTCTTACCTTCAGCCATTTTGCTAGATATCAGGTTGCCAGAAATGGATGGTTGGACGGTATTAGATCGTCTCAAGCATGACCCAAATACCCGCCACATTCCTGTACATATCATGACCGTTGAGGAAGGAAGACAACGCGGTTTGCAATTAGGCGCGATCGCATATCTGCAAAAGCCCTTAACCAGCGAGACAATATCCGAGGCGTTGACCAAAATTAAAGGTTTTGTAGAGCGCCAAGTGAAAAATTTGCTAGTAGTCGAAGACGACGACACTCAACGGCTGAGTATTGTTGAGTTGATTGGTAACAGCGATGTTTCTACCACAGCAGTGGGCACTGGTGCAGCAGCTTTAGAAGCTATTCGCGCCCAGCATTTTGATTGCCTGGTTCTCGATTTAGGGCTACCCGACATGACTGGGTTTGAACTGATCGAGCAGATAAAGCTTTTACCTCACGGTAAAACTTTACCAATTATTGTCTACACAGGTAGAGAAATTAGCAAAGCTCAAGAAACGGAACTCAGACGAATTGCCGAAACAATCATCATTAAAGATGTGCGATCGCCCGAACGTCTCCTCGATGAAACAGCATTATTTTTACACCGAGTCCAAGCAAATTTACCAGCACCCAAACGAGAAATACTCGAACAACTGCATTCCATAGACTACTTACTTGCTGGCAAAAAAGCGCTAATTGTAGACGACGATATGCGGAATATCTTTGCGCTGACAAGTATGCTGGAGCGTTATCAAATCCAGGTTTTATACGCTGAAAACGGCAGAGAGGGGATTACTCTGTTGGAAACTACACCAGATATTGATGTTGTTTTGATGGACGTAATGATGCCAGAAATGGACGGTTACGAAACAACACGCTTAATCCGCCAAAACGAGCAATTTAAATCTTTGCCGATTATTGCACTGACCGCTAAAGCCATGCAAGGCGATCGCGAGAAGTGTATTGAAGCGGGCGCATCAGATTACATCACCAAACCCGTAGATACTGAACAATTGCTGTCGTTATTGCGTGTTTGGCTATATCGTTAACGGAATAACTAAGCTACAATTCAAGCAGAGTAAGCATTTCCCGCTCAGAGACTCCCCATGTTTGATAACCTGCAAACCCAAATTTACCAACTAGAACAATTTGCCAATAACCTCGTTTCTAACCAACTGACACACCTTAGCGGGGTAAGCGTTGGCATCATCTTTGTCGCTGGCTTGCTTACCAGTCTCACACCCTGTATGCTTTCGATGCTGCCAATTACCATTGGTTACATTGGTGGTTATGAAGCTAAAAGCCGCTTGCAAGCAGCTGCCCAATCAACTTGGTTTGCTTTAGGTTTAGCAACTACACTAGCAGGGCTAGGCATCATAGCAGGTTTAGTTGGAAAAGTCTACGGTCAAGTGGGAATTGGTTTGCCAATTATCGTCAGCATTATCGCCATTCTCATGGGGCTGAACTTATTAGAAGCACTGCCTCTACAATTTCCATCCTTGAATGAAACCAATTGGATTTCGCCAGATTTGCCAGCAGGATTGCGTTCTTATTTGCTGGGGCTGACTTTCGGTTTAGTCGCATCCCCTTGTAGCACGCCTGTTTTAGCGAGCTTGTTAAGTTGGATTGCTAGTACACAAGACTTAATTTTAGGCGCTGTTTTGCTACTTTCTTATACAGCCGGTTATGTAGCACCGTTGATTTTGGCGGGTACTTTTACAGCTTCAATTAAAAAATTACTAGAATTGCGTCGCTGGTCTGGCTGGATTAACCCAGTTAGTGGGGCACTATTGGTAGGATTCGGTGTATTTTCCTTAATTTCTCGGATTCCCCTTGGCAGTTTTTAATATCAATACGTTGTATTAGATTTTACAGCTAATGACTTTAGAAGATTCAGCGTCCAAAGAAATAAAATGGTGGGCATTACCTGGGCAGTTCTTACGCCAAGAGCTTTTGCCCGTACTGACTAACTTAAAATTAGCGATCGCACTACTGCTATTGATTGCCATCTTTAGCTCTACTGGTACTGTTATTGAGCAAGGTCAGTCACCCGCATTTTACCAAGCCAATTACCCAGAACATCCAGCTTTATTTGGTTTCTTAACTTGGAAAGTAATTCAAGTAGTTGGATTAGACCACGTATATCGTACCTGGTGGTTTCTGGCATTACTGATCTTATTTGGCACTAGCTTAACTGCTTGTTCATTTACCCGTCAGTTACCAGCCTTAAAAGCTGCCCAGCGCTGGAAATATTACGAAGAACCACGACAATTTCAAAAATTAGCTTTAAGTGCAGAACTAGATACTGCTTCCCTGAATTCCCTCAGCGAAATCTTACAAAAACACCGCTATAAAATTTTTCCAAATCAAGAAAAAACAAATCTTCTTTATGCCCGCAAAGGAATAGTCGGACGTATCGGCCCAATTATTGTTCATATTGGCATCGTTGCTATTTTGCTAGGGGGAATTTGGGGGGCGATGACTGGGTTTTTGGCTCAGGAAATGGTTGCTAGTGGCGATACATTTCAAGTGACAAATATTGTCGATGCTGGGCCTTTAGCCGCAGCGCAAGTCCCGAAAGATTGGTCTGTGCGCGTCAATCGTTTTTGGATTGACTACACTCCATCTGGCGGCATCGATCAATTTTATTCCGATATGTCTGTCTTGAATAATCAGGGAGAGGAAGTTGACCATAAAAAGATTTTTGTCAACGAGCCTCTGCGCTATCATGGTGTAACTTTCTATCAAACTGATTGGGGAATTGCAGGTGTTCGCGTCCAATTTAACAACAGCCCGATTTTTCAGTTGCCGATGGCGCAATTGAACACCAACGGTAACGGGCGGATTTGGGGAACCTGGGTTCCGACTAAACCGGATTTGAGTGAAGGTGTCTCTTTATTAGCGAAAGACTTGCAAGGGATGGTATTAATTTATGATGCCACTGGCAAACTTGTTGATACAGTTCGTGCGGGGATGTTCACCGAAGTTAATGGCGTGAAGCTGAAAATTCTAGATGTAATTGGTAGCACCGGCTTGCAAATTAAAGCCGATCCAGGCATCCCAATTGTTTACACAGGGTTTGGCTTACTCATGCTGGGTGTGGTGATGAGTTACTTTTCACACTCGCAAATTTGGGCATTGCAAAAAGGCGATCGCTTATATATTGGTGGCAAAACTAATCGCGCCCAAGTTGCTTTTGAACAAGAAGTTTTAGAGATTTTAGATCGGCTGAGTTCACAGCCAAAAAGTGAAGATAAAGAGGCAGTGATTGAAGTTTAAACACAAAAAGGCGCATTCGCATTAGCGTTCACGCAGCGTCTCGCAGAGAAGGAAATCGCAGAGGAACGCAGACGCAGAAGATTACTTTGCGTACCTTTGCGTTAACCTCCGCGTCCCTTTGCGTTTCAAAATTATTTACAACTAATTACACCCACACGCCTACAAACATTGAAATTACTAGAGGTATTTATTAAACATTGGAACAAAAAATTTCTATATCTGCCAAACTTCAATCTCAGGGACGGGTTTGCCTTCTACCTTTAATCGCTATCTTGTTGAGTATTACTTCTTGCGCTGCCGAGCAAAAAAACATCAAGCGTGTTTCCCTTGTTGGTACTGGGGCAAGTTTTCCCGCACCTTTGTACGAGCGTTGGCTTTCAGATTACAACCAGCAAAATCCCAATATAGAAATTAACTATCAAGCTATCGGAAGCAGTGCTGGAGTGCAACAGCTCATCGACGGTACTGTGGATTTTGCAGCTAGTGATGTGGGAATTACAAGGGAACAAGTAGCCAAGATAAAACGGGGAGTCATTGCTTTGCCAATAACTGCCGGTTCTATTGTGTTAGCTTATAACCTGACACCATCTATAGGGCAGTCGCCTCAAGTAAATGTGCTACCCACTCTCAGGCTACCACGCCAAGTTTACGTAGATATCTTTCTCGGAAAAATTAAGAATTGGAATCATCCTAGAATAGGTGCAGCTAATCCAGGTGTAAGTTTGCCCGATTTACCAATTCAAGTTGTAAACCGAACTGATGGTAGTGGAACTACAAGCGTGTTCACGCAACACCTAAGCGCCATAAGTTCAGAATGGAAAAGCAAAGTTGGGGCTGGTAAATCTGTAGCATGGCGAATAGGAATTGGTGGAAAGGGTAACGAAGGTGTTACCGCCCTGATTCAACAGATACCAGGAGCTATTGGCTATGTAGAATACATTTACGCCAAACAAAATAAGCTTCCTGTGGCTGCTTTAGAAAATAAATCTGGTAATTATATTACGCCGACACCAGAATCTGTAGCACAAACTTTAGAAGCAGTAAAATTACCAGGTGATAATTTGATTGCTTTTATCACCGATCCTACAGGTACCCAGTCTTATCCCATTGTCACTTACAGCTGGCTTTTAACTTACCACCAATATCCAAATCGAGTCAAAGCTCAAGCACTGAAAAACTTTGTAAATTGGGCTGTGATTGACGGGCAAAAATCCAGTTTGGAACTTGGATATATTCCTTTATCAAAAAAAGTTGTGCTGCAAGTGCAATCTGCCGTCAAGAAAATTGCTGAATAAATATAGCAGTTCTCCTTTGGATGCAACATAGACTAAATGGTTGAAAAAGAGGCAAGGGAGCAGGGAGCAGGGGAGATAGTTCAGATATTGCGTTTAGTTATAAACTTTGTAAAGAATAAGAAATTTTTTAGCAACCCAATAATCATTGCAGTTTTATCATGAAATAGGAAACAGCTAATAACTTTATTCCTAGTTGAGTGAAGTTTAGTGCTGTTATTTGGTGGAGGGTGCAATGTCCGGTGATTTGGATTTTGCTCTTTAGAGTGCTTTGGCTAGGAATTGTGCACTTGCTCAATTAACTTCAGATAGCGGTTTTTCCAATATTTATAAGCTTCTAACTTAATGGAAGTAACTGCCAGACCCTGACCAAATAGTACTTTTTTGATTGATATTCCCATTATTATCTGGAGGCTATTGCTATGTTCAATGAACAAGCTTACTTGCTAGCATACCCTGATGTAGCGGCGGCTGTTAATGCTGGCTCTTTTACCTCAGGACTACAACACTATGAACAGGTTGGACAATTTGAGGAGAATCGCTTTGGCTTTTTTTTTGGAACCAACGGGAATGACACCATAACAGGCTTTGGTGAAGGTAACAAACTCATTGCTGGACTTGGTTTTGACGTTTTATCAAATGGAGCAACAGTTGCTGGAGTCGGTCAGATTGATACCCTAATTGGCACCCAAGGGAGAGATGTATTCCTCCTTGGCCATTCTAGTTTGTCTTCATTAAGCTCTACACCTCAACAATTTTACGTTGGTGGTGGTAATACAGATTATGCTTTAATCCAGGACTTTGAGCGACTCAGTGACATGATTGTGCTAGAAGGAGCACCACAGAACTACACTTCTCAAGTAGTAAATGGAAGTTTAAACATCTCTACATCATCGGGAGACTTAGTTGGGATTGTGGAGGGGATTACTTCTCTGATGCCTGTTTCGGGTGATTTGTTTGACCTGACAAAATACAAAATCCCATTGAATGCTGTTGGACCGTTTACTGTTTTTTTATAATGCCATCTACGACTTACTTTGCAACTAGATTGTCAGACTGTAAGAGTTTTTGAGTATTACAATGCCCTTCGCTCCTTCCAATACCGAAGCAAATCATGTCGGCATTAAAAACATGTTGAAAAACTATCCTGCAAGTATATATTGGCGATCGCCCATCAATCAAACAGACTTTTCCAAATCCTGTGACAAATTTACTGCTGTATCAAATGAAACTCAGGGCTTGGTGTGCTGGCATAGTAAATTTGTAGGGTTAGGAAGTTGCTTGATTATAGCAAGTGTGTTCATTGCTTCCTTAGAAGAGCGTGTTTTTGCTCAAATTACCCCGGATACCACCTTGCCTACTAACTCTAGCGTCACAACAAATGGAAACATCTTCAATATTACTGGAGGAACAAAAGCAGGAAGTAATTTGTTCCACAGCTTCTCTGAATTTTCTGTACCTTTTGGTGGCACTGCTAATTTTAATATAAATATTAATAATACTGGAGATATTCAAAATATCATCAGCCGAGTTACGGGTGGGTCAGTTTCTAATATTAATGGGTTAATTCGTGTTAAGACTCCCGCTAATTTGTTTTTGATAAATCCAAACGGGATTATTTTTGGATCGCGTGCGAGGCTGGATGTTAAAGGTTCTTTTGTTGCGACTACAGCAAATGCGATCGCTTTTGGCGATCGAGTGATTTTCAGCGCTACGAATCCAACTACTTCTCCACTGTTGACAATCAATCCTTCCGCTTTTCTATTCAATCAAATTCCTACTGCGCCAATTCAAAATAACTCAACTAACCTAAGTGTCAAAAATAATCTTAGTTTGCTGCTAGTTGGTGGCGATATAAACATGAATGGTGGCTCCCTGAAGGCTTCTGGTGGGCGAGTAGAATTAGGAGGTTTAGCGCAAGAAGGAATAGTTGGGCTAAATGTAAATGATAATAATCTGAGCTTAAATTTTCCGCCTGACCGATTACGAGCTTCATTATCGCTTACCAAGGGCGCTGAAGTGGATGTTGTATCTGATGGTGGTGGCAGTATTACCGTCAATGCCCAGAATATAGATATTTCGGAGGGAAGTAGCTTACGTGCTGGCATCAAGCCATTAACTACAGCCGCTAACGCGAAAGCTGGAGATATCACCCTCAGCGCCAAAGAAACAGTGACAGTCAAAGATAGCTCTATCTACAATGCCGTTTTTGGTTTAGGAGATGGTGGTTCCCTACGCGTAGATACAGGAAAATTGATTATTCAAGATGGAATAGTAGCGACTGCTACTACTTCTAGTGGTAGTGCTGGGGATCTGGTTGTGAACGCCTCGGACTCAATAGAACTAACTGGTAGTTCCTCATCAAACGGTGCAATTGACATCTTTCCGATTAATTTCTTCGGTTATTCTCCCAGTTTTACTGTTCCTATAGGCTTGTTTTCCGCCTCCATTGATACAACGCCTCTTCTTGCCCCGAATCTTCTTAGTAACGTTCCTCTTTTTTTCAGGAATTTTCTCATTTCTTCTCTACCTACTGCAAGTGGAAATGCCGGAAATATGACCATTGAAACTGGGCGGTTAATTGTCTCTAATGGGGCAGTAGTATCGGCAGGGAGTACTACCCTAGGGCGAGCCGGAAATTTATTCGTGAACGCAAAAGACTCTATAGAACTTAGTGGCACCTCAGCTAATGATGCTTCTCAAGGACTAGGACTGTTCACCATAGGCGGTAGAGTTCCCAGTGGATTGCGTAATGAAACTACAGGTTTGGGGCCAGGAGGCGACTTGACTATTGATACTGAAAGATTAATTGTCCGTGATGGGGCTTGGGTGACAGCAGGTACTGCTGGAGAGAAGCCAGGAGGAAAATTAACTGTGAATGCTTCAAAGTTAGTAGAAATAAAAGGCATCGGCAGAGACAATAATGTTCCTAGCGTCTTAGCTAGTGGAACACAGGGATCTGGAAAATCGGGCGGCATGGCTATTACTACTAAAAAGTTAATAGTCAGTGATGGGGGAATCATCTCATCGGGTACTTCTAGCTTGGGAAAAGGCGGAGATTTAACTATCAACGCCTCCGAATCTGTAGAACTCCTCGGCACCTCAAAGCAAGGAGTGTCCGCCGATGTCTTAGAGCAACTAATTGGAATTAGTGGAGGCTTAGTCTCTAACGTCGTAAAGGATCGTCCGTTTCCTAGTGGCATAATTACAGGGACTACAGGTCAAGGAAATGCTGGAAATTTGGTAATTAAGACTGGACAGTTGTTTATCCAAGATGGGGCACAAGCATCAGTTTCAACAACCAGTGTAGAGAAAGGGAATGCGGGTTCCTTGACTGTTAATGCCACTTCTATAAAACTGAGTGGAACTTCACTTGAAGGCTCCAACCTCAACGATGTTGTGGGTCGGAGCCTGTTAACGACTGCTACCAGCAAAGACTCAACAGGAAAAGGCGGCGATATTAATTTATACACCAATTCCTTAGAAATCATCGATGGTGCTGCACTGACAGCTAGTACTTCAGGGCAAGGAGATGCAGGTAAAATAACTGTCAATGCTACTGATAAAGTAATAATTAGTGGTAGTGATTTTAATTATGATGACCTAGTTAATAACTTTAGCGATCGGGTAGAAAATATCGGCGTTAGCAGTGGCTTATTTGTCAGTTCTACTGGTTTAGGAACCGCAGGCGACATCGAAATCAACTCACCTAAAATTATTTTAGACAACCAAGGTAAACTCAACGCCGAATCTGCATCCGGTAACGGCGGTAACATCAACATCAATAGCGACTTACTTTTACTCCGTCGCAACAGTCAAATCTCCACCAACGCAGGTACAGACAAATTAAGTGGCAATGGCGGTAACATCATTATTAATAACCTCCCAAATTACCGAGGCTTTATCGTTGCAGTTCCCAACGAAAATAGCGATATCACTGCCAACGCCTTTGAGGGTAGCGGCGGGAAAGTTATTATCAACTCTGCTGGCATCTTTGGGCTACAGCCGCGCAGTCGGCAAGAGCTCGAGCAGCAGTTGCAAACAACCGACCCGAACAAGCTAAATCCTAGTCAGTTGCTAACAAGTGACATCACTGCAATCTCCCAAAGCAAGCCTTCCTTAAATGGTGAGATAAATCTCAACACACCTGATACTGACCCTAGTCGCGGCTTAATTCAACTACCCTCTAACCTCGTCGATGCATCCCAACAAATCGCTCAAGGCTGCACTCCCAGAGGACGACAAACCGCCAGTCGTTTTATTGCCACAGGACGCGGTGGATTACCCCTTAGCCCCAACGAGCCTCTGCGGGGACGAGCAGTAATTACTGGTTGGGTAGATTTGCCCCCACAAGCAACACAGAGAGTCACGGATAAATTATCTACATCTGTTACTAAATCTACTAATCAGATTGTGGAGGCTCAAGGATGGATTGTTGATGGTAAAGGTGATGTTATTCTTGTGGCTCAATATGCCCAAAGTTCTTCTATTCCCTCTGCTATGTCCTGTAGTCGATGATTCATTATCCCAAGAGTAGGGGGAACAATTCCTATGAAACCCAAGAGTCATAAAAGTAACAAGTGGCTAAGAATGTGTAACGGATGCTTTGAACCCACATTCCGCACCCCAACTGTCACACAACATCAACAAAATGTAAATAAAATAGTACAAGAAAACTAATAAGAACGAATATTTAAATTGAAGCTAAGGGAGAAAAAGGAGATTACAGTACAAAACGTGTAAAATTTAACTCTAATCGCTTTAGTTAACTTGACGTTACATACTTGTAAATTTTGCCGCCCACTTACTTATATATATCCTGTCCAGTTAATCAACCTTCCTTCAAAAATATTTCTAGTCAGGATTTCAGTCCTGATTTTGTATCACGTAGCGTCTTGTAAAAAGGACTAAAGTCCTCTCTAAAAGCCAAAGGTTTCATTATGGGTACTTGTGATGACGCACTTCAATCACAGTATGTACATTGCCGCGAGGCGTAAAATCTGCTTTCACAATGACTTCCAACGGATCGCAAGCAGCTACAAAATCATCTAAAATTTGATTGGCAGATTCTTCGTGGGAAATGTAGCGATCGCGGTAACTATTAATATAAAGTTTGAGTGCCTTTAATTCCACTACCCGTTCATCAGGCACATAGCTAACATAAATTGTCGCAAAGTCAGGATAGCCGGAAAATGGACATTTACAAGTAAATTCCGGCAAAGTAATGTTAATGTCATATCGCCTACCCACACGCGGATTGGGAAAAGTAATTAGTTTACCTTCGGCAATGTCGCGTTCGCCATACTTCATTTCTTGGTTTGTCATTTGTCATTTGTCATTTGTCATTTGTCATTAGTTATTCTACTTATCTTTACGTCCTTTTAGTAATTTTGTAGCTTGTTAACTCCTAACTCCAAACTCCTAACTCCCTCTCAATACTCTTCCTTCTCCCAGTCTGGACAATTTTCATCTTCACAACCGTGGGGATGCATAGCACAAACTAATAAATTACCACCATAAACTTGACCGTGGTAATGACTACAACCAATACAGGCAGGATTTTTTTCAGATGTAGGTTCAACTGAATAAGGAAAACCCGGATCTACATCTGCTACCATGTCTTCCAGTTCCCAGTAAGCTTCTAACATCGGTTCAGCCAAATCCTGTAGATACTGATCGACTTCAGTAACAATATTATTATGTACTTGCTCGCTGACTTCTTCCGTTAGCTCAAAAAATGCGTCTACCACTTCACTCATTCCCAGGAAGAAGCGCTCTACTTCATCAGCTACTGTTTCGACGATTTCTACTAAATCTTTTTGCCACTGTTCCATAAACTTGACACCTTTGCAGGCTATAAACAGGACGCTTTGTGCTATCTGGCTTGACGCACTAAAATACACACTAGGCAATGTATCTTATCAAGTTTTTATCCAAAGTGTCATGTCAAAATGCCACTTATTAGTTATATTTATTGCGCTCAAAGAATGAATGCTTTTTATCGATCGCGTTGCAATCGTTTTAACTCATCTTGCAGTTTTAGCACTTCATCGCGCAATTTATCTACATTCTCATCATTTGACGCCTCTTTGACCGTTGGCTCTTCATCTTCCTCTAAAATTTCAATGCGGCGAGGTTGAGAAGGGGGCGTTTCTGGTGAGGTTTCAACAGATGGTTGGGCTTGTTGGGCTTGCTTCATCATGTCCTCAACGAAGCGGCGGGCTTCTTCTGTGTTCATTTCGCCCTTTGCCACCATTTCATCTGCCAGTTTTTGGACTTGCGATCGCACTTCGGCTAATTTTCCCCCTGCTTTCTCACCTGCGTAAGAAGCTAATCCAACACCGAGGTAAAAAGCTTTTTGAACAATATCTCCAAAACCAGGCATGGTTGCTGACCGCTCCTAAAAATAGGGCGACCCGGAGACTACGCCTACCACAAGCCTCCCGTGTTGCTGCTACCTTCCGGTTCTGACAAGATTTGGGTGTTGCGATCGCATAGATCCAGGTCTTATATAAACATAACATGAAAATTCAGTAAGTGTGTGTCATTCCATAACAATTCGCCATTCATAAAGCTGATAGTTGACGCAACCGTGTTTTACCAAGGGGTCATCAGCTACAATCGCTTCTGCTTCCTCCTTTGAGGCTGCCTCAAACAGTAACATTCCGCCTCTTTGCTCTACCCAATAGCCTGTTCGCGCTTTGTGTCCTTTAGTAATTAGTTCCCGAATGTAGGCTTTGTGAGCAGGTACATATTGGTCAAAGGTAGGTTTATCGACTTTCCCTTCTTCAATTTTTACAAACCACGGCATTGGCTTCTTAACTCCAGTTACAACAAACATCCTGTCTTAGTTATGACTGTTTTTGAGTAGCATTTGAGCAGTATTTTGATCAAAAATCTGGGCACTCGGACTCGACTACGCTTGGGTGGCAGTAGAAACGTAAAACTGTCTCGACGGTATCCCCAATCCATAGTGCTACCTTGTCCGGTGATATTCCGTTGCTAATCGCCCAGGTTGCAAAAGTGTGGCGGGTAGCGTAGGGCTTCAAATAAGGGACTAGCCCCTGTGTCGCTAATTCCTGGACTACGCCCATGTAGCGGTAGGTCTTTTTGCTCTGTTGCTTGGTACTATATCCAGTCCAGGCTGGCTTAAACAGATCGGAGGTCATGGGCAGCCCTGACTTGGAAAGAAAAATCAGAGATGACCTTTTCTCTGCTCGAAGGCTTAGTAAAAGCTGTTGAAGCTTTGAACCTTCTACGGTCGGGAATATTCGCTTTCGATTATTTTTGGTAGTTTTTAAAATTTTGTACTTGTTGCATGATTTTGTAATGCTTATTTTGCAGCAATCGGCAGAAACGTCATCCCAGCATAGTGCAAATGCTTCTCCTGGACGGCATCCAGTCCAAAAGAGGAATTTTACGATTGCGCTGTAGTGGGAATACAAATTGTGATTTTCAAAAGCTTCTATGATGGTATCCCTTTGTTGCAGGCTAAACGCCCTGAAATCGTTCTCCTCAACTTTTGTCCGACGTTTGTTCAACGTCAATTTTTCAAACGGGTTGTCATGAATCAGCCGCGAGTCAATTGACCAACGACAGCAATTATTGAAATAGTCGAGAATTAGCCGAGCCGTAAAGTTCCCGACATTTTTTACCAACCAATCACGAATACTCGAAGCCTCGTCCAGAGACAAAGTAGGTAGCCTATTACAGTAATTCTTGATGTATACGTATCGCCCTAAAATCGTTGTTTGCTCAAGCTGTGTCTCCTGAAAGTCAGTAAACTTATGCCACAGTTCTAAAATATTGTATTGATATTTTGGTTTAGCCTCTTCAGTAACTTGAAACTTGTTGTCTCTTCCTCCCGGACTGAATTCATAGCTGACAAGTGTTGAGTCAAAGCGTTCGAGCGCAATGTCATTTGCGATCGCGTCTCTCTTGCTTCTCACTATCTCCCGGTTTCGTTTTGTGTCCTTAAGTCCGGTCGAGAGATAGAATTGACGAGAGAAACCGGAAACTCGAAAGCGAAGCGATAGCTTTTTTGTTCGCGGATCGACGTTGATCCATTTGTCTTCATTCTTCAGTTCCAACGACACAGAAATCGCCCTCCTCATCACGGTCAAGTTGCACGTAAATGGTGCGGAGGTCAGGCGCTACGTTCTTGTCAACCTCTTCCTCCTCGTCACCAGAACTAACAGCCACCCACGCTTTAACCGTTACAGAATATTCCCCGGTTTCGTCGTTGCGATCATCAACTTCGCTGCTTTCAATTTCGCAAGAAACAACTTCCCACCATGAGTAATGGTCAGCGTCACTAGGTGGGCATTCACCGCAGACAACATCTCCGTCTAAATCGTCGCTGCGATAGTCCGTCTCCTCCCAGGCATAACTGCGATCGCCAACGCGGTAAACTTGCTCGGTTACGTAATCTTCAGCTAGTGAAACAAGCCTTTTATCTAATTCGCTCATAGCGATCCTCTCCCGTTGCACAGGGTACAGGAGTAATTTGTACCGCCAAAGTTAAGCACCCCTTTACCGTGGCACTTGGAACACAGTTCGATTTCGTCATAATCTGGATCGTCAGCATCCAGTGCCCAGGTGTGACCGCAATCAAGGCACTCCCAATAACCATAATTTTCTTGGTATCGCAGCGTCGTGCAATCGCATCGAGGACAAGTTGTTTGAGTCATTGCAGATTTAAAAATTGTTTCGATTTTTTTTAACTTTTTTCAACCCCAGAAATTTTGTCTACAATCGCTAAAATCCCCTCTGGAGGCTATTTTTAGCGTCTACAGCCGAATTTTTGGGGCTAAAAAATTGTAGACGGTGTAGACGCTCTCTTGAGTGTTTATCGAGGATGTGGTCAGCGATCACACTTCCACTCAACCACTGCCTATTTAATCGGTAAATCGCTTGTAAAGCTTTGCCTACAGCCTGTAGACGGACTGTAGACGGACTGTAGGCAAGCAGTAGGCATTACTTTGACCACCTCCAGCCGAGGCGATCGCCATTTCCTTCCACTTCCCCCAAACCCCTATCAGCCATAGAAACAAAGAAAATCCTTATCTCGTCTGGCTGCATACCGTCGAATAGCCGAGTAGCGCGACTGAGTGCAGCAGCCTTTAAAACCTCACCTGGGTGCTGTTGACCCCAGTCGAGGATGAATTGCTCAAACTCATTCATGACTGAGGGTTGAGATTGTACCTCATCATCTCCCCTGCTGGAGGTTTCCGCAGGTGCTAGAGCAGTTGTCCCCCAGTTGCTCAGGTCAAGCTCACAGGGGCAGTCATCAACCATAAACCGCCTTTTACCACCTGCCTTTAGCCACTGCTCTAACTGAGGATCTTTTAGTTTAGTCCTGGCGTAGTCGCGGCCAAATTGACCCAACCGCACCAACACAAAGCAGCTGTAGAGGGTGTCTTTGTCACCTTCCAAACCAAAATTCTCAGCTGTATCATTTTGGGCCAAAGCACAAATGAACTGCTGGTATCTTCTCCCCCGTTTGGCGTGGCGTTTGATCCACGGTCTGGCATTGTCGCATTCGTCTACCAAAATGGGGAATTCTTCAGCGATCATGAACCGTTCCCGACCAGCGATCGCGTTATCTCCTCCTTCACCCCTAAGCTGAACTAGGTCTTCGAGAATTTCTAAGTCTTTACCCATTGCGGTGTCGATGGCTTTGAAATTTCCTTTTCTGCCAATGACATCAGCTTGATCGATCCATGACCAATCATCTGGTTTAGCGTCACTGTCGTAGACAATGACCCTACCACCGATTTTGGAGGATAGGAACTGGGTAAAGGTTGACTTCCCGTCACCCGTGCCACCTACTAAAGCAACGTGTTTCTGCTTTTTCTGGATGTACTCAACCGGATCGGTGATTAAGTTCTCTGGTTGCCAGTTGGCATCAATAGTACCAACCGTCAGCGCTAACTGTGCTGTTGGTTGAGTGTTGTTCCTCGCCCAGGCTTGGAAGTTGAGCCGCGATGCTCGGTCGATATCGCCTAGAGACTCTTGTAACAGTTTGGCTGTTTGGCGATGTCTGCGCCCAACTTCTAGGCTACCAACGGAGGCCGCTAGTATCCAAGGCTTAGACTCTGGCTTTTGAGTTGCCCCCAGGAACAACAAGCCACAGCTGACAGCTAGACTACCCCAAAACGACCATTTGGCACAGGCGTACATCTGCAAGTGTTGATGTAGCTGGGATGGGTGCAAATCACTGCTCATATCCCTAGTAGAACCCCCACAGCAATTAAACCCACACGTAGCAGCAGAATATCCTTGACCTCTGGCACGGCTTGCCGCAAGTAAAGGACAACAATTCCAGCGATCGCTAACACTCCCAACACCCCCAGGCGGATAAATCCAGGAAAGGGAATACTCACCCAACAGCTACTCAATAAAGCCGGAATCGCCACCGTAGAAGTAAGGCTATAAACCAAGTCTGGCAGATTGTCTGGGAGCGCGATCGCGTCCCTCCACCCCTTTTTAAATTCCTCCAGTTTGGATAATTGGGGACTGGGGACTGGGGAATAGTGACCGCTGCTGCTCGGAACCTCTACAACTATTTTTTGCTCATCTGCCATACTGCACCTCGATTTTGAGGTAGAAAGGGCGATTACTTTCCTGCTTGCACAGTGCCGCGATCGCAATTAAGAGAGCTGCTATGGTGCAAAAAAGAATGATTGCTTGACTCACTCCCGCCCCCCTAGCAATTTGTCGGCGGCATCCAATACAGTCTGCTGCTGATCGAGTGTTAGGTTGTCATTGCCGTTGCAGTCGATGACCTCCATGTGCGTTCCGGCACGGTAGAGGCAGTTGTTTTTCTCAGCAATACTGTCTGTGGACTTCGCTCGGTCAACATAACGCTGGACGTAGGATTTGTTGATGTCTTCTGTCATAATCTTGGTAACGTGTTGTTTTCTCTGTAAAACACCGCCCTTCTCCTGGGCGATCGCGTATCTGTGCGGATGGCGATCGCCTTTAAAAATCGGCTTTGCTGGCAGTAGTGCTGTTAAAAAGGGTTACAAGCCATATCTGCCAAGTTTTTCGCCTTGTTGGGCTAACTTCGATCGGTTGACGAGTATCAAGGCAAATTGCCCGACCATCATTAAGCTTGACGTAAAGGCTTTTCCCGGTTTTTGACCGAGAAAACAGTTGACCGGGTTCTAAAGTCCCAAAGCCTACCTGAGTTCTACCTACGACGTATTCAGCTTGGTGAGGATCGAACCCATCTGAGAGTGGATCGTCTGCCATTTCTTTCCACTCTCGCGGTCTGCCTTTGCGATCGCTCTTGTTGTTGGTCGATTTACCGTTAGTAATGGCTCGATCTGTTATCTGTTGGTCGGTCATAGTGGGTCACGAGTGCCTCATTAGTTAATCGATAGTGGGTCATTAGTTGGTGATGTGTGCCTCACTAGTTGGTCGATAGTGCGTTAATAGTCGCTCAATAAACTGGGTTGCTTTTGCTTGTCAATCGCTTGCATAGCAATAATTTGAGCGTTTGCTGGCTCGACCGCAGTCGGTATAATTCCATCAATTAAACAGTTTGCGATCGCTGTCGCCAGTTCAATAAGGTCGTGTTCGTCCATGCAACCGCACCAGTCGATAACTTGTTTGGGGATATCCACAAAACCCCATGACTTCCACTGATAGCCAACAGAGGTGTCTTCCCTGAGTGAGAGGAAAATTAGGCTGTTTAGCCCGATGGCTTGAGTGCGGTTAAAGTTCTGCTCGATGTAGGTGATTATTTCTGTTACATTCATTTCGTCCACTCTTTTAACGCTATTAGCCAATCGACTTGAGGATATCCAGGGCACTTTGCTCTGGATTTTTAATTGCACTGCTAACCCTGCGACGCTACGACTTATGGGTGAATACAGTTTTCGTTAATACATTCAGCATGGATGAAGGCTACGTACCCAACTGCTAACCCCGCGACGCTACGACTTATGGGTGAATGCAGTTGTCTGTTGTCCGTTGTCACTTTCCCCTAGCAGGTCTTTGGTCTTTGCTCAGTGCTGGCAGGCTGCTATCTCTGCCTGGTTTGGGGCGAGGGTTAGTTGTCAAAATAATTCTACCCTGGTACAACTATAGATAGTCTAATACTGCCAGGGTTAAATGTAAAGATAGTACAGGGGTAGAATTAATATGTTGTACACGGGTAGAAAACATGAGAAAACCACTGCATGGGCAGAGGAAGAAGGATTTAACTCTGACTCTCTCGCCGGAAGGGGTAGAGAAATTGGAGTCCAAGGCAAAGGCATTGGGTGTCAGCAAGAGCGAATTAGTGGAACAGATGGCCAGAGATCAAATCTCTTCATTAACGGAGCAGGAACTCCTGGGGGAACAATTGACCACTTGATTGGTGAATATTCCGATCAGGTGGCGATTAAGGAACAGGAAAATCAACGCATTGAGGAAGAAATAGCTCGTCTAAAGTCAAAGATCGAAGAACTTCAAGCGTTAAAAGAGGAATTAAAACCTCCATTAGAAGCAAAAATTTAAGCCGTCCTACCATTCGCAGGTAGGGCGGCTTAATTCATGGGTATGTCGCCTACTGCCACCAGCAGGCGATGCATCTGTGATTATTCGGGATTGAGTTGCGATCGGTTTTAGTAGAAAGTTAATGCCTAAGTGATGAATGCCAATACTCGAAAATCTAAAAACAAATGCGGGGATTCTCCGATGCCTTTAGCTGGAAAATCCCCACATGTTGGGATTGAACATCTACCTTTCAATCCCTATGGAACTCATTGTATTCAATTTCTTTCTCACAGTCATAACTTGGACATTAGCTTGGCTGATCGTTGAGTTCTTTAAAAAAGTGCTGCAACAAATGCAAGGCTACAAGGCTGAATCATCTCCCCAGCAACAACCCAAATACTCCAACACTTATCTCACCAATCCCAGAAATCGCCAACTACAAGCTCAACTCTTGCAAATATTGCAGGGTGATGTTTCTACCGCCAAGCAATTGCTGCTGCAACAGAGGCAATGGTTCCCCGGCAGACACGACAACTGGTATTTAGCGAAAGTTATTTACAACCTGGAGAACGGGATTGATGAACTCAGAGACTACGAAATGTACTCACGACTTCTGGTAATGCTGCAAGGGGATACAGCCGCAGCCGAACGTTTATTAATGCAACAAAGACAGACCTACCCTTCCAAGCACTACGGTTGGCATTTAGAAAAAATAATTAGCGATCTAGAACGCGATCGGCGTTAGCTAACTCTCTTCTTTGAAGTTTAGCGGCGGCTGATCAACACCAAGGTCAACCGCCATTTTTATTGACCAATGCCCAAGGAACAAAACCAATGATCAGAGCTAAATTTACTTGCCAGCAAAATACTTTCAACCACGAAACCCAGACAGCAACAGTCATCCTCACCCCAGTAACCACTAACCCGCCCAGCGAAGAAAACCAGGCTTTCTGGAAAGCGACACCAGCCGGTCGAATTGAACTCCAAATCACCAACCCAGAGGCAGCCTCTCAGTTTTATGTAGGGTATGACCTTTACGTTGATTTCACCCCTGCCAGATAAGGCGCGATCGCTCCTACCCAATACCCAATGCCCAATGACCGAAAAACCAACATACCCAAACTTCGACAACCTAATTGGCAACATAGATGCCGAAATGCACCGCCTGGGCTGGACGGTAGAAGAAGGTCGAGAGCATTTGATGAGGTATTACGGGAAGCGATCGCGCCTCCAATTGACCGAAGAGGAATTAGATAATTTTCTGCTTTACCTGCAACTTACCGACACCCCAGTCCCCTAACCCCTAACTAACCAATGTTTGGCTTTGACGGATCTACCAAGGCGATCGTTCACTTCCTTGAACAAATCAAGAACAACAAGGAAGGCGACAAGCTCACCCATAAGGAAGTACGCGCTTATGGCAGGCTGATGCTGGCATTAGTCCCCGACTTATCGGTTGATCGCCCCGAAGAAATCAAGTGCCTCCTGGCGGCAATGTCCACCTCTGGGCTGCCACACTACGATCGCTCCTTTGCCGCAGCGCAGATCCTCAAATTGTTAGAGGAAGACGAGCAACGCAAATACCAGTCATCTGATGGGGAATTTTGAAGCTTCAAATAACAGTTAACAAATGCTTATCATCCTGTTAGATAACCAAAGCAAAAAAAAGACCCCAGGAATCAGCTAGAGTCAAAAAGGAAAAAATGTATGAAAAATTACTTTCAAAAGAAGATTAAGGAATCTTCCTTTTCTGCTAACCATTCTAACATTAATTGGAGGGTAGAACAATGATTTTATCTACCCTCAGTGTTGTCAACGGCGTGCTAGAACGCCACTGGAAAGAATTTAAATCCAGTGCTATTTCGGATACAATAATCAGCCTTAACTTCCGAACAATTGAAGATTCTAGAGAACTCGATAAAATCTTAAACCGGAATACTAAAAGCCGTCGTAGACACTCCGACCATCTAGTACCTGCGTGGTGTGTTTCAGGTGTTGACCCTTTGACAGGAGAGAACACAGGAGAAGGTGTACAAGTAAAACCTGATACAGCACCAATTGATAAAAGAGGTAAATTTCAAAAATACATAGGCAGGACTGGAGCCAGCACAGCACCATTATTTTTGAATACAGGTATCGAGAACTACTGGAAGACAATAATAGAAGATAAAAGCCAACCCATTGTTATAACCGAAGGTGCTAAAAAAGCAGGTGCAGGGCTAAGTCTGGGAATTCCAACCATCAGCCTTCCTGGTGTTACTACTTGTCGAAAATTTGGACGATTACACTACTGGCTAGAAGCTTTCGCAGGATTTGGGCGAACATTCTACCTCTGTTTTGATGCGGACATCCTTGAAAAGCGACCCGTTCAAAACGCTTTGATATCCTTAGCCCGTGACTTATCTGCTACTGGTTCCAAAATCATGATTATCAGCCTGCCTTTCCTAGACCTTAAAGGCATGGATGATTTTATTGCGGCTAAAGGTGAAAATGAATTTAGAAAATTGATTGAGGAGGCTCCCACCATAGAAGAGTGGAAAAAAGAATTAGACGAAAAACGCAAAGCTCAAGAATTTGATTTTGATGATGAAGAGAAGAAATCTAGACTCTATCGTGCTTACAAAATTATTAAGCAGGGATGGGGTGATTCTATTCGATTAAATTTACTTAAAAAACAGATTGAGCTAGATGATTCCAGACTAGATTTAGACCTTTTAAAACTCTATATTGCTCTGGAATTCGACATAGACATCTCAAAAGAAGATTCACACTCAATAGTTATGGCGATCGCAAAAAACAACGCTTACAGTCCAGTTGTTGAATATCTCGACAGCCTAGCAGAGAGATTTCCCAATCCAGATACATCAATCCTGGATAACCTAGCCCTCAAATACTTTGGTAGTGCCGACCCACTCCACAATACATATATAAAGAAAGCGCTCATTGCCGCAGTTGCTAGAGCTAGGCAACCTGGGTGCAAAGCTGATGATGCTTGCATTCTCGTTGGGGCACAGGGATTGAGGAAAAGCACCTTTTGGCGAGAGTTATTTGGAGCCGACTGGTTCACCGACGAATTAAGCGACAGCAACGAGAAAGACGAGTTAATGAAACTGCACCAGTTTTGGGGTTTAGAGCTACCCGAAATTGAGCATATCTACAAAAGAAAAGATGTTGGCTCCATCAAAAAATTCTTGAGTAGCAGTACAGACGCTTTCCGCTATCCTTACGATCGCGAAATCAAGGAACATCCTCGGGCCTGCATCTTAGTTGGAACTTCCAACGAACAAGAACTGCTCAACGACCCCACAGGCAACCGCCGATTTTTGATTATTCCCGTAAGCCAAATGATTCCTGTTGACGAACTGATCCGCGAACGAGATTTGATTTGGGCAGCTGCAAACCAGCTTTATCAAATGGGACACATTTGGTATTTGACTTCCTCCGAATATGCTCTACAAGCTGAAGCCAACAAGGAATACCAGTCAGCCGACCCTTGGGAAGAAATAATTATGATGTTTGTTCAGAATAAGCAGGGGATAACAACTCATGACATTCTCCTCAACGGACTGCAAATAGAAACAGGTCGCCAGGACAAGGTAGCAGAGAGAAGAGTTTCGGCTGTAATGAGACAAACTGGATGGCAGCAACAGAGAAAATGGGTCAACGGTCATGCGTTACGTGTTTGGTTCAGAAAAGTTGAGAAAACATCTGGATCATCTGGATCATCTGGATCAACCCAGATACAGCAAGGGTTTGACAATGATCCAGATGTTTTTCCACATCTGGATCATCTGGATCAGTATTCTCAGCTTTCATTGACTGAAACGACACACACCTTAGTCAGTGATCCAGATGATCCAGATACCCAAAAACATCTGGATCATCCAGAACCCAGTCACAGCAAGCTTGATCCAGATGATCCAGATGATCCAGATGTTTTGCTCAACTTTTCTGAAAAAAATAGTGTGCAACACGATCATCTGTCTGTCACTTGCCCAGAGAAATGCAGCTATTACAAAACATTTGACGGCGTTAAACCTTTCATATTCAAAGTAGAGTCAGACTTTGGAGCCGTTCAGGTCAGCGCCGAACCATACCACTACTTCAAAAAAAGCGGTGAGAGTAAAATCTGGTTGATATTCGAGACACCTGACGGGCAGACCTTAACTAAGACCATCAAGGCAACCCCAGATAAAAAGGTGCTACCCAGGTTGTCCAAAGAATGTGGTGTTATTCAGCAGTGGGAAGAGAAGGTAAGGAAATATTTCAGTTCCAAGATTGAAAATGCAAGCTACAAGTTCAAGGTGCGGATTCTCGGAGACGATGACTACCAGTGGATTGAAGACTGTATTCTCAAAAGCATTCCTAATCCCCCGACTGTTACCCACTTCATATTCACCACTCCTGAGAACGCGATCGTAACTTCTCACTTTGGTGAATTTGAGGAGACGTAGAAGATAAGCAAAGTAAAACGCGATCGCCCTTCTACCTTACAAGTCGAAGCGATCGCGCAATAGCAATTCATATTTCCACCCCCAAGGTATTCGCCTTAGAGGGTTAAGGCAAGTGCGATGGAAGCGATCGCTATTTCTCACAAGGCGATCGCGATTAACACCGAGGTTTTGACAAAGTTTTTATCAAATCTGCCCTAGTTTAAAGATTTGTATAAATTATTTTCCTGTCAAAATCAGTACAGCTACTCAGGCTGTTAAAAATTTTGTTGGGGTATGACTTCCGGTTTAACCCTGCCAAATGGTTAAACAGGTATATTTTAAATTCATAAAAACAGTAATCTTTCTAGAATTCAGTCATTGCAATATGTTGGTTCAGTAAAGATATACCACTTTTACATAAAAGTAGAACATTTACACAATTTTTATTGGCTAATAAAACAGAAGAGTAACTATTTATAAATCTCTTCAAATGACAGCATTTAATCCAGCAACAGATATTCCATCCCAGATCGATACATTAGAGAAACTTGCAGCATGGTTAGGATCGGCACTTTTTACCATCAATCCGACATTGACTGTTATCGAAGGGGCTGGGTACACGGAGCGCGCTTGCCAAGCAGGGAACTTTTTCGTAGCAACTGATGCAAAGACACGGATGATCGTCAGGTTATCGCTGGAAGTGTCGCCCGATCAAGCAAGTGGTGCTAATAAGAACTGGACGTATATTCAGCCATTAAGTAATACTGCTTTACCTGCGGCATTTAAGCAGAATTGATATGGCAGACGCTATCAACCCCCGGCAGTTCGCATCTTTAGACTACGCTGACGCTGATATGTATGGGGCATTGTTAGAGCGTCCAGCACCAGCAGTTCCACTTCAACCGTCCATGCCGATTACCGAATCCAACAGGGATAACCCCGCTGTGCGGATAATGGAGAAGCGTTTATGGGAAATGGAAACTGCACACTACCCTGAGTATCATAAAGAACGCGTACAGAGAGAGAAGGCTGTAGAGGAGGAAATACTTGGTAGGGAGCAAGCACAGCGACAGCAAATTAAAAATCGTATAAACGGTATTGAAAACCCTGACCTAGAGCCACCACGGAGGGAATCACCTGTCGCTCAAATTCAGCGCTCGACACCCGAACGTCAGCCATTCCCGTCCACAGGTTCACCGCCCCCCACTATCAGCGGCACGGCAGCACGAGCAGATTCACTTGTCGAACCCACTGCGACACCACGCCCCGCCATACTGCGTGAAGCGATTGGTAACACCATTGGCGGTATCGGACAAACATTACCAAAAGCACTTCCGCAAGCAGCAGGGAGACTTGTTGTTCCTGGCGTTAACGCTGGACTGACATTTGCAGGTGCATTAATTGCCGGACAATCTGTTACGCAAGCTGCTACAACTACTGCCGGTGTTCTCGCTGGTGGCGTCGTTGGTGGCATTATTGGCACTGCTATTGGCGGGCCGCTTGGTGGATATATCGGATCGTCTATTGGTAGTTTTGCTGGTGGTTATCTTGCGAATGCACTTTTTCCCCCACAACTGCCCTCTGGGGTGGGACACCTTGAGACTTTTGTGCCAAACTACCCACCTTTTCTTGGTGGTCAAGGTGTTGGAGCGCTTTATTCTGTGCGATGCACTTGGAAAACTACCTTTAATGGTGAGCCTGGTGATAATCAGGTAATGAATGCCGAGGTCTATGGGCCAATAAGCGATATTCATTTAGAAGAAAATCCGCCAGAAGGCGCACCAGGCTGTCGAATTGTTGCTCGAAATGCCGATGGAAGTATTCTAAACCGCATACAAGGTAATGGTTTTGCCCCGGCGACGAAGCCTTACGGACTTCAGATATCTATTACCTACGTCAGCGGTGGTACCCAGGATCGCTATATCGACAAGACCGTACCATCGCCGCCGCCGGACAACACGCCTTACCGTTACGATTCGTCGCCAGTTGGCAACGATAATATTATCCCGTCTGGCATCCCTGCGGCAGGTAAAAACAAACCAGAATCACGTGATATCGCCCCATCAATGCCATCAAATAATACACCCAACGGTGCGCGTGGTTTTGTCGGGCATGGCGGACTTGCACCATCGTACTTACCCAATCCAGAACACCAGCCGTCGAATTTGGGCGGGATGTTGCCAGCGATCAAAAACGCGCCACAGCCATTGCCATTCGCCGAAGCTGAAGACATCGCTGTACCACGCATTACGCCGATGCTTTCAAGCGGTGAAGCCACCACAACAGCAACAAATCCGTCAACGTTCGCATATCCCGCGTATGTACCCGAAACAGCGAAACCTGTACCGATTAGCGATGCTCTATCGCCCGTACCAAAAGCAAAATCGCAGCCATCGCCAAGGACGCCGACGGAGGCAGCCAATGACGATATCAAAAAAGCGCTAGACGAACAAAAAAAAGATTTTGATGACCAAATAAAACGGTTAACAGCAATAGCAACTGGGCTTGCAGCTTTGACACCAGCTATTCAAGGCATACCAGACGCGATCGCAAAAAGCCCAACGGTACAAGCTGCCAATAAAGAAACAACTCAAGGTGCAGTATGCGAAATTGCTCAACCTGGGGGATGTTTAGGAAAAGCAATAGATGATTCTGCCAATAAAGTTAATCAAAATAATAATCAAAATACAGCTAATCTTCTAGACAAAATTAATGTTGGGGCAAACGCTGCACAGTTAGCACTTTTAGAGTTAATTAATACGAAACTAGGTGATTTACTACCTGGCGGATTATCTGGTACATTTACTCGGCTGTGGCAAACCTTACAAGTAGATAGAATCCTCAACATTCTGATTTTAATTACTACCTTCCACAATGCCTTAATGCTTTCCAATAACTTAGCTCAAACTCTATTCGCTGCCATTGATAACATCTCTCAAGCCGTAGGCTTCAAGTGGAAAAATGAGAAAGGCGAAGAATCCGGTTTTGGTAGCATCGCCTCGGAATGGACTGCTAATTTCTTTAAAGCAATATTTGGTGAAGCAAATTACACCGAGTTGGTAGCTAATTATAAAAAAGCTAATCGAATCTATCAAGCGACTGCAAACATATTTAATGCGTTGCAATCAATCGGGTATTCAATTCTTAGTGCATTGGAAGTTGTTGGTAGCTATGTAGCTTTAATTGGAAATGCTTTGCGAAAATGGGGTGAAGTTGGGGAAAGTGCTTATAGGTGGTTCAACCCACAACCAAACTTCCATAACAAATTTTTCACCACATTAGAAGGAACTACTAACGTTGTTTCTCAAATAGATCAAGTAGCTTCGGAAGTCGTCTCTGTAGAGCAAAATATTGCTCAAATTGGAGAATTGAAGAACGAGCTAGGCAAATCAATCGGTGAAGAAGACGGCTCAAAGCAAGGCGTACAACCACCAGAAGCAATAAAAGTCAAAGCGGGATTTGATGCTTCTAAATTAGTTAGTGCTACAGGAATAGCGATATCAGATTCGGATAAGGAGGCGGATGAATAATGCCATTGCCAGAAGGTTTTGACGAATGGGAGAATCTTCAAGACATAATTAGGCTTGAACATAACAAAGCAGTTCAAGCTTATTTTAAAAATCAACCTGACAACGATGTTAGTGACCCGAAGCCCAGACTCAAACATTCTTGCTTGATGAAGGATTCAGACACATCAACAATGACCTTAATGCGAATGTGGTTGTTTGAAGTTACTGTTGGACACGCTCAAGCATTGCAGCGTCCAGTTTATGGCGTACCTGTTTATGATGCTCAAACAGACAGAACTTTTAAACCACAAATTAAACTATATTTCTTGGAAGCGTATAACCACGAAACTCATGGTGATGGACTGCCACAGCTAGAGGGAGAAATTACCTTTAGGTTGATGACAGAATCAAGCGAAACTATCAGTAGAAGTGATGCAGAACGGTTAGCCAGGAATATTAAAAACATCTTTGCTACTCCTCCGCTTATTTGGAGCAAAGGACACTTTAAGGCAACATATACAGATGAAAATCGGGGTTATAATTTGCGATTACTTGTAAGTAGTAAAGCCGAAGCAGAAAGCACCATCAGGTCAGTTTTGGAAATTCAAGAGCATCCCTTCGATCGTGATTTCTTTCAGTACATCGAGAACGATCGCACTTATTCCTCGTCCCCAGGTACTCATCGGGTTTACGGTCGCACCGTCAAAAAACCAATCAAACGTCGCCGTGCTGATGTGAAGTTCCGTTACGCTCAACTACTGATTTGGGGGCAACCAAACCCAGTCAACTTGGTGTCAGTCGGGGGCACTAGATTACGAAGCGTGATCGAGCGAGTTGGTTAAGAATTACTCCAAAAATTTGCTGGACTACTTTAAGTAATCCGTCTGGGAAAATTGACCCAAAACGTCTGCTAGAACTGAATTACGCGAAGTAATTTACACAAAAAAATAACTAAGTATGGGCAGACGTAAGAGCCTCAAACAGATTCAAAAAGACCTTCAATACGCTCAAGCACGGGAAAATTATAATCCCCCAGTTCGAGAAGAAGGAGCAACCAGCCGCAAGCAGCCTAAAGTTGCCGTAGCTTACAAACCGATGCAAATTGCTGCTGGTGAAAGTGCCAAAAAATACAAAGTACAAGCATCCCAAAAAGGTGTCTTATTCTTTGGGCAAACCGAGCTAAATATTCCAGATGCAGGCGCAGAAGATCCGTTACCTCGTGGCGCTCGACCGGCTCAGGTTCATGCAACGGTGGCAGACGATTCGCCGCAAATTATTCGGGCACTGGGTAGCACTCGTCCTTACAAGAGATATGCTCCCGGCAATCGTGGCAGTAATACCCAGTACAGTTACACCGCTCCTATTTCCATTAAGGTGGCAACAGCGCTAGACACTGAGGTTAAATCTGCTTTCACCGCAGTCAAAGGCAAGCTGGGTGGCGCTTACGGTCGAGTCTGGTTCACTCCTGAATACTTTGTTTTAACTGGCAGTGGCGAATAAGTTAGAAACTCCCGCAATTTGGTATCCAGGGCAATCTCAGCTGGAGTATGAAGAAGAAATTAACCTCATGCTCCAGCGCGCGCAAATTACGGCGGCGTTTCTCAGGGGAGAAATTTACCCCGATACCTTTCTTGATTTCCTGGATGAAGAGGAATTTGATGTTTTTGAACTAGCTGATGACTGGGAATTTGGAGTATGACAATTAACCTCGACCTGACAGCGGTCGGGGCATGGGAATTGACCTACTATCAAAAACTGGTAGGCAATCCCCAAAACCGCAGAATTCGCGCTCCTCTCATTGACCCGGTTGAGCTTCCTTACCTAACAGACAAGCACGTTTTTTTGGTCGGTGCTTCTTGGTTGAATGCCAAGCCAAGTTGGGTTAGAGCCGGTTACTTCTACCAGCAAATCAGCGGTATTTACATTGACGACACGGTGATTTTTGAGGGATTGGGGCAGGTTCCTTCTACTGAAATAGACGGCACTCGCCATTTAATTAAACTCAACGCCATTGAGTTAGTAATCTTTCCAAAACTTACCAGTAATTACCGCTTGCGATTTGAAGCACTACCCTGGATTGAACAGGTAACTTTGGGCGTTTGGGAGTACACAGGATTAGAAACCGACTCAACAGAAGAATTAATTCAGACTGTTAGAGCAAAACTTGAAACGATTGAATTTAAAGTTGATAATTTGCTATGAGTCTTACTTTTACTGCTTTCATTGTTGAAATTGCAGTTGATGCTAATCAGTTTCCAGATAATTTAGTTGACCCAACAACGTAAGATGTCGTGGCAATCCTTGGGCATTTTTGAGATTACAAGTACTTGGACTCTAACAGATATTCTCAGCACAGAGTTATTTAGAATCCAGCACATTTGTAGTGTTGATTCGACAAGTGATATGTATTTTAGAGCTTTAGTTGCCCAAGGTTTTGATGATAACGGCATCAATATTTTTAGTCCTCAAAGGTTAACTTACAGAGAAGAAAAAGAGATTTTATATCTGCCTTTACTCAAAGGAATGACTGCGCAAAGATTAGCTTTCAAGCGATTAGATAAGTCTCTAATTCCCTGGCAAATCAATATAGAAGTTTTTCAATCATCTAATGTTATGTTTTCTTCCTCCATCAACAAACAGCAGGCTACGAATGCTCAACCAATTAATGATGTTAGTATTACCACATCTAAAACTACAGTTGTCGGTGAAAAGGCTGATGGAAGTAGGCATTCATGCCTGTTTACAAATGTAGGACCCTCAACAGTTTATTTTAAGTACGTAACTATTGGGACTGACCCAACTGCTAATACTGTGACTGTTTCTGCTAGTAATTATGATTTTTCACTCGCTCCCGGCGAGAAATTTTTTGATAATAATTCTAGTCAAAATGCCATTGTCGGCATTTGTACAGGAGTGCTAACAACAACTGCCAAAGTTAAAGTTACCGAATACATCTATTCTTAAGTACTAAGGAATGACGTGACGGTAAGAATACAGCGCTAGAAATATAAACAAATATGGATAGTGCAAAACCAACAGTAGCTATTACCAACTCTCTCCGAATAAACTAACTCTTGAATTCAAAACTGATAATTTATGACGACATTAAGCTTTTCAGCTTTATCTGAAAAATTAGCCGCAGGTGCAATTGAGTTTGTTGGAAACAACCAAGTAAAACTCAATTTCAATTTAGCAACAGCCGATAATTTAACGCTTAATACTTCCTGCGTTAAAGGTATTGTGAAGTTGATGCAAGGATTGTCTGCGCTGACTGACCAAGTAAATGAAGCGAGGATTGATGCTAACCTTCCACCAATTCAATTTGCATCACAACAAATAACAGGTACACCAGAAGCACCAGAATTTGAATTTACTGTGCGCGTCAAGGTGGATACTGCATTATTTGTTGACAACCTCGACGACCCTACTGATTAATTATGATTAACAATTCTTCTACCACGATTGAAGTTGTTAAATTTAGCAACTGCCTTCATGGGGACAAAGACTTGACCGGGACTGTTGGCGATACAGTTTTGAACGCCAACAGTAACAGGCAATATGCAGCTTTCATAAACAATTCTTCTTCTGATATCACTTTGATTTTGGGCGATAAATCCAAAGGTGCTATTGGTCGAGGAATTGTTTTAAAACCGAGAGGAAGTTATGAAATCAACCAATCTAATCTTTACGTTGGAAAGGTTTCAGCCATTTCTGCCAGCAACTGTAAATTAACTTTCACGGAGTGTATTGAGTAATGGCTCTTGTTAATCCAGCATCAGTAACAGTAACTGAATCGACTAGTGCTACATCAACCCCGACTACTGTTGCTTCTAGTACAAGTAGCACTACAATCCTGGCTGCCAATTCCAACCGCAAAGGTGCAACGATTTGGAATGATAGCACCGCTATTTTATATCTAGAACTTGCTGCAACCGCAGCAACAAACGCTTTTACTGCCAAGTTATCAGCAGGTGGATATTATGAAGTGCCATTTCGTTATACTGGCGTAATCAGTGGTATTTGGTCGGCTGCAAACGGTAACGCTTTGGTTCGGGAGTTGACATAATAATGCCTTTATATACCCCCTCTGTCTCTTCTAGTGGACTTATTTACATCCAATTAAGGGAACTCCAACCATCTGGAACGGAGGGGGGAAATGCTACAGCAGGAAGCTGGAATAAACGAAAGCTTAATAGTATTGCGACTGATGACACTGCCTCGGTTACGCTTTCTAATAATGAGTTTGTATTACCTGCTGGAACTTATATATTGAATGCAGTTTCACCTTTTTATAGAACTGCAACATCAAGAATTAGGTTGAGGAATGTTACTGATAACATTGTTTTGTTGAATAGTAGCTCAATCTATCCTGGGTCTGGGGTGGATACTCAATGTTTAGCAGAACTTAGCGGCAAGTTTTCAATAGCTGCAAATAAATCTTTAGCGCTTGAATATCGAGTATTTCGGAATCAAGATTCAGCTTCTTTAGGGCTTTCTAGCGGTTGGGGAGTCGAAGAAATATTTTCGGTAATTGATTTGTTTAAATTATAAAAATCACAGTTATTAAATAATGAATACTATGCGGTCAGTAGTAGCTGTTACTCCTTCTAATTCCCCAGGAATAACACTAACCTTAGAAAGCACTGGTATATTTTTAGGGATTCTTGTTAGTGTTTCTGTTCTTGGTGGTGTAGCTATTACTGTCATCAGCAAAATGAATCGGATTTCAAATTCGATTACTCAAATTGAAAAAACTCTCGAAGAACAAGCAAGGAATGCTGAAAAAATTCGTGAGATTGATAGAACTTTGGCTTTACATATTCAAGAATATGTAAATCGGAAGGATGTTATTCAAATGCTTCTGGGGCAGCTAAACGAGAAGATTGACCACAAGTTTAAAAGGGTGTTGTTTTACACAAGGGATATTCAGCGTTTTTTACAACGTGATACTGATTTCAAAATTAGGGAATACGAAGAAACGACTCAGCAGAACGAATAACTCTCTATTCGTTCGCCTTTGAAGAGTAAATCGAGAGCCACTCAGGGAAAGTTACAAACACTTCAGATTTCCTTACTTTATCCCACATCCACCAGCCGCCAGCTAATCCGGCGTAGAAGTTAAAATCAGCAATCTCCCTCAAAGTCAGGTCATCCGAGCATTCCCTGACCTTTTTCCATAGGATGAATTCAAGCCCAGAAAGCCAACGAGCTGACCACATTCTTTCTGAAAAACTGGTCATCATCTCCCAGACCATTTGTTTCGGGTCTTCTGCGATCGTTGGTTCATTCATATATTCACTCATTAACTTAACGGTTTGTGTCCCCTGCTAACTCCCGCGCTTCTGTTGCCAACTTTGTCAGGGCTAGACTTATTGCTAAAAGCTCTATTTGAGATTTTCCTTCTAGTCCTAGAGTAAGTTTTAGCTCTTGGTAGCTTTCATTTTGAAGCCGCAGTAACTTTTCTATATCTGTTTCTGTTTCTTTGTTCATCTGGGGATTCAGGGTAACTGAAACTTTTATGGGGACTCTAGACAAATTAGGGAATGCACAAGTATTTATTCCCTGCCTCCCATCCTGAAGAAGAGTTAACCTTCTCCTGCACTATGTCCACTACCTTCTGACAGGCGTTGTGTAGTGTACGGGCAAGCGGACGCTGTTTTCCCATGTGCGTTTCCAGATTAACTCACTGGGGATTAACTCTAACAATTTGCAGGAGTGAGGAACTATGAAAAATCTCTTCTGCTTAATGACATCTTGCAGAGTGTAGCACCAAAGGCAGTGTACAGACTCAGGAAAGTACTGCTCATCTTCTTTGCAGTACCTTCCACAAGTGCAACAGAATCGGTGTTTTGCTGCGTTGCTGGTATTTTGATCCATTGGTCAAAATCTCCATTTTGTCACTTGGAAACTCTCATAAGTTCTGTTGTTACATCCACAACAAGCATTAAAGCTCCGAACCAGCAAGCGAACATTAGTAACGTTGATCCTAAAAGTTTTAGTCTTCCCCAAGGGTAGCCATAGTTGCGATCATAATATTGCAAAATGGTTGTAAGCATTGACAGCCAATCTTTTAAGAGGTTATTCATTGTCACTTGGATCGGGAATGGGGAATTATCTTGTAGGCAACTTGTAGACAAGTTGGAGTTAACTTAGAGCCAAAATTTGACTACATATCTTAAGATGCCCTTGTATCGCTTCGTCCCAAGTGGGGTAAAGTTGTTTTTTCCCGTCCAGTACGCCACCCATAACCATACTTTCAAATACCATTGGTTGAGAGTTAGAGTTGCTACTACCAGGGTTTAAGTCTATACCCACAAATCTAGTTGAAACTAAAGAGTCGTTGAAATCGTTGTACATAACTGTAGTGTCACCAAAACTAGCTGAAGCCATCCATAAATTCCAATCTAGAAACGACTCAGCGGCGATGGGTATTTTTCCTTCTAGCTTGTAGTACCGAATGGGCATAATTCCGTTTTTGTCACACTTTAACTGTCTTGAGGCTTGTAATTTGCTTTTTCTAAGCATTCTGAGCCTAATTTGTATAGAGCTAATCCCAACGTAATTAATTCATATTCAGTTTTATCCTCTATTGCTAATTGTTCTTTTAATTGCTCGTAAAGATAGTTTTGTGAATCAATGATTGCTGCGATTATTGGTTTACTGTTTGTTGGTTCTTCCATAATCCCGTTTTTGTCACTTGCTATATTAAAGCCAAGGCAATACCACCGGAACCGGGAATAAGGTCAAGCGGCCCCTGGCGTGTGAGCCTTTAAATTTTAACTGCCTAGTGGACACACGAGAAAGTCCACTGGGCAGTAATCGTTTTTATTTAAACTAGTCAAAGCTTTAGTACTGTTTATCCTTGATAGACAAGACTTTCAGAGGAGAGCGTTTGCTCGATTTAGTCAAGAATTAGTCAAGGGTAAAATTTGCAGCCTGGAAGTAGTGGGTGACGAGGGATTTGAACCCGCAACCAATAGATTAAGAGTCATCGTCTCATTACGATCGCAACGCAAAAGCCCAGCAACTAGCTGCTGGTTAACTCAGAACTATAAATTATAAATTCATCATTCTGGCGGCACGGGGCGATCGCGTTTATTTATTGCCAGGTCAAAAGCTCTTTGGTGATGTTCAGCGTTGATCCAAGCGTGATAGAGGTTACTGTGAACTGACAGGCTGTGCCCCATCTGCTGCGCTGCAAGGGTTATATCAATTCCATACTCTAAAGTGCGAATAGCCCAAGCATGACGCAGATCGTAAACCCTGAATGGTAAACCATCATTTCGTCTAAACCTTTGAGTAACAGTTCTGCCTATTGCAGAATTACTTCGGTTTAAGTTGATATCGGGGATTTTGACATTAGGCAAGCCAAATGAGTCAAACCACTCTGGATGGAAAGGCCAGATTTTTCTGTAGCCAGTCTTGCCGGCGAGGACGGTAATAATTTTATTACCTGCTCGTAGCTGCTCTAAATCTAAGAAAAATACTTCATGATTTCTCAATCCGTAAGTGACAAGCATTCCAAATATCCACTGCCACTTCGCGTCGGCTAAATTTGAATGGCATTCAAGAATTAATTTGTCCGTTGGTAGACTACGGATCTGCCTGCTTCTGTAGCCATAACTTCCTGAATAAGAATTAGGGTTAAAGTCAAGGTCAGCGAATTTAGCTAATAATCGCAGTGTCAGACAAAATCGTTTCCGGGTTCTAGTGTCTGGTGTGGTTGTTAAAATGGCTTGCTTTAACACTTCAGTGTTAAGTATTTCGTGCTGAGGTAGTGTTTTAAACACTGTCTGATATTCAATCTTCCATGTACTTTCTGTTTTGAAGTTACGTTGCCTTCTCTCGAAGTAATCCTTCTCGAACTCTTGAATCAACTCACCAATAGTTTTCACTTTACTGTCCTGCAATTCTGATTTCAAATAATCGTTCCAATCAAAAGTTTTGGTATCTAATTTAAGCCTGAGTAACTTGCCTTCCTTCTCAGCAAGCTTTACCCCGTCAAGGTTGGCGACAGTAATATTTATTTTTTGTTGATGCCAGTTATTTTTTGTTGATTGTGGCTTTGGGGGAAGCGTTGCCCGCAAGTAAAGTCTGCTGCCAATTTGCTCTATATTTATGCCAAAATTACGGAGTCGTCCGTTCGCCTCCTTGATTCGGTGTTCAATATTTTTCATAAAATTTCCATTAAAAATTCATCCCAAAATGAAGTAGGTTTTTACCTACTTTTTGTTGAGATAAAATCAATTGATTTAAGTCAAAACCTTGCTAGAAGGGAAGGTTGTAAACTTCTTCTTTTAGAGTTTCAGTACTTTTATAGAATCCAAATTCCACTACACATGATGTAATATTTTTGACTTTTCTACTCCCGTTCCCTCATGTATCGGTCAAGTTCGCCGCTAATCACTTGGTCGATGCTGGCGATAACAATTGATGGCTGGTCATCAATTCGCTGTATTGAAGCTGTTATGCCACGACGAGTTAAGGCGGCTTGCACTTCTGCCAATTCCAAGGCTGCTTGTGCATCGGCACAGTCGCGCGCACGGTACGGGAAAACAATTTCACGGACATCTGCTGGAGCTTCACTAATAAATTTCAGCATCCATTTTTTAGCTTGTTCAATTGGCGGTTCTGCAATGTAGAACTCAACTGACACATTTTTTTGTACAAGCATTCGCTGAATATCTGCCGACCTTAACGCTCGTTGAAATACAGCTAAATTGGCTTGATCTTCAACCGGGATTCGAGCGGAGTTACCCGCTTGGGTCGCTCGAATTGCCTCCTTGATAATTTCCTTCGCTCGGTCAATAGCTGCCATGATAAATATTTGATATTTTTGGCTTGTACAAGTTTGAAGTGTTTGAATCAGGTAAGCGATCGCTCTCCTAAAAGTTAGCGATCGCTCTCAAATTTTGAACTAGCTACTTTTCCGCTTTTCAATAGTTACTGTGCCATGCTCATCTTTGACGCTAACGGCACTTATCGGGGAGTTTTGAAGGATTTTTACTTCCTTGGAAAAATGCACTTCCACCTCGATCGCGCTCATGTTAAAGCTTCTATTTACACCTGCATCGCCACTGTCGTGAGTTAAAGTAACTTTGAAATCACTACTCATTTTGTTGACCCTCCAAATTGCTTTCTCAACCGCTCCAAAAGCGCTGCACCCTCCCCATAGCGCTTGCCAGTGAAGCCAAGGACTTCCGTCACGATCGCACTATCACTTTTTTCACCTCCCAAGCGTTGAATTAGCCGCCAAAGTACCCGGTCGTTATCGGAACAATTTTCCTCAAAATCCTTGCCCAGAGCGGTTTTGAGGTCATTTTTAGGTGGTTTTTCGGGCGCGATCGCGTTGTCATAGTAAGGTTGTGCTATGGTCGAACCACCGCGCAGCGCTGCGGCTTTCATCTCTCTGTATGGAGGGAGTTTGAGCGGCTGATCGTCGAGTAAACAGTGTGACTGGTCAGCTTTTAACCAGTTAATAAGCACTTCATTTTTCAATGATTTGGCGTGGGCTATCGCCTTTTTACCAAGGCGAATACGGTAGAAAGCATCGGCTAAATCGCTTTTACCTTCCAGCCCCCAGGCTGCTACACGGTCATACTGCGAGAGTAAAATTGTAAAGCGTCGCGCTTTGCGTCCCCTCCTGGCGTGACGCTCTAGCCACTCACCGGAACTGCCTACTTTTGAAACCAGTTCTGGGTATTCTTCAACGATGATTACGCGCTCAGTACTGGCTAATGCAGCGTCCCCGCGTTCGTTGCGGATCTTCATTTGGTTGCTCAAATCGTCTAGATCCTCTGTCATTCCCCGGTCAATTGCCACCCAATCTTCGCCGCGACCAATGACTTCCAAGCCTGACCAGTCAGTGGGAGTGCCTTCACACTCATACACTTTCACCGCGCCGCCGATGGTGTAGGCGAGGTATTGGGCCAGAGTTGATTTCCCAGTACCCATTTCGCCGATGATCATCACCTGTTTGCCTTCAATAGCAGCGATGATATCAGTGATGATTTCCAGTGGTTCATCGACTGGAACAGCTGAGGCTTCAATGACTTGGGACATGGGAACCCCCGCGTAGGGCAAGGCATCGTAGACTTTCAGTAGTTTCTTGACGGCGGTTTCGGTCGCTTGAGTGATGGTAATACCCAATTTCAAAGCAGATGTGACACCGTAAAGGCTGAACAATCCAAAGGAGAATACTACACGACCCATTCCCCAGGCACAATAACGCATTAACGTTTTGGCATTGGGCAAGTGCATCTCTACCCAAGTGTGGGCGTTGGCAGTTCTGGGAGGTGAGGCAACTTTGATATCTATTAGATCATTTCCCATACTGCACCTCTATTTTCAAGTAAAAAGGTTGCTGGCTTTGCTGTTTGCAAAGTGCAATGATGCCAATAATTAGCGCTGAAGTGGTGAGAATAAGAATGAAAATTTGATTCATTCCTTAGTACCCCCTGCTCCCTGCTCCCTTTCTCGAATTGCCTTCCACGTTTCGGGGTAGGTTTTGCGATCCATCCGCCGAATAGATTCCTGTACCTCTGGTGGCTGCTGTTTGAGTTCTTCGTTGATCGCGATCGCAATTTCTAACCACGGACTACGCTCTTGATTCATGAGTCACCTCAATTTCAGGTATTTCAGGAACCGTAATTACTGGTGGATCGATTTCAGAAGTTAGGTAAGCAAGCGCTGTAAAGGCATCACCCACAGTCAAGTCTGGGTAATATCCTTTTTCTATCAAAGCCTGGTAGTCTGGATGATTGCTGATTTCACTAATTAGTAGTGAGGCTTCAACTATTAGTTCGGAAAGTGTTTTCATCTGCCCCCGCTAATAAGTGATGGTGCAATTTCCCACATGAGATTACCAAGCATTGCATAAGCATCGCTAAGGGTGATCTCTGGTTGGTAGCCTTGGTTTACAAGACTTTGGTAATCAGGATGTGCTTTGATTTCCGAAATTAAACCTGATGTTTCTCCAATGAGTTGCGCTAGTGTTTTCATCAGCCAATCCTCTTGTACATAAAAGAATTGCTAGAAAAACCTTCACGGACTATCAACTCGGATTCTGGGGTATCAGCGATGATCTCAGCCCAGCCTGTTTTGTCGTTGTGGCGGATGTTGTTTTCTGCGATCGCACCCAGCCCAGGACGGGCTGATTCAAATTCATCAACTACTTTCTGTTCTTTGGGTGTTAGTGGTTTCATGGTAAATTTTGAATAGCTTGATAGGGACATTTGTCTCTCCAAACAAGCTCTAGGGCGAACTAGGGCTTGTTTTGGATTTGGGATGATTTGATAAGGAAACTCGAAAGCATCGACCGCCGCCGACCATCATCACTTCACGATCCGCAAGGCGAACGGCTTTGCTACGACTGACTTTCATTAGAGGGAATGAACCATCCGGTGAAAGGCTGAACATTTCGTAATTTTTCAGAGAATCCCACTCGACTGCTGTTCTGTCAGCTAGTCCCAAATACTCGACTTGATTCATGTCTGCGGCAGAGCCGGCGCTGGGTAAAGATGGCAAGTATCGCCTTGCTCTCTCTTTTTTGGGCTTTGCCTCGGTCTTGTCCTCAGTCTTTGCTGATTTGTTGCCATTACTAGTGGCTTCTAGTGCTTCCATAGTCCTTGCATACTAGGGTTATAGTGCCGCTTATGCGGTATTTAAGTCCCTGCATACTAGGGTTATAGTGCCGCTTATGCGGTATTTAAGTCCTTGTATAGTGGTCTTTTACTACTGCGTTAGCGTAGCTCGCCGCAGGCATCGCGCCGCAGTCATTTTGGCAAAATGCTTGTGCTGACTGGATTTGAGCGTTAAGCTAGGTTGGCTTTACCTCCTAATATTGCTGAAATATCTTTAATTTCATTCATTTGTTGACGGCGATCGCAGTCTTTAAACCTGGCTGCGATCGCCTTTTTAATTGATTTCTGTTACATTCATGCTGTTCTCCCTTTCAACGTTATTTTTGAACCGACTTAGTTGAGGATATCCAGGGCACTTTGCTCTGGATTTTTAATGGCTGCTAACCCCGCGACGCTACGACTTACGGGTGAATGCAGTTGTCAGTCATCAGTCATTGGGCATCAGGTACAGGGTGTTTCCGCGCAAGGTGGCGCGGGTGCTTGCTCCGGTTGCAACGCGAACTGTCAGGCGTTGGGGAGATTTGCTTTATGGATTTACGGATATCCATTAATCAATAAATATTGCATATCCAGATATACTAGTCAATAATGGATTTCTGGATATGCAATAATCGAGGTGTTCACCAATGGAAATAAAAAATGGTAGGAAAAGGTCGTCCGAGGTCAGGCAGAGAAACAAAGGGAGTCAGTTTGAAAGTCAATCCCGAAGCATGGGAACTCTTTCAGAGACTAGCGCAGAGCCTGGGACTTACTCGCTCGGAACTTCTGGAGAAGATAGCAACAAAAGAGATTCCCATACCTCAAGATCATTCACAAACAACTCAATACCTGGGAAAATCATCAGCCAGCTAGTTGATGAAACTGAAAAGCAGCTGGCCTACCACGAAGAACAAGCAGAGATCCTAAGAGACAGACTCAAAGAGCTAAAAGAAGTAACTATAAGCCATACAGAATAAAGCCGTTTACCTATTTGGGTAGACGGCTTTATTCGTGGCGCTATCGCCTCACTTGAAATCGGAGTGCGATCGCCACGAAGACTTGACTGACCAGCAATGTTGATTACTAACCATGAAAGTAGTTCTAAAAATCAGCACAGGGGAAATAGTAGCAACAAAGGAATTGGTCGGCTTACTTGAATTCCCTGGTTTCATTTTCCATCAAGGACATCTTTACAAACGAGTAGAACAAAGCCTCTCGGAGGCAACTTACCAGTGGGAGCCACATTTGCATATCTAACACCCAATGCCCGACGAAAAAACCGAAGGACAAAGACTCGAAGACCTCATGACCAAGATAGATACCGAGATGCAGCGCCTGGACTGGACGGTAGAACAAGGTCGAGAGCATTTGCAGAAATATTACGGAGTGCGATCGCGCCTCCTGTTGACCGAGGACGAATTAGATAACTTTCTATTGTTTTTACAGCTTTCCGATGTTGAATCCTCACCAAAAACCACTTCCTAAACCCAAAGACCTAACCCAGGAGCGACTAGACAGACTAGAGCGTACAGTGGATTTCCTCCGTAGGCATCTGCTCTCCACTCTAGAACTAACTTATGCACTGGCCGCAGAGCTAGCCGAAACTAAGGGGCGAGAACAGTCCAAAGACCCAATCTGTACCAAGCTGCTAGCTGAATTCAACACCCTTAGCACCCTAAAGACAACCCAACGTGACTTCAATCAGAGGAGGTAGTTCTTAAACAGCAACTAGGCAACTTCTTGCCCGCAAAAAAAACTCACCAATTTAGACATTGGTGAATCAATTACCAAAAAGATTGAATAAAAAATGAACAAATACTTAATAAGATTAAGCGGTCAAATAACCGTTACCTTCCTGTATTCTATCACATCAAGTAATTCAAAGCTAGCTAATGGGGGGACAAAAAAATGGTAGTAATCCCCTATACATATACCGAAGAACCAAACTTTAAATCTGTTGATGACAGGCTCCCGCCGCAGAATATTGAAGCAGAAGAAGCGGTGCTAGGTGGTATATTGCTTGATCCAAATGCAATTTATCAAGTTAAAGACAGACTAAGAACAGAACACTTTTATATTGGCGCACATAGAGATATCTATCAAGCTTGTCTTCGTGTTTGTAAAAAAGGACTACCAGCAGGCGGTTCATCGGGATTATTGCACGTTACTAGCTGGTTATCAGACCATGATTTATTAGCAAAAATTGGTGGCAGAAATAAATTAGCTACTCTTGTTGATAGAACAGTTAGCGCTATCAACATTGATAGTTTAGCTACGTTAGTAATGCTAACAGCCCGACGTAGAGAACTTATAAAAGCAGGCAATGAACTTATACATTTAGCTTACGATACTGAAGCAGAATGGACAGATATTTGTGTAGCTTCTAAAAGCAAAGTTCTCTCAGTAATTGAAACCCCACTAGCTCCAACAAAAGAAGAGAATGAGTTGTGGCATCACAAGAAGCTAATAAGTGAACTAGAAGATGTTTACCTTAAAACATCTGACCCTAGTCTGAAACTATACAGGCTTAATCTACTAGCTAATGCTCACCCTGAGATAAAAAAAGGAATAACAGGACTTGAAGACCTCTACATAAAATCACTGTGCGCCACAGTCGAGCCACGCAAAAGCTTAGATCAACTTGAAGAGGAAATAGGAACAGAGGGAAGGAAATGGCTTTTAGGAGGGATACTCGCACAGGCAACCACCGCGCTAGTTATTGCCGATGGTGGCGTGGGTAAAACCAAATGGCTTTACGACTTGCTCCACTGCATCGCCTCCGGTAAAAACTGGAATGGGTTTCCTGCCACCGCCGATAGTCGCCGCGTTTTGATTTATCAAGGTGACGAGTCAAAACACGATATGCTCCAGGCGCTCAACAAGCGCGGATTCAAACCAGGTACAGAAGTTCGCCAAAGGACAGAAGTTAGATTTGGCTGGAATACTGACGCAATGCCGATTTTGTACCAAGACGCAAATGAATTTAAACCTGCAATCGTGATGATCGACTCACTGACCTTTGTTAACCGCCACTCCCTTTACGACGAAAACAGAACAGAATACTCTCGCCCAGTCCTGGAGCTAAACAAGTTCGCGGCAGAAACAGGGATAACCGTAGTCATTGTTCACCACACCAACAAAAGCGGAGGAGCTAGGGGGACAACAGCAGTTAGGAACGCCGTCTCAGAAGTTATCAAGCTCGAAAAAGACACTAGCGGCAGCGCTAGTCCACAAGAGAAAATTCTCACGATCGAGAAATCGCGATCGCGCCGCTTCCCTGCGAGCTATCGCCTATTTTTCAACGAAGAGGATTTCAGTTTTTCTCTGTTAGAGGAAGTTGGGCAAGAACTCGGCTCACCAGACAATTCCACTAAAGACCGCATCGTTAAGTTTTTACAGGAACACGCTAACAACAAATTTGAAGCTGAAGAAGTAGCTCACTATATCAGCACGACCTCTGGTAACGCACGGCGCTGCTTATCGCAATTAGCCAGAGACGGACTAATAAGCCTTGACGAGAGAAGCCTTAGCGGGACGAAAAAGCTGTATTACATTGCTTGGGAATCCGAAAATTGTAGTACAGAAATTCTGTTACAAAGTGCAACAATAACACCATCTCCGCGGATCACCTCTGAAAATGACTCAAACACTTATCATGACGAGATAAATGGCAAAAATGATGATGTGTATAAAAACGATGGATCACCTGTGATCACCTCTATGATCACCTTGACGGATCACCTTACCAACCACAATACCAACCATTTTCTAGAAACCATTTCAGCCGATAACTTGCCAGAGAATTTGGAAGGTGATCATCTAAGTACATCAAAAATTGCAATTTTATCAAATCCTGAATCAGAGAAAAAAATCAACATCAAGAACGATCGCCCGATCACCTTAGCCGGAAACGCAGAACCAGCAAGCAATCCAGAAGGTGATCCGGTAAGGCGATCGCCTTGCGATCGCAAGGTGATCCAAGGCGATCGCGATCGCCTCGACGACAAAGGCTATGTACTACAAGCCACAGAACAAGAGTTACCCATCCTGCCATTTATTGAAGAGAAAGGCACTTACTGGAGTGCATCTTTCCAGCGAGAGGTAAAAGTATTCCAAATTTTTGATGAGTTTTCCGAAGCCAGCTGTCATGTGACTGGGCGAGGCAGATTTAGTCTGACCTTCACGGATTTACAATGCTGTGAACAATCCCCCAGGAGTGAATTTAGTGTGGGGGACAAAGTAGTTATTCTGGTTGGCAAGTACAAGGAAACCTTTGCCACCATCACCACCATTCGAGCCGATGGCATCTGGTTAAAATCTGACGATCGCAAAAAACGACTTGCAAAAGCCTACTTCCCGCATCAACTAGTAAAAGCCTGACATTATAATCCGCCAGAGTGCGATCGACAAGTATTGCGATCGATGTTCAAGGCGGATGGATTGTCCTGCACTTGATAAGCTTTCTATTCTTGGCACAGTAATGTATAACTCAATACTGGGAAAAATAATTTTGTACTTATTGTTTTCACCAAGAAAAATGAGAAATTCCATAAGACTATCAGCTATCGCTGGACTTGCGTTTTTACACGGATGTACTTCTTCCTGCATCCCTTCACCGAATTCAACATCAAACACAAACCCAATTTCAGTAGCAAATTCTTTTAGTGGTTCAGACAAATACGAGGTTCAGTGGAATGGCCCCAAGGGTACTAAGATTGTTGGAACGTATGTTATCGGCTCAACCAAAGACCTGACCGCACCTTCAAGAGTAGAAAACGTTGAAGTAATACTTCCCCACAAGGTAAGCTTTTCTGCTCCTAAACAATCCATAGTTTCGGCAGATGGAACACTGTTGGGACAAGGGAAGTTAGAAATAAAAATTTATAAGAACGGGTCAGAGTGTGGAAAACCTACTGCTGTTGGGAGTGGGGCTGGAGCAACTAAACTCTGCCAATAATTCAAGCCCCACAAGTTTAGCAATTCAGTTATAGCTTACATAAGTTGTCATGATCTTGAATCCTCCATTTACCATGTGGAGGATTTGACGACTTCAGGTTAAAGGAAACCCCGCTGTCTTTGGGCTTAACCTTCGTCATCGCTATCGTCGTCATCAACATCGTCAGCGATGACGATATTCACACAGTCAGATCCAGCCTCAAAGCCGATGATGGTATACGTTTCACCATAGGCATCCGTCAAGCAGATATGTGCATCAACCGGAAAGTCTAGTAATTCCTGAATCAGTTCTTGTACAGTCAGTTCTTTAGTTGCAGAAGGCATATTCTTCTCCTTTAAAAATGCGATCGTACTTTTCAAGAGATAAAAGTGCGATCGCGAGTAAAGCCCATTTGTGTTATCGGCAAATACAGCTTATCCGTTTAGAGTATTGCTTGTCACAAAGTCACAAAATTGGTGTTATAGAGTAGCGATCGCGTTTTTCATATCGTCTTCGCTGACCTCGATGTACGCCGAAAGCACTTTTAAATCTGAGTGACCAGTAATTTTTTTAATCATCGCCAAGTTGATACCCTTGTTTGCCAGATTGGTAATGAAGCTCCGGCGGGTGCTGTGGGTGCTAATTCCTTTGGCAGACAATCCAGCTTTTTCAACGGCAGCGCGTAAAATTGCATCTGCCCACCTCAAGGAAATCGGTTTGTCACCTTCGCGGGCGGGAAACAAGTAGAGAGAATCTGATTCTGGCTTGTACGCAAGCAATATCTCCTTAAGGACTGGATGCACTGGCACTTGTCGGTTTTTGCGTTTGGCGGCTGGGTCTTGTGCCTTGCGCTTACTGTTAGGTTTAGCCTTGCGCGTTCTGGCTCGAAAATTGATATACTCACGTGGGCTGCCATCCTCGCTGTAAACATCGGTTACTCGCAGCTGTACCAAAGCACCCCAGCGCTCACCCGTGTACCAAGCCAAATCAAAAAGTAATTTGTATTTGCGACTCCTGATTTTGGTGCGAATTTTCGAGCAATCCGCATTTGAGATAACAGCAGCTTGACCTTCTCTATCATTTTTCATTTCGACCTTCTCTTATTAACTGTTCCGGTTTAACCACTCCCAATGGCTAAACCGGAATATTTCTATTTTTAGCTAATAGCAAAATCTGGATTAATCCTATTCACTGCAAGGGTTCCACGTCCTCAGCAAATGTGCTGCTTTTACATAAAAGTGGAACATTTACATTATTTTGATTAGTTCATACAACGGATTTATTCACTTCATAAAAAAATCCGTTTCATGCCAGAACCTACAATTGTTCAAATTTTTGGAACAGGTGCAACACGTTTAGCAAGTGGTGCAACAACACCAAGCGCAGGGCTGTTTATTCCTGATAGCGCTTTACAAACAGCAGGACTAGCTACACCGGGTAGTGCAAGCGCAGAAGGACATCTTGCAGCAATAAATCTGAACGCACAAAGTTATTTAACACAAACAAACTTTGGTACAAATACCGACCAAAGTATTTATATTGATAAGGGATTTTCTAGCTTTACGACTAGAGGTAGTAACAATGATTCTTATAGGGTCGATCAGTTGACAATCAACCTTGCAAAACTCGATACAAGTTCAACAATTGACCCGGATAATTACTAATGGCTAATTGTGGTGTATCAGGGACTTGGAATTTAATAACTAGACTGTATAACACTGGAAACCGCGACTATACAGAAACTTATCCTGGCTTTGCAGATGACAATCCGATTCTGGTTAGCGCAAGTCCAACTATGAATTTGATTTCATCGTGTGATGGAAGAATTTTTCTTGCAAACTGGGGCAATGGATACATTGTTTCTAAAAGTTTCGTTCCTGATCCTCTACCAGATATCAAATACGATTGCATTAACGGTGCTTGCATCAAAAGCACGGTACACGGAACTCTGGGACTTTACCAGACGCTATCGGAATGCGAGACAGCTTGCGGTACTGGTTGCAGTGGTAAGTGTATTTCTAATAGTGACTGGGCGCAAATTGAAGGTCTTTCTAATCAATTAAAAAATAGGAATTGCGGCTAAATATATGAGTACGTCCAGCGTGATTGGGAGTATGCAATCAGCGCTTGATTGCGCTGGAAAGTGTGATTGTTGCGACAAGCTTCAGCAACAAATTGATGCACTAAAAAGAGACGTATTGTCATTAAAGCCAGGTGGTAGTAATAGCATTCAATCGCTTGTTGCTGTTGCTGTTGGTGCAGCATTGACAACACAATTAAAACCAGCAGTAAATGCAGCAATAGAATCTAGAAATTCTGGCTTTGCTTCTACGCTAGCTCAAATGAAAGCTGCCATCGGAGACAACGAAGCTACCGCTAAAAAAGCTGTAACTCAAACAACTGAAGTTCTAGAAAAGAATGCAAGGTTTGAAAAAACATTAGCTAGTATGAATAACGCTATTGCTGACGTAGCAAGTACAGCCAATAGCGCGAAATCTACTGCCAATAAATCATTGTCTGAAGTCATAAAAACAGCCAAAGACGCAGAACTGGCGAAAGGATTATCCAATCAAGCAATATCACGATCGGGGCAGGCAATTACTGAATCTGCAAAAGCCACAAACGCTGTTATTAATGCTGCTAGTGAGGCGACAGGGTTAAGGCAGATAGTAAATGGTGTCGGTTCTCGAATTGATGGGTTAGGTAGGGCAATCGGCGTACTAGAATCAAAAACCGCGACTGCCGTAGCGAATGCTGCAAAAGCAGTTGGTATAAGCTCAGAAGCTTTAGCAGCCACAGGGCGACTAGCAGGTAGGATTCTGGAGATTTTTCAGGTTATCGGCACGATATTTACCATAATTGAGCAACTACAAACACTAGTTATTCTTGGCGATCGCATTGACGCAGTAGAAAACGGTGTAGTGGCGTTGGGTAACGACTTATCCCGCGTTCTTGGCAAACTCCTGGGACTTCAAAACCGGATCGGTAACAACGAAACTACAATCGCACAAGTGAAAAATATCGCCCAAGATGCCAAAGGTATTGGTGAGGCGGCGAATTTAAAGGCAGGGGCAGCACAGGTGACATCTGCTAGGGCCCAAGGCATAGCTGAAAGTGCTTTAATCAATGCCAAACAAGCGCAATTGACAGCTGACGGTGCGGTTCGTAATGCCGCAACAGCAAATGAAAATGCCACCACAGCCTACAAACAAGGCATCAAAGCAGAAGGAATTGGGCAGCAGGCTGCAAAACTCGGTGGACAAGCATTGCAAAAGGCAGGTGAAGCACTTGCGATCGCAACAACGGTAATCGCCACAGTTCAGTTGGTTAAAGGACTGCAAGGACTGAGAGGCCTCAAGGGTGACAAAGGCGATCGCGGTCTGCCGGGATTACCTGGCAGAAATGGCACGAACGGCACGAACGGACAGAACGGTATCACCACTGTTGTACAAGTTCAGTTACCCGGCATTCCTGGTAGAGATGGGCGAAATGGTATTAACGGTAGAAACGGATTCCCTGGCAGAGATGGTAAGGACGGGAAGGATATGGGACAAGCAGAAGTATTTGAATTAAAGGCATTTATCGCCGCACAACATCAACAAACGCAGGGTGTATTGGGAAGTGCAATAGCGGGTATTAAAGCGTCAGTAAATACTGGTTTTGCTACTGTGGTCAGCGCTTCAAGTGCTGTTGTGAATGGCGCAAATTTAGCACTGTTAAACGTCATCAACAATAAGTTAGGTCAACAGGTAACAGGTGGAATTAGTGGATTAGTGACAGCCGTTGCTGAAAATACATACATTGAAAAAGCCCTGGCGGTTTTAACTTTTGCAACAACGGTACACAATGCGCTAATGCTGTCCTCCAATCTCGGTCAAACGTTATTCATGATTATTGACCAAGTAACAGCATTTATCCTGCCGAAAGGACTTGATGGAACGCCAATAAGCATTAGTAATGTACTTGGAAAGGCTGTACATGAAGTCATTGTCAGCACCGTAGGAGAGGCAACAGCAGCTCAAATACAACAAAAGTGGGATCAAGCTAACCGTATTTACCAGGCTGCACTAAACATCCATAACCAAGTGCTAGGACTTGGAGGTATTTTAACTGCGGGTTTAGAGGTGATCGGCGGGAATGTTGGCAAAATTGGTAACGCACTTCGCAAGGGTGGAGTACTTCTCGAAAATGCCTACAGTTATATGAATCCTCAACCAAATTTGAAAGGAAAATTCTTTAATCAAATGAATCTCGTTGGTGAGAATTTGCAAGCAATCGCCTTGGTCACTGCGATTCCTATCGCTTTAGTTGCTGCAAAGGACGGCGTTGATAGTAGTGTCGCCGACCTAAAGCGAGAGATATCACAGAAAGATCCTACAGACGCGCAAGAACATCCACTTCACAACGCCGATGGCACAGTAATTCATTACAAACCCGGTCTAGATGTTCCCGATCCTGCTGTGGTCAAGACTGAAGGCGATCAAGCAAAAGCTGATTCCACTAATTTCTTACAGCTAGTGCTTGACGACATTTTCGATGGGGGTGATTAAAAATGTCTGACATAATACCAAAGCCACCTCCAGAAGATTCCTTGCCTGACAATTTTGATCCTTTTGAGCATTTGCAAAAAATTTATATACCTCAACACAATGCACTCGTTCAAAAATATTTCTCTGACTTAGGAAATGACTGGAAACCGAATATAGCAAGCCCTCGCAGCGCTTTAAGAGTTGCTTGCACAATGGTTGATAATGACAATCAATTAATGATGAATTTGCGGCATCATTTATTGTTTGATTTGTTGGGATATGGTAGGAAGAATTTAGCTATAGTTTATGGCTCAAAATTTGATACAGCCCCACCTGTGGCAGGTCATCCCCAACTGTTTTTATATTTCTCGCAGGACGCAGCAGCTAAACCAATAGACGAACCATTAATCGAGCATGAAAAAAGTTGTAGGCTGATGAATTTTTCATGCTCAAGTGAAGGTGCAAAGCCGGCTATTACTAAAGCAGATATGACCGCAATTGCAAACGAAATTAAAACTTTATTTTTAGATAATAAAAAAGGAATTACTTACACCACTGGGAATAAATCAGCAAGCTACACCGATCCAGATAACGGTTTTGCAAAAGGGAATTATCTGTTGGTCAACTCTAAAGCTGATGCGGTAAGTATATATTCAAAAATGTGTAACGCAATTGATGTACCTTACAAGGGTGACAGCCATATTCTGCTAAACGATCCAGACAAAGCCAGTACAACTACTGCCACGGCTGGAAAGACAACTATCTTAGGAAAACAGTACAACAACAGGCGATACAGACCAGTTGCCATACTCCGATTTCGATACGCCTATATCTCTTTAGGTAATTTGGTTTCTCCGATATTCCTGATTGATACCACGCTTAGAAATAAGTCGTTAGTAGAGTGGCTGTGAAATTCGGTCGGGAAATTTCTTTGAAACCTATTAGGTTTCACCACAACGGATAACGTTAAAAACTAGCCTATGTTGGAAAAAAATCTAAACGAGAGATTAATCAATATGGGTTTTAGAGCGTTAAACAGATATGAAAGCCAAAAGGCTAGATATGATGCTTACAAAGCTTGGCAGGCAAAGACCTTAGAACAGAAAAAAGCTTTGTATGACGCAATTCCGGGCATTAGTACTGGCAGAGCTAAACCGGTGTTTGCAGATGGTTTTATTATTCCCTTCAACTCTACCGGCACAATCGTTACCTACATTGAGACATCTAAGATTTTAGACGCGACCCAAGGCACGGCTGTTGGGAAAGATGTAGCCAATGCTCTGCGTACTGCATTGCTTGGGCAGTATTTCCTCACAGCGGCCGGAACTACCCCTGTGGTTTTGCAAAACCCCAAATATAAGTTTGCTAAGCTGAGTTTTACCAACAAAGAATCTTTTGTTGATCGTGTCTCCCGTATCACTGGAGCTACTTATAAAAAGCCTGCAACTGATACAGTATCAATGCCCTTTGGTGGGAAAACGATGTCTGAGGATTTTGACACAGCTGTTCTGGATATTAAAACTAGGGCAAGTGGCGCAAGTGCTTGGAAAAATGCCGGCACCGCTACAGTCAAAAAATCCTACAAGTTCACCCCAGAAGGAATTTAATCCATGTATAGCCCAATAGCCCAGAGAGAAGGATTTCTATGGGTTCCCAGCGATGATATTGATTTACTAGCAGTAGAGATTGATATTGATGCCAGCGATGCAGAATTCGCTGGGATGATTGGGTGTAACCAAGCAGCAAGACAATGGTTACAGAATGAAATCTCTCTAGCTGACTACTGCGATAAGCTGCAATTACATGGGGTACAGAATCCTTACGAAATAGTGGGTGAATTTTGCGATCATGTCGAGTTGATAATGTGCCGAGGGGTATAAGTGAGTAGGAATTTACAGCTAGGGATAGAAAGTAATTGGAATTTGCAATACAGTGATTCTTTCCCTGCTGTAAGTTACTTAAATGATTCAGCAGGGAAACCAATATATCAAAGGATAACTGAAATAAATATTCCCGTAGTTTTTGATAAACCCATCATTGCTGTGTCTGTCAACACTACTGTTCCTGTAGGAAAAATTTGGAACTATGCAGGATATTTACGCCGCAGTTTAACAACTGGCTTGGGTGCAAGTTTCGTCGGTGAACCTGAAAGCTTATTTTTAGGTAAGTTTAATTTAATATTTTTTAGTGATTTGAATACTAATTACTTCCTGTCCCTGCAAGTTCCTAAATGGTTTATCAATGCCAATATTGCTATTTACCAATATGAGGGAATAGATACGACAACCCTAGAAGATGATGTTCAAGCGATAAAAACATCGCTGGGTATATAAAATGAAAATTGATATTAACAATGCTTTAACCATTATTCTTGGACTGCTTACTTTAGTAGGAGCAATTTACCGATTGGCACAGGTAGAGGCAAATATCAACGCTAAAATTAACCGAGTTGAGTCTACTGTACTAACAGCTGTCGATCAACTTAAAGATAACTTTGTCGATCGCCTCTACACTGTTGAAAGAAAATTAGACGTGCATCTAACTGAGTACAACGAAAAAAAGCTTTTCGTTGAATATCGGCTTAACGGTATTGAAAACATGGTCAAGCACAAGTTTGACCGACTTGCTAACTGGGTCAAGCAGATTGCGGGGTTTCTCAACAAACAATCTAATTTCCAAATCCGAGATGACAAGTTTTAGTTACTGGGAGTTTACATTTTGGTTGTAAATCTCTAGCCATCGATCTAGAGTGACAAACACCTCAGACTTTTGATCTTTTTCCCAGATCCACCACCCACCAGCCAATCCTGCATAAAAATTAAAGTCAGCTATTTCTCGTAAGGTTAGGTCATCTGAGCATGACCTGACCTTTTTCCATAGGATAAACTCAAGCCCTGAAAGCCAGCCAGCAGACCACATCCTTTCCGAAAAACTACTCATCATCTGTTTAAGAAATTGTTTTGGATCTTCTGCGATGGTTAATTCATTCATGTCTTGTGGGGATTCAGGGTAACTGAAACTTTTATGGGGACTCTAGACAAATTAGGGAATGCACAAGTATTTATTCCCTGCCTCCCATCCTGAAGAAGAGTTAACCTTCTCCTGCACTATGTCCACTACCTTCTGACAGGCGTTGTGTAGTGTACGGGCAAGCGGACGCTGTTTTCCCATGTGCGTTTCCAGATTAACTCACTGGGGATTCACTCTAGTCATTTGAAAGCTTAAAAACTTGTGTGCATATTTTCAGATGCCCCTGTATTGCTTCATCCCAAGTGGGGTAGAAGTTTCTTTTTCCATCCATTACCCCACCCATGACCAATGTTTCAAATATCATCGGTTGAGAAAGCAAGTTGCTGCTGCCAGGGTTTAAGTCTATGCCCACGAATCTAGTTGAAATTATAGAGTCTTTAAGTTCATTGATCATAACCGTGGTGCTAGCTGACATTATCCACAAAGACCACTCCATGAAGGACTCAACAGGAATCGGGGTTTGTCCTTCTAATTTGTAATAGTACCGATTAGTCATAATCTCCATTTTGTCACTCAACAGGTTTTAGCCCTGTAAGCTCGTAGGTCAACTGGTTCCCAGGCTGCTTACGCCCTTGGATAAAATCCTGCTTTCTAAGCCGATGTATGGCTGGATATAACCGATGAAATCCCATGTTTAGGGTTTCATGAATCTGGACGGCTCTCAACGGGCCAGTCTTTAGTAATAAATTATAAATTTTAGCTTCATCTTCGTTCATACTTCCCAAAAGTAAATAACGCTAATGGACTCTTAGAAATTCTATGTAAGCAGACAATAATACAAGCCGCTACAAAAACATCTGGAGGCAATTTCTGAAAACCTAAGAAATAACCCTCTGTTAAAATTCTATAGATTGTCTTGGGCGACAAAATACGCGATACCCGGTCAATAGCCGCATGGTAAGGGCTATCAAAAATTTTAAATGGCATAATTGTGTTTTTGTCACACTTTAACTGTCTTGAGGCTTGTAATTTGCTTTTTCTAAGCATTCTGAGCCTAATTTGTATAGAGCTAATCCCAACGTAATTAATTCATATTCAGTTTTATCCTCTATTGCTAATTGTTCTTTTAATTGCTCGTAAAGATAGTTTTGTGAATCAATGATTGCTGCGATTATTGGTTTACTGTTTGTTGGTTCTTCCATAATCCCGTTTTTGTCACTTGCTATATTAAAGCCAAGGCAATACCACCGGAACCGGGAATAAGGTCAAGCGGCCCTGGCGTGTGAGCTTTTAAATTTTAACTGGCTATGGACACACGAGAAAGTCCACTGGGCAGTAATCGTTTTTATTTAAGTTAGTCAAAGCTTTGGCGCTGTTCACCCTTGATAGACAAGGCTTTCGGAAGAGAGCGTTTGCTCAATTTAGTCAAGAATTAGTCAAAGGGTTTTTTGAAGGGCTGGAAGTAGTGGGTGACGAGGGATTTGAACCCGCAACCAATAGATTAAGAGTCCATTGCTCTAAATGAGTAGCATTTGAGTAGCAAAATTCCTGCTTGCGATCGCTAAAAATCTCATAAAAGACAGTGCATTTGAGTAGCAAATGAGTAGAAACGTGACTGAATTCTATAAAAAGCTTGTTGTGACGAGGTTTACTCCTATTTTTACAAACCACGGCATTGGCTTCTTAACTCCAGTTACAATAACATCCTGCTTTAGTTATGACTATTTTTGAGTAGCAAACAAGTAGCAATATACACGAACTATAGCGATTTACTGAAGATTTCACTAAAACAGCAGAAGCAACGCATCTGTGAATGTTAGACTTCTAGGTGCGATCGTAGATCATCCAGTGGAGATGCCGAGTTAGTGGAAATCAATGGTTTTGTTGGTTTCGGGTTCTCAGAAACAAATTCAAAGAGAATTCTGATTTTACCTTTCTGCCAGCCGCCACCCTGAGCCAGTAAAAGCTTACAGTTCGCACCATCTTCAAACCAATCTGAAGCCTTATCCGCTTGTAAGTTGCTGTTCCTATGCACTAAATACTTCAGACGTTGCATCAATTCTTCACCTGTTGATGTTGAAGCCCCAGTCAAGTTAGCATCCTGAGCCATAGAAACAACATCCTCATCAGACAGAATAATTTGATCGCTCATTTAATTTTCTCTTTCAGTAAACAACATGACGGATCAAGCGCCAACTCGATCCATCTTTCCTAAGTTTTCCCATTAACCACCAATTATTAAGCAATAAAAATAATTGATATAGATATATGAGCCGCTTTTTTGTTGCCCTCCTACCACCGCAAGATATTCAAGACTACGCCAACGAGATTAAGCAATACTTTGCCTCACGCTATGCTAGTAGCGGGGCGCTAAAGTCTCCGCCTCATATTACCCTGCAACCGCCCTTTGAATGGGCAGATGATAACTTGCCACTATTAGAAGCATCCTTGAAGGAGTTTACCAGTGGACAACAGCTAGTAGCAATTACACTGCAAGGGTTTGATGCCTTTGTACCTCGTGTCACATACATTAATGTCGTCAAAAGTCAAGAACTTTTAACTTTGCAAGCTGATTTAATGGCTTATACAGAAAGCAACTTGGGAATTGTTGATAAAGTTTCTAAAACCCGCCCTTTTTCCCCCCATTTAACGGTTGCATTTCGGGATTTAACAAAGCAGAATTTTAAAGCTGCTTGGCCAGAATTTGAAAATCGTCAGTTGCATTTTGAGTTTACTGCTGACAAATTAACCTTGCTGCTTCACGACGGGAAGCGCTGGAATATTAAACGAGAGTTTGCTTTTTTCTCTGGTAGTAATTGAGCTTGCAACTAATAATTCAGCCAATGTGGGTAGAATTTAGGATTTTAATTTATAGAATAGGTAATTCAATCACAAACTCGGTGCCCTCACCTTGTGTTGAATGGCAATTTAGCTTACCGTGATGATTGCTAACTACAATTTGGTAAGCAATAGATAAACCTAGTCCTGTTCCTTTACCGATGACTTTTGTAGTATAAAAAGCATCGAATATCTTTGTCTGGTTTGCTTCACTGATTCCTGAGCCATTGTCTGCAATTTTGAGAATAACTCGCTCTCCAATTGCTTCAGTTTTAATCCAAATCATCCCAATATGTCGAAAGTTTTCATCAAAATATTGATTTTTTTGGATTTCTTCAATTGCATCGATACTATTACCAATCAAATTCATAAAAACCTGATTTAGTTCGCCTAGATAGCACTCAACAAGTGGTAATTCTCCATATTCTTTGATTAATTTAATTGCTGGACGATGACCATTTGCTTTAAGTCGATGTCCAAGAATGAGTAGTGTAGTTTCTAAACCTTCATGGAGGTTAGCCAGTTTTTTACCTGCTTCTCCGTGTCGAGAGAATTTATTCAAGGATGACACAATTTCTGTAACGCGATCTGTACCTATTTGCATAGATTGAATAATTTTGGATAAATCATTTAACAAATAATTGATATCTTTTGTTTTAATAGCATTTTGAATTTCATCCGGGGGATCGGGTATATACTTTTGATATAGTTCGAGCAAATTAACAACCTCTTGGAAATACTCTTCAATAAAATGCAAGTTTCCAGCAATAAAATTGATGGGATTATTTACTTCATGGGCAATTCCTGCTGTCATTTGACCCAAAGTTGCGACCTTTTCTGCTTGAATCAGTTGGGTTTGAATCTGTTGTAATTCGGCGTTTTTGTCAATCAAGGTTTTCGTCAAATTTCTCAGTTTCAGTTGGTGCTCTATTCGCACCAATACTTCTTCATACTGAAAAGGTTTAGTAATATAATCTACGGCTCCTAATTGCAATCCTTTAACCTTGTCAGCAGTATCTGAAAGAGCAGTCATAAAAATGATCGGAATATCCCGAATACGGGGATTGCTTTCACTTTTGAGGTATTTACAAGTTTCAAACCCATCGATACCCGGCATCATGATATCAAGCAGGATTAAATCAGGTAAATTATCATTGTCTAATCTCTGAATGGCTTTTTCACCACTGCGAGCTGCCCAAACTTCAAAGCTAGACTGATCCAAAAAGCTCGATAAAACTTGTAAGTTGGCAGGGTTATCGTCCACGACTAAAATAATTCCTCTACTAGGATTGCTATTTAGGAAATTTTTTTGGTCGCCTATAGTTACTGTCATAATATTTCTATCCTATATTGATTCACGTTGCTTCTTTGCAAAACGTTAAAGGAGAAGACTCTCAATTCAAAATTCACGGCATAAAATCACCATAAATTTAGGAAAATTAATCCTTTGAATTTTCGCTCAAAAAATTAAGGATTAAATCTTCATCAAACTGCCTCGCTAGCTGCCGCAATTGGTTAGCAAAGAGAGTGAATTTTGCGTCTGTTTCCTCTAGTTTATCTGCCCATTTTAAAATGTCATTGAAGTTACCTTTACTGGCTAAATTCATCAATTCTTGCAATACATCGGGTGAAGGAGGAGTCAATTTATCTGGTGTATCAAGTGTTGTAGGCGAAGAATTAATTTTTTGTTCCTCAGATTGCTGGTAAATCCATGTCAAACCTAAATTGCACTCTAATTGATGCAGTAATTCATTTGCCTGTACAGGTTTGCTCAAAAAGGTGTCACCTCCTGCTTGCAGACTGCGATGTTGGTCGGCTTCAAAGACACTAGCAGAAGAGACGATAATCTTGATATCGTGGATATCTGGGGTATGACGTAGGTGTTTAATCAATTCAAACCCATCCATTTCTGGCATCAGTAAATCTGTAATCACTAGGTCTGGTTTCAAGGCGATCGCTTTTTCTAAACCTTCTTTACCGTTGCTGGCTTCAACCACCTTGAAACCCAATGGTTGCAGTAAATTTGTAATTACTGTGCGATTCTCCCAGCGATCGTCCACCATTAAGATCGTGCGGGGTCTACCTGCAAAGCCAATGATTTGCCCCTTGGATACAGCCATCGCAGACTGTACCCATTCGTTGGCTTGGGCGATCGCAATTTCAAACCAGAAAGTACTACCCTGACCGATCTCACTTTTAACCTGGATATCGCTACCCATCATCTGCACCAACTGCCGAGTAATAGCTAAACCCAGCCCCGTCCCTTCTATCTGATGCTTTTTTTCACCTACTTGTTCAAATGGCAGAAAAATGCTGCCCAATTGGGTTGGAGTTATGCCAATTCCTGTGTCTTTTACACTAAAGTGAATGCGATATTTCTCTGTCTGTTCATCAGCAGTCAGTCGATCGATTACCTCAACCTCGAAGTTAACTTTACCCTCATCGGTAAATTTAATGGCATTTCCCAGCAGATTCAAAAGAACCTGACGTAACCTTTTGACATCGACATGAACTCCTGTGGGTAAGTTGCTTGTGGGTTCATAGACAAACAAAATGCCTTTTTGTTCTGCCCGAATCTGGCAAATTTCGACAATACCCTGTAAAAAAGACGGAAAATGCACATCTTGAGGATTCAGTTCTAGTTTTCGCGCTTCAATTTTGGAAAGATCCAAAATGTCATTAATTAAAGTCAGTAGATGAGAGCCACACTGTTCAATAATGTTTACATGATATTGCTCTGACTCTGGCAAAGCTTTGGAACGCAGCAAAATTTGAGCGCAACCCAAAATACCATTCAAGGGCGTTCGCAGTTCATGGCTCATGTTGGCTAAAAATTCGCTCTTAGCCCGGTTTGCGGTATCAGCCGCTGCTTTAGATTTTTTCAGTTGAGCTTGTTCAAAAGCTTGTACCTGCCACAAGACAGTGACGATAATCGCTGTCAATCCGCCCACAATTAGGGCGATCAGATCGAGGAATTGTAGCCGAGATTCAATGTTTTGGCGCGGAATTACCAAAGCCACAGACCAATTAGCTTCTTGTAACGGTACATAAGCAACATACTTTTTAGTGCCGTCAATTTCCATCAATTGAATTCCCTGTTGTTTTTTTACCATCTGCTGCGCGATCGCATTTAAATTCCGATCTGGAATTTTCAGCAGGCTGGGTGCAGGTTTTTCTAACGTTGACATTAAGGTTGAGTTGGGATAGACGATCGCTTCTCCTTGGGAATTGAGGGCGAATGCATAGCTGTTCTTGCCGTAGCGCAACGAGTTAACCACCTTTGCAATGCGATCGACTTTAACATTGCCGTGGAAAACCCCAATCGGTGAACGATTGGTAGGAGAATCAGACCAGATTGGAGTGGCGATCGCAATTAAAGGAATACCTGTGGAACGGCTGATAAAGGGATCGGAAATGTTGCTTTTTCCCGCTAATGCTTTTTGAAAGTAGTTTCGATCCTTAATATTCTTATTTGACCGACCAATCTTAGTATTAAAATACGAACCATCCGGGGTAACTATTTGGAAAAAGAAAAATTCATCGATCCGCTCAACTTCTGACTTTAAATAAGGTTCTGCTATAGACCAGTTTAAGGAGCGTACAGTTGAAGTATGAGCAAGGGTTTGTACCTCGACTTTGCGAATATGTAACCACTCCTCAATTTCATCAACTCCTCTCTGTACCTCTAAAAAAGCTTTTCCTCTCAAGTCTTGTAGCGTTATTTTCCGAGCAGCTTGATAGCTAAAATAAGCAGAAATACTCACAAGAAGAGTAGTGCCGCCAAGAATAAATCGAATCAGTAAATTGCGTGAAGAATACATTTTAATGTCAGATGGGCTGGAATTGCCTTTGATCGCAGGGTTCACCCTCTAAATAATGGGTTTGATAAGCAAAAAAAAGGGCTATATTTAGATTGCCCAAAAAATTATTAATAATTGCAGCTATGATTGTTACCCATCGCTGCGATTGTCAATACCCTAAACTTTGCTAACCATTCTTTAAAGACCTGTATTGCGAAGTACGTATAGGCTTACCATCGGGTAATACCAATTCTGTATGAAGATGCGCTAAACCATCTTTAAGTAGAAGAAATAAAAAAGAAAAACGAACCGCAAACGACGCAAAAAATACAAAGAAATAAAGAAAGTAAATAAGTTAAAAGGGTTTGGCGCAGCCTTAAAAAAATGGTATAAATTCCAAAAATATATTTTACAGAAAATATAATAATCAACTTTATCGCTATATTTTTTTGATAAATTAGATAATATTACTGATATTTAAATTTTATAAAATGGTCAATTTTTATCTAGTAAAATAGGTATTTAAAATTAAAACTTTTGGATGATTGGGTAATCTCAACTAAATGTAGGTGAAAGCCAGTAGTCGCAATCTAGGTGACAGTGGTAGCGATTAAATAACTGCCAACTCTATGCAAAATTAATGTGAAAGAGGTTATCAAATCTCATTAACAAGCTACAGTATATACCTATAGCATAAGAACAAATTAGGTAATATTTGCCTTTTGACTAATGACTCAAGTAGATATTCTGATCCTTTCAAATGGCCCAGGTGAAGTAACAACCTGGGTGCGTCCAGTAGTAAAGGCGTTGCGGCAAGAACTAGGGGATGACCGTTCTGTAGTGAGAATTTCTGTGGTATTATCGCCTTGCTCAAATGCCAGTGGTAAAGAAGCAGCGATCGCTCTTTCTTACCCCGAAGTAGATAGAGTTCAGGGAGCAGAACATTTTTGGCAATTTTTGCTTTGGGGCAAAACATTTGAAAATTGGGATTGGAGAAGTCGCGGTGTTATCGTTTTTTTGGGCGGCGATCAAATTTTTCCAGTGATTATAGGCAAAAAGCTCGGATACCGCACAGTTGTTTACGCTGAATGGGAAGCTCGTTGGCATAACTGGATCGATCGCTTTGGCGTGATGAAACCCGAAGTAGCAGCCAAAGTCCCAGCAAAATATGCTCACAAATTCACTGTTGTCGGTGATTTGATGCTAGAAGCTAGTAGTCATTCGTCATTAGTCATTGGTCATTTGTCCTTAGCAAACGACAAAGGACAAATGACTAATGACATAGATGCGTCAACGGCTACTATTCGAGAACGCCAAGGGCGAACCCACAAAGTAGAACAAGAGACTGAATTGATTGGGTTACTCCCTGGTTCAAAAGCAGCAAAATTAGCCCAAGGAGTACCATTATGTTTAGCTATTGCCGAATACATTCATGCAAAAAGACCGCAAATCAGATTTGTGATTCCTGTAGCCCCAACTTTGGATTTACCAACTTTAGCTAGTTTTGCCAATCCCCAAAAGAACTCTATTGCTGAAATCTTTGGCTTTGGCGGTGCTTCCTTAATTATCCCAGAGGATGCTCAAGGCAAGGCATTGCTCAAAACTGCAACGGGCTTAACTGTGGAACTGTGGCAAGAAAATCCTGCATATCACCTATTATCCCAGTGCTGTATCTGCTTGACTACGGTGGGTGCAAACACTGCTGAACTTGGTGCTTTAGGAGTGCCAATGATTGTTTTACTGCCAACGCAGCAACTTGATGCCATGCGTTCTTGGGATGGTTTACCTGGATTGTTGGCAAATCTGCCAGTAGTCGGTACGCTATGCGCTAAGGTGATTAATTGGTCATTTCTGAGATTTGTGAGACGTAAAGGTTTATTAGCATGGCCAAATATCTGGGCACAAGAAGAGATAGTCCCAGAAATTATGGGTAAAGTTCAACCACAAGATATTGGAGAAATGGTTTTAGACTTTTTGGCGAATCCAGAAAAATTGGATAATATGCGCGCTAAACTCCGAAATATTCGCGGTGAAAGCGGTGCAGCGCAGAAGATAGCACAGATTGTTGGTGAGGAGATTGGGAAGTAGGAACAGTTTGGCAGAATTTAATTTGAATTTTTAATAGTGAAACTTAGACAAAAATTAAGCCCAAATGTAGCCCAAACTGGCTTTATAAGTAACAAACACATCACGATAAATGGTCAACCAATCAAAAAATCGAAAAGGTATAGCCGTGTTGTTTTACACTTTCGGTTGGGAATTATAGAAAGTAATAAATACAGGACTTACGCAAAAATAGCCAAAAAGCTTAATTTCTCGTAGACGCTTTGCGGCTTGCTGAAGGGTACCACCAAGACGCCTTCTCTACGGCTTCTGCCAACGCGCAGCGTCTCGTAGAGAAGAACGCCAAGAATTCGTAGAGTTTGCGTAAGTCCTAAAATATATACTTTAAATACAATTATCCTGATGCGATTTTTTTTAGTACCCGCTTATACAAGTATTTTATTGGTAATTTTTTTAGCTGGGTGTTCATCACCACAAAAAGTGCAATTAACAGTACAATCACCCATTTCCTCGCCAAAAGCTGAATCATCTTTGTCTCTAAATAATTCTAAAATTTCATCAGAATCGCCTAAAAATACTTTTCAAGATGCACTAGATGCAGCTGTTAGCGCTACTACTATAAGTCAATCATCTGTATCTAAGGATGATTGGAATTTAGTTTATAGTAAATGGCAAGAAGCAATAAATTTGATGAGAACTATACCATATAATAGCGAAAATTATGCGATCGCTCAGAAAAAAATTGCTGAATATAGTAAGAATTTAAGTTATGCAAAACAGCAAGCTACAAAAAAAGAAATTATCAAAGAAGAAAAGGTATTAATATTAATTCCTCCTGTAAGCAGAGAAACATGTCGAGAGAAAAAAATAATAGAGTCTTTATTTAGAGGTATTCAAAAATATCCTCAGATGATTAATGAGCCGATACCTAAATATGCCCCATATGCTTGGGGTTCGCCATTTCCTTTATTGCATACAGCAGTTGGATTTGGTTGTAAAGTATACGTCGAACTACTAATTTCCATGAATGCAGATGTTAACAATGTGAGTTCTGAGGGCTTAAGACCACTTGATTTTGCATACAGAAAAGATATTGCTGCACTTCTCATTGCAAAAGGTGCAAATATTAATGCAACAAATGATAAAGGTTTAACTGCACTACACTATAAAGCACAAATTAATACTAAAGAAGGTAAGGCACGTATTCATTTAAAAGATATTTTAGAAACATCTGAATTTTTGATATCTAAGGGTGCAAATATAAATGCTAAAGATCGTAATGGCAAAACTCCTCTTGCTTATGCAAAATCAATCAATTTTGAAGAAATGATTAGGCTACTCAAAAGCTATGGAGGACAAGAATAGGTATTATGATATCAAGCCACGCTTAAAAAAGCTTCTCGAACAATCTTGGTGAACTTCTAAAGACCAGCACTTAATCCGAAGATTCGCCATTGCGTCGTCCCAGTTCAAAAATGCCACAACTAATACACGCAAGTATACCTAAGCTGATTCCCCAACTAGACCCTAAACTGAGTTCTACACCCCAGTTAACTAAAGCGCCAACTACCAAAAAAGGCACAATGCTAAACAGTGAGGCGTAGAAAGCGTTTTGGGATTCTCTGGCTTTACGAGTCTTTTCAAATTCTGACTCGCTGGTATAAAGCGATCGTTCGGCAAAGTTAAACCAGCGATTGAGTTGCTCGATTACCCATTCATTGACTTTGGAAAAACCTAGATATAGCGCCAATGACCACAAACTCGCTCCAGCGATCGCGATCGTGTCTAACTCAAAACGGAAAGGTAAAATTTCAGTCAGCATTGCTTGGGGTAGTCCTGCAAAGGGTTAACTTTAGCTGTCAGTAGATGCTAAATAAACCTCTTGTGCAATTTTAAGCATAAAAGCTGACAAGATTTCAACTACTTAACAAATTCCCGCTTTTTAGCTTGAAGCAAACCTAATTTACGGATTGCTGGGTAAATTATCGGGGTCAATACCAAGAGAACGTAAATGCTGTGCAAACTTTTCTGCTTTTTCTTCTGCCGTTAAATACCGATTTCCTTGTTCGTCATACCAAGATAGAAATTCCTGACCAATTCCACCAATAACACCTTGATGTCGTCCAATTCCTAAACCAACCTCTGGCATCCAATGGGGTTCGCCAATTTGTAATTGATAATTTTTATCTACCAATTTGTAAATTTCAAATGGTTGATGTCGATCGCGTTGCCAATATTCGGGGTTGTAAATAATGTAGTAAAGTACGCCAAGTTTCCGATAAATTTCTAACTTTTCGTCGTATTCACTTCCTGGGGAATGGGATACCATCTTCAATGTTAGTATCGGTACTACCTCATTTTCTTCCCAGACAGCGTAACTTCTACGCGATTTACCACCTTTTTTGCGATCGACTCCCAAACTCAAAAACCCATCTGGTACTATGGGAACTCTCGCATTAGCCCCTGTTGTGTGGTAGATTGCCATGTCTACGCCGAAAAACCAATCGGTGCGCGTTGCCCAAATCGAGGTTAATAGGAACAGTAGAATGTTGGACAGAAAATTTTGATCCTCATTATCCACAGGTATATCGTCCGAGCAGGCTAGTTCGTCAGTGCTTGGAAGCCCAACGAGTTTAAGGTTTTCTGACAGCATGACTATTACCGCAGTGGCTTCGGTTTCTTTGATTATCTTTGATTATAGGTAAATTCAACTTGCTAAGGGTGTAGGGAAGGAACGCATTCTAATAGCGTTCTCCACCCCAGCTAAAAACAACTTGCAGGCAACTCTTTTGCTTATGCAATATGTCAGAAGTGTTTTTAGCTGTATTCGATGCCAGGAACCGGACTTGAACCGGTGACACGAGGATTTTCAGTCCTATCTCAATATTGCTTAAAAACCAAGCTAGTTAAGAGTTTTACGTTAAACACTGACTCCTTCGATGTCTTTTTATGCCAGTTTTATGCCAGAATAGTGTAAACAAGTAAGAAATGTGGCAAATATGAGAGAAATTACACCAAGGGAGAATAACGGGTCAATAATCATCAGGTTTTCCCACGCAGGTAAAAGATATAGTTTCAGCCCCACACCCGGAGCAAGTTATCACGACAAGTTAGCACTTGCAAAAGCTGAAGAAATTGCTAATCGAATTTACCAAGACTGCACAACCGGATATTTTGACTCCACATTGACAAAGTACAAGCCTAATGCAATGCAAGGCAGAACAAAGGAAGCCGCTATACAGGACGCTGAAGAAGCAAGAGAGATTGTTGCTGCAAGGCTGTCAGTGAATGCGGTTGATTTACTGCAACTGTTTGAAGACTATACCCGTTTCAAGTCTAAAACCTTGATGGCAAACAGCATGATTGACTACGACCGCATTAAAAACAAGCTTATAAAATGCCCTCACAAGTTAGCGAGAGATGCTGTTGCTGTAATGCACTGGCTAGTAGAAGACCATAAAGGTACATCCACTAGTAGTATCGAGAAGCAGTGGAAATTGATAAATGCTTGCTGTAAATGGGGTGTAGCTAGTGGCAAGTTACAGTCAAACACTTTTGAGGGATTGAGAAACTTAATCCCATCGACAAAAAAATCAGGAACTAAAGAGGATATCAATCCTTTTAGCGATGATGAACGCAAGCAGATTATTAAAGCTTTTTATGCGAATACAAACTATAACTACTACGCTCCATTGGTGGAATTCTTGTTTACTACTGGATGTAGACCAGAGGAAGCACTTGCGTTGCAATGGAAACACATCAAAGGAACGAAGATTACCTTCTGTCAAAAGCTAACAGCAAGTGGCGAGATAGAGGCAGGTACTAAGACCCAATCAAAGCGCTCCATTACAGTAAACAGCCAAATAAAGACCGTCATTAATGCTATCAAACCTGATAAATGTTCTCTTGATGATTTCGTATTTCCTGCTAAAAAAGGTGGTCTTATTGACTGGCATAACTTTGCTAATAGGGCATGGAAGTCTGTACTTGAGACTTTGCCGGAGATTGAGTATAGGAATCCTTACCAGATGAGACATACTGCTATAACAATGATGGTCAGAAGTAACGTTGATAGCGTAATGATAGCTAAGTGGGTAGGCAATTCTCCCAACATGATTGCCAAAAGATATTTGGGTGATGTTAGTGATGTTATGATGCCAGGCAGTTGATTCTGCATTGTGTCGTTGAATCGTCAAAGAACGTATCACTTATGCATATAGGAGTACAACAATGTTGACATATCATGAGCTTTGCAAAACAAAGCCATCTAATAAATTTGTTATTGAACACTCTCACGAATATCAAGTCATTGAAATGAATTGTCGATATAAGGAGGTGACACGTTATGAGACATCGGAAGGGTATATCGTTGTGGAATATAAACGACTAAAGGAGGTCACTCGTGACAGGATACTTTCATCACTAGCTATTATGTTTGTCAATGGGCACTCTTCCCAGATTGGTGGTTACAGTAGTAGTGAGTTAATCTTTGACGATAAAGATTGGATGAATGCCCGAATTAGCGGGGTGCATATTAGAAGTATTGAGTACTTTATAAGGAGGAATGGTCGTGGAATAACACCTCAGCAACTAGTGGAATTATTGAAGCATTACAAACACCTTCCGAGCGACTACCAAATAAAAGACGACAAAGCTAAAGTGCCAGTAAAAACAATTCAATAAACCATTGATTGAATAAATAATCCGAGAGCATTACCTCAGGCTTGATATCGATAGAATCAGCCTTCCAGCGATTGTGAAGCAGTAGGGTATACCCATAAAAAACGGATGCCATCTTAGATGACACCCGTGATACTATCTAAGATGACACCACAGGATGTCATCTTTTTTTATGGGGTATATCAGTATCTTGTACCAACCAAATACCCATTATTTGTTGGCAAAAAAAACAACAATTCGAACCTTGCGTAAGTGAGCAAACTTTAACACCTAGCGACAAAATCGCCTTTAAGGCACTTGCACCAAGTTAACGGTATGTTTTGATGCTTAAGGGTGTTCATGGTCAATCACGGCATCCACAGACAGGGATTTTCTCGCGCTAGTCCAAAAGCCATGTAACGATGAACTTAGGAGTTACTTGTTCAGCCGCGAGTTAAAAACCCCAAAAACATAAAGCCATACAGCCTCTAGTAGAAAATGTTTTTCTAATACCTTAAGGTTTTAGAATAACTTTTTCTGCTAGCGAGTAGCTAACTCACGACAAACCGATTAACCCTTGACCCTTAATCGGGTAAGTTGCCAAGAAAGATTGCTTTCCACTGTTCCACTGTTACGTGTGGATAACGTAGCGCCCACTCTTTTGCCCTTAACTCAAGCTCTATCACGTGGTCATTGTCATCTTGAATATGTGGTCTTGAGTATGCTACAGAATGGGTGTCATTTTGGATGACATCAGCGGTGTTATCGCGGGTGTTATCTAAGGTAGCACCCAATTTACAAGGGTCATTAGCGTACTCTATATCCAAGGGTTCCTCATCTGGCAAGCTCATAGGAACTTGTCTCAATACTGCACTTATTAATTCTTGTGCATAATCTTCAGCCCATATAGGGTCTATTTTGCAACATACAAGCTTTTGCCCGTCCCAAGTCAAAGATAGCAAGCTGTATTCATCACATATTTCTCTTATCCAGCAGTTCAATGAACCTAAGCAAAAAATGAAGGTAATGGGTCTGTAGAACTGTACGATATTGTTTTTCATTGTTAGTATTATTGTTGTTGTCAGAATGAATATTATTAGCACTGGTTTTTAGTGCATAGGACTCTCTCGTTAGTTCGCAGCTATTGAGAGAGTCTTGTTATTTGCGATATCCTCTTAGTGGCTTACATTCCGTTAGAGGATATTTTTATTGCTTAATGGCATCAAATAGCGCTCTAATGATGCGTTCTCTAACATTGCCTTTTTTGTATCTAGCAAAGTTATTCTTCACCTTAGCTATCTTATTCATTGCTTCTAGGTTCTCAATATGATTTAATCCGATATCAGGAGCGCCCTCTATCACATCCAGCTCTCGTAGTTCAGAGGCTTTTTTACCGCATACAGCAAGAGTAACTGAATCATGCGCTTGTGCTGCGTTAAATTTCCATCTTGAACAAGCAAGAGTAAAGGCATTATGGGACTCTCTTAAATACTGTCTTGTTTGTTCCCAGGATTCCCTATTAATAGATGCTTGCGCTTCATACTGTTGTTCAGTCTTGGCTACCTTGAAGACAGCATCACAACGCCGTTGTAGTGCCTCTTGCATACACGCTGATATCAATGCTTGAGCTTTAGTATTATCCTTGAATGCTTGATTTAACCAAAAGCCTGAAGTGACTTCAATAGGCACGATATTAACTGGTTTATTACTGCCCTCTACAGCTATGACCGAAAATTCAGAACTGTTGCCAGGTAAAGCTTTGACCGCATTGGAATGCAAAAAACTGAAAATACAAGAACCTGATACACCTATCTGACTTTTCCCGTTAAGTCTCTTTTGCAAGCTGCCAGCCCTCACAGAGGTCGT